>DAIDJJ010000169.1:0-5161 GCA_027451385.1 Spirochaetales bacterium | reverse complement strand
GTTTTCCAAAACAGCCGCACAAATACGCCAAAACCTATTGCTCCCACAGCCATGCCACCAAGCCAAGTCAAAAGGCCCGGTGGCAACAAGCGAGCAACTTCACCCCAGAGAGTTGTGAGAACAACCCAGAATACGGCTGCCCCAAGTAGGGTAAGCCATTTTCTCATTCTATTTTCACAGCTCCTGGGACAAGAAAGGTTAACGTCGGCAAACTCGTAACCTGCCACGTAATTGCCTTATTATGGGCAATCTTGATCCTATACTTTTGATCCGCAGGCAACATGGCCAACTTCATAATCCATTTGGCCACAGCTTTGATTCCCGAAGAATTCAAGAAATTGAGACCCTTAAAGTCAGCGACAATTTCTGGAATTTTCTTCGAGACCATTCCGCTGTGTACCTTTTCAAACACAGGATCCAGGATGATACTGGGATCTTCCATATCAATGTCCCCGATAAAGCGGATGATCATATCCGGACCGTTATCTTGAACTTCAATCTTGATTTTGTCCTGGGCAATGGGGTCGATACCTAATTTATTCATAATACTCCCTCGTTAATTCTCTTCCTGTTTCAAGGCTAAACGCTTAGCGAACCTCAATCGTAATTGTGACACGATTTTCTGGTGAAACCTCTAATTTTAAGTTAGCCCCTGTTTCATAGCGAATTCGAGCTAAACCTAACTGACTCTTCCCATCCGAACGAGTCGCAGCCTCTCGCATTTGCATGATATAGGCTTCCAACGGATCTCCCGCCATGATCTTCTTGAAGAGACCGGAAACCTCTTTTGCGCCTTGTTCTGTCGCCTGATTGGTCACGCTTGCTGTTATCAATCCTGTCTCAGGAAAGGCTTGAACGATACAATGCGTATCTTCGCTGGCCCCATATTTGACGGCATTCTCCAAAAGCTCTGAGGCCGCCATCGCGATAGCATCCGCCTTCGCCTGATCTGAGATGGCAATTGCAATGAAGTTTTGGATAAAAATTCGAGCTGGGGAAATGTACTTCCACCTTGGTCCAAACCGAATCTCTATGTATCCATCGGGCTTAGCCATAGAAAACCACCTTTATGACAAAAAGTCTTATAGAAAGAATCGTAACCTGTACGGGCAAAGAAAGCAAGAAAAATGGAGAAAACCTCTGTCTAGAGCCTTACCACCGAAATAAATTTGCCCCCGCCGTGAGGCCAGCTCCAAAGCCCACCGTTAATATCCAGCTTCCGCGCTGAAGCAAACCTTTTTGATCCATCTCGGCTAGGGCAAGCGGTATGGAAGCCCCAGAGGTATTCGCATATTCTTGAATGTTCATATAAAATTTTTCTGAAGGCACACCCAATCTTTTGGCTGAAGCTTCAATAATTCTCAGGTTTGCCTGATGGGGAACGATCCACTGAATCTCTTCGATGGTAAGCCGATTCTTTTCTAAAATCTCTAAGATTAAATCCTTGAGGACTTGAACAGCAAAATTGTAGACTCGTCGACCTTCCATGTGAACAAAAGGTGAGGTTGCGGTACAGCTTGTTAAAGCGGTTGCTCCAGAGCCATCTGAGCTTAAAAGAGACGGCGGAAAACTCCCTTCGGGCAAGCTTGCATCAGATCCCACTAATACTGCGCCGGCCCCATCACCAAATAAAACACAAGTCGAGCGATCTGACCAATCCACTATGCGAGAAAACACTTCGGCACCAACGACAAGAACAAGCTGAGAGGTGCCAGAAAGAAGGAAGGATCGCGCCGTTTCCATGGCATAAACAAAGCCAGAACACGCCGCCACAACGTCCATAGCCCCCGCGTGTCCACAACCAAGTTTATCTTGCACAAGGGAGGCACAAGAGGGAAACCCAGGGTAATCCGGAGATCCCGTCGCGACTAGGATCATATCCACTTCATCAGGGCTCTTCCCTGCCCGTGCCAAGGCCTGTTGACAGGCTCGAACCGCCAAATCTGACGTTGTTTCGTCTTCTGCAGCTATATAACGATACCGGATACCGGTATGGCTAAAAATCCAATCGTCCGAAGTATCTAGGGTCTTCGCTAAATCATCGTTCGACAATCGACGCAGGGGCACAGCCATTCCTGTTGAAAGGACTCGAGGTGTCAAAAACTACTCCTGAAAAAAGAATAAAGCATGGTAAATTTGCTATTGTTCTTTGTTCAAGCCGCTTGACCAAAAGTGACAAGATGGCTATAGTTCGTTCCTGTTAAGGGGCTGTAGCTCAGTTGGCTAGAGCACCACAATGGCATTGTGGGGGTCAGGGGTTCAAGTCCCCTCAGCTCCAAGAAAGAAAAGGAGTAGCTTGCTACTCCTTTTTTATTTTCATCTTCTTATCAGGAATTCTCACTTTATTCTGGACATCGACTTGTAACTGCGACAAAATGAAAAGCATGACTGAGAAGTATTCAGGGGAGATTGACCCCGAGATCGCAGAACTGTTGAACTTTTCCTCACCCCCAACAAAAGACACATCCCCCAACTCACAGACCCCCAGCTTTGATGATCTTTTTTCGGCCAAGACGAACAAGTCTACACCGAAAGAACCTGCTCTAGACGTGGACCTCACGGTGAAGACCTTCAGTCCTGTTCAAGAGTTTTGGGGTCCTCCCCAGCCATATTTTGATAACAAAGATTATTACAAAACTATCCTCAAAGATGGGGGCGAGACCGCCTCTCGAGTGCACAAGATTTTGACAGATCTTATGAACGCCACCGACTCAGAAACTCGTGGTCAGGCCCGTTTAAGGTTGGTTCCCGCCTGGTGGGACTTTCTGGCAACGCTTGTTCGAGATCTGTCCCCTAAAATGGATCAACCGAAGGCCCTAGCCCTACGCTTTGGGGCCCTCCTACCTTCTTTACTTAGCCCTGAACAACGTCAGATGGTTTCTTGTATTAAGTGGGACAACCGCACCGGTGAGCCTATCCATTACGTTGATGAATGGCTTCGTAAAGTTGGCTCTGGTGAAGTAACACCTTTGGCCACGGACGAAGAGTTCAAGCCCGTCAAAAAAGCCCAAGACAATGGAGCAGCCCTTCAAAAGTTCGAAAAACTGCAGGGACAAGTCCAAGCTCAAAGTGGCTTGCTTCAAATCAAGTTGCAAGAGCTCACCGATTTAGAAAACAAATTGTCTTCTGACGCCGGGATTCTTCGTGAACACGAAAAAAATCCTCGTTTTCCGCACCTCATGGATGTCTATAATAATAGTCAAAGGTCGGCTTTAACTTCCCTTCAAGAAACCATTAAACGCCTTCTCGTTCTAGATCGTGAAATTGCTAGCTGTTTTGGGGACCTTGAGAAATTTCAAGATGAACTCGACCAGGCTCGCCAGAAACTAGACGACTCGGGGGGAAGTGTGGTGGATACTAAAACGGCACTACGCGAGTTGGGGTCAATACGGCAAATGGCCAAGCTCTCCTGCGGTAGACAGGGAAATCATTTTCCCTTGATGATGAAACAATATCTGCCACCTCGACAAGAAGACGTCGGCACACGAGAAAATGTGCTAACCATTATGGCCGAAGTCGAACACTTGGACCCCGGGGTTTTCCAACGGACTTTTAAAGGGATGGCGACCAGAATTGTTCCCCATGTCATCCTCATGCCTTCGTACGGAGAATACGGTTTATGTTGGGAGCCTTTTGAAAAATTCAACCGCTCAACAAGCCGGGGAAGAATTGCCGTTCCTATGTACCCTAAAAATTTAAAACTTGCCGTAATATTTGCCCTAGGAGACCTCCGCTGGCAAGTCGCCAAAGAAAAAGCCGGATACCGCTGGATGGAAGAAGGAATCACGGGTTGGTATTACCAATGGTTCACCGACCGGGGGCTCCGTGGGGATGTTCGGGAGTTTTTCATCCAAGATTATATTTTGTGGATCACCAAAGAGAGTGAAGGAACACAAAAACTCGATAAAGATATTCGAGGGATTTTCTGGCGTAACATTCCCTTTCCGGATGATATTCGTGAAATTTTAAAAAATCGTGGTTTTGTTTACAGCGAGTTATTTAAAAAAGACATCAACCGTTCACTTTCGGACGGCTATTGAGAGGCCCTTCCTTAAAACCATTTGTCCTTGAACAAAAAAGGGTCAAAATACCGCTCTAAACGAATCCTTTCTCGAAATATTCGAAAAAGCCATCGGTAGGTAAACCATGCTGCCGCTAACGCCGAAAGAAAGAAAATTACCCAAGTGGCTTGCGCCAGAAAACCCGTCTGATCTGGCAAGAAGATGGCTCCTATGCCTAAAAAGGCTAAAAAGTAGAACAGCATCAGCACCAGAATAAAAATCACAGCGCCTATTAAAAATAAGACAGTGTTCACACGCTTATTCACTTTGGTTTCCTTGAAAATAAAAAGGATAGAATGAGAAGCCCAACGCCCACCACAACCATAGAGTCAGCGACGTTAAAGGTAGGCCATCGTTCTAAACCAAAAAGGCCATAAAATTTAAAGCTTAAGAAATCGACTACCCCATGAGGTCGGAAGGCACGATCCAAAAGATTTCCAGCTCCGCCCCCTAAAATCAAGGCTAAGGCCCAACGCTGAATTCCATGCAATCCCTTATCTCGCCAGTAAAAGACACCGAGAATGATGAGGACCAATAAAGGGACCGCTAAAAACAAAACACTTCGAATTTGTGGCGGAAGAGCATCACCTACCGAAAAGGCGACTCCGGTGTTACGTTGGTGGGTTAAATAAAAGAAATCTCCGCCCCAAGACCAGGCCATGGTCCCCAAGGGAATAGTTTTAACCACCCAAGCTTTAGTAAGTTGATCCGCAATCAACAAAAGAGCCGCCAAAATCAAGGGGAAAATTCTTCCCTTTACGGGAGCTTTCTGAGTCATTTTTCCTCCCTCACTACAATCCAGTAGGAGAATCTAAAAATACTGTGGATAAACCGGTCTCCGAAGTCATGACTTGGGCTAATCGGCGTACTCCCCAGGTTTCCGTTGCATAATGGCCGCCAGAGATCACATGGATTCCGGCTTCATAAGCCTCATGGTAAATGGTATGGTCGGCGTCACCCGTGATATACAAGTCTAGTCCTTCTGCAATCGCTTCGCGAACTTCAGACGTCGCACCGCCTGAGACAATCCCGATGGTTGAAATTTCTGCTTTACCAAAAGGAAGAATTTGTAAAGTTTGATCTCGACCGCCCCAAAGAAT
>DAIDJJ010000168.1:0-5198 GCA_027451385.1 Spirochaetales bacterium | reverse complement strand
TGACCATCCCTTCTTAACCTTTCATAAACAAGGGGACGATTGGCGAAAATGGCCGTTTGATAAACCGTTTTACATCATTATGAACTTGGCCATTGGGGGAAGTTGGGGCGGACAACACGGGGTCGACAATAAATTATTCCCCGCAAAAATGGAGGTCGACTGGGTTCGCTTGTACCAAAATCCTACAATTCCTGGTTCGGAGATAGTTCATCCTTAGTCAAAGGTAACAATTAACTTGACAATTTGCCGGTAGGAGGGGGCAGTATGAGTATTGGCGAGATCATGAACCTAGCTATTATTTGTACAGATGCAGCCGACCTGTATCAGCTCAACCTCATCACGGCGCTTACCAAGCTTTGTTCAGAACGCGGTATCACGACGAGCGCTCTCACTGTCAATGTCGCCTGGCGAGAGCACCCCAGTGCAGATATCGACCAAGTTTTAGTCGCTTGGGCTGAAAATAGCTTATTTGACGCCTATGTCCTTCTCGTTGATCCCTTGGTGATCAATTCTGACATGCCCTCGGCGGCTCGAATTCTCAAGGCGATTTCTCGCCGCCCCGGGGTGGTCATTGGTCAACCGGCCATTCCCTTGCCGACAGTGACTGTTGATAATGAACAGCCCATGCAGGATATGATTCGGCATCTGTTTGTGAGCCACGGGTATCGGCATTTCCTCTTCCTTTTGGGCCCAGAGAATTCGTTCGATGGCTCACAGCGAGAAGAGGCCATTCGACGGCAAATGGCGCAGTACCCCGAAGCCCTTGTGGAATATCAACGAGCCTATTTTCAAGAAGATATCGCCTATGATTTAGTCAAAGCGCGAATTGAAGATACGGCACAACCTTTTCCCCGCGTGATTTCTGCCTGCAACGATAACATGGCGTTTGGGGCCCTTCGGGCCCTCACCGAAGCCGGAATTGCCGTCCCCTCGGAATGTGCCGTGACTGGCTTTGATGATGTAGAACTTGCGGCCCTGCAGGTTCCCTCCTTAACAACGATTCGCCAGGAACCCCTAGCCACCGCACAAGCTGTTCTGGATTTATTAGCCTCTGCCCCCCCGTCCGAAACCCGTTCGGCAATACGGCAAACTGTTCCGACAACTCTCATCTTGCGAGAATCCTGCGGCTGTAGTCGAGATGCGCACCTGGACTACTATCGGGAACGTCTGGCCTTATCGACAAACGCTCAAAGCCAGGATAACCGCTTTCGAACAGCGGTTTCTGATTTCAGCCTTTCGATCAATGCGGCGGAGTCTGTTGAAGAACTAGTCAATTCCTTAACTCATTTTTCTAAGGTCGCAGGGGTGAGCCGGTTAGCCTTTGGACTTTTTGACTCAAATGACTATTTGCAAGTTCTTCCCATTTATCCAAGCTCGACAGGAGTTCTCTCTAGCGTCAACAAAAAAATCAGTGCCAAAGATTTCATTGGCCCTATGAGCCCCCATCTTCACAACAGCGAAGTCAATGTGGCCTTTCTCCTTTTAGTATCCGGTGAACTTCAAGGAGTTTTTGTCTGCCAATGCGATGCCCGACTGATGCAAATGATTCGGATTGTGGCCTCACATTCCATCAATACTTTACAACGCCTGCGCATGACCGAAAAATTGCTCAACCATACCGAAGAACTCGAAGCCGCTGTGGAATTACGCACCCAAAGTCTTACCTTAGCCCTCAGGGAGCTTGAAAAAGAAGTCCATCAACGTAGACAGTTGGAGGGCTCACTTCAGCAGGAACGCCAAGCCCTTGAGACGATTCTGAACAATCAGCCGATTCCCTTATTGATCATCAGCGAGCCCTCGAATCATGTTTTATTTGTGAACCAACCCGCCCGTGAAATGCTTCAACTTAAGGGAAGTGAACTCCATGAAACCGTCCTACTTTCCAGTATCAATCCACTTTTATCGTGGGTAAGAGGCCAAAATAAAGAATCCATCCGAGAGTTTAAGATTGAAGATTCTCAACAAACCTCTCATCAAATTCTCGCTAGCGGAGCAGAACTCACCTTAAGAGGCGAAAGGTCGCATATCCTTTGCATGGTGGACATCAGTCAACAAAAACAGCTGGAAAAGGAACTTCTCACGATTGCGGAACAAGAGCGTGAACGGGTCGGAATGGAAATTCATGACGATGTCTGCCAACAAATTGCGGCACTCTCAATTTACGCGGGCATGGTTCGCGATGAAGTTCGCGCTCGAGGCAAACCGCCCTCGGAAATGGACGATCTTATTCACTTGATTCATACCCTTCAGGCAAGAGCCCGGGCCATTTCCAAAGGATTGTTTCCCAAAGATGTCGGCTTTGTACCGATTGCTGAAGTTATTCACGAGTTTTTGATGGGGATTGAGAAACAAACCGGGCTAATTTGTCACTTTGAAGCCGATCCCCAGAAAGCAGGATCGTGCTTAAATTTCGAAGAACAACTTCATGTTTTTCGTATTGTCCAAGAAACTGTACAAAACGCCATCAAACACGCCAAAGCCACAAGGCTTCAATTCCGTCTCATAGAAATCCCTGGGGAATTACAATTATCCTACCAAGATAACGGAAAAGGTTTTCGGGAAGCTTCTGAAAAAGGGATTGAACTCAGAACCATTCGCTACCGAGCGGCACAGCTTTCGGGAATCTTGACCGTGGGAGATGCTCCCGAAGGACAAGGGGCCTGTTTAAATCTCCGTATTCCCCTGAAATCTCTCTAATAATTTAAGATTAGTTCAAAAAAAAGCGGAACCGGCCGAAGCCGGAACCGCCCTCACAAAGGACTCTATTCTAACTTTGCCACAGTTGTCCACTGGGACGGCGTATGATAAAAGTCGGCGTTGCCTGTCATGATCCATTGACCATCTCGAGACAAACCAGGATCAGATGCTGTGTCTAAAGCAAAATCCAGCATAAAGGTCTTTCCAGAAGCCGGAGTGTAGTTGAAATGGCTCCACAAGACTTTAGCGGACATTTGGTAGCCTTGGGCTGTGGGGACGACTTTAATTTCCTGAGCCGGGTCACCCGTTCCATGGGTCCAATCGTGGCTGGAGGGGTTGATATGGCTTCGTGCATTGCCGGGGGAAAGTCCGATTTGGTAATCTTTCGGACCTATCGCGGCGGCATACTTACTTTCAGCCGGATCCAGACCTAACAAGACTTCCAGGCAGTTTCCGTTCCAAATATCTTTTCCGGTTTGAAAATTGATCGGTTTTACGCCCGTGACATCGATGCTGATGTAAAGCGCTGTATCATCGTAACTGAGGTGAATTTTGCCGGTGACCCCTGCATCGGCATCATTGATGGGGAACACGCCGGCAGCGGGCCAGCCTGTATCCGTACCATCAATAGTGAGTGGCGCGGCCGCCTTAGGAATAACAACACCAGCGGAAGCCGCACTTGAGCTGCCAGCAGAATCTCCAGAAGGAGCAGAAGCGCAAGAAACAGCACTTAAGAGCGCGGCAGAAACTGCAGCGGCTGCAATCCAAGAAATTTTCTTCATGGTCTTCTCCAATAAAAAATTTATTCTAATTCCGCAACACTGGTCCACTGAGAGGGGACATGGTAGTAGTCAACGTTACCATCCATGATCCACTGGCTGTCGCGGGAAAGGCCCATGCCAGAGGCTTCATCCAGAGCAAAGTCGACGGCGAAGGTTTTACCTGAGGCCGGAGTAAAGCCGGCAAAATGGCTCCATGGAATACTGGCTTCCATTTGGTAGCCCTGAGCGGTGATCACCACTTTCATGGCACTCGCGGCATCGCCGTTGGCATGTGTCCAGTCATGGCTAGTGGGGGCAATTTTTACACGGGGATTGCCGGGGGAAAGACCGATTTGATAGTCTTTGTCACCCATCGCAGCTTCAAACTTGCTGGCATTGGGGTCCATACCAAACAAAATCTCTAAAGCGTTACCATTCCATATATCTTTACCATGATTGAAGTTAATCGGCTTATCACCGTTCACCGAAACAAAAACATAAAGATTGGTAGCATCGTAGCAAAGCTTAATGTTTCCAGAAACCCCATCGGCATCATCGTTAATCGCGATACCAGCCGTCGCCGGCCAACCCGTGGCATTACCATCTACAGGTATAGCTCCCGTAGCCTTAGGAATGACAATCGCGCCTTTAGCAGGAGCGGCTGATCCCGCTCCGGAGGCTCCTGTAGTTGCACAAGACGCTAACAGCGCCACGCTGGCGGCCACACCTAAAAGGGATAGGCTTCCTCGCAAAAATTTCATAATATACCTCGTTCATCAGCCTTTGCTTCAAACTCTTAGGAAACAAAAACCGAAGTGTTGGGGTGTGCCGGCAACGCCGTAGAAAACCCCGATATTCATTGGAACACGGATTTAACAAATTAAAATCAGAAATATTTCGTATTCAATATCAGGCTCTAGCCGGATTAACGATCTACAAAAACAAGTCAAGTATAGTGTTATCTTATGATAAGGAGTCATTATGAAATTGCACCTTCCGAAGCGTGTCCTGACTTTAGGGCTCGTCGGTTTGTGGTTGGGCAGTGCCCTCAGTTTCGGTCAGTGGGCTCAAGGACGCACCTTGACCATCATGACGTTCTCGGATGAATTCAAAACCAACGGGGTCATTGCGGATTTCGAAAAGCTGACCGGAGCCACCGTTGATCTGCGCGTTGTTCCGAACGAACAGTACATGAATAAACTGATCCCCCTGTTGCGAACCCATCGCGACGTTCCTGATATTTTTGTCGGTGAAGCCGGCTATATCAAAGAAGTTGTGAACTTAGGTCAAAGTGAAGACCTCGGTTCAGCCCCCTATTACGCAAGCACCTCGAACCAATACCCTTATGCCGCCGAAATGGGCCGCGACAAGGACGGAGTTCTTCGAGCTCTGACTTGGCAAACCACTCCTGGCGGGCTTTTCTTCCGCCGTTCCATCGCTTTAAAAGTTTTCGGCACGGATGATCCTGTTCAAGTTGGAAAACATTTCTCTACCTGGGCTAAGTTCATTGAATCTGGAAAGAAACTGGCTGAACACGGTTACTATCTGCTTCCTGAAGCCGGGGATTTGGGTTCGGTTTTCTTTGCCAACAAAAAAGAGCCCTACTTTGACGCCAACCATAATTGGCACCTCGACCCCATCATCAAGAAATATTTTGAAGTTGCCAAAAAAATTCGCGATGGAAACATGGACCTGAAGTTGTCTGACTGGTCGGCTCCTTGGATGGACCAAATGAATACA
>DAIDJJ010000167.1:0-5232 GCA_027451385.1 Spirochaetales bacterium | reverse complement strand
GATTCCCTACCCTTACCCTTTGCCTCCCTATCCGACAGGCCCCCTCCCACAAGAGGTCCCTCCGCAACCGCCGCTACCACCAGAACCAGCCCCCACTTTGCCTAAACCAGTTTCCTCTTTGCCCAAGCCGGCTCGTCCTCAACCCGTTCCAGAACCTCCGCAAGAACTGGAGCCTCTAGAAGACGATCTTTCTGTCTTTGATGAAGTACCTGAGTTACAGGTCGAAGATTTACCCCCTGCTCCCGAAGAACCTCCCGCCGAAGACCTGTCTCCCTGGGAAGAAAATGGGGAGGATTCTTCCGTTTTCGGAGACTACCCCGATGACTATGCAGAGGAACTGCTAGAAGAGGCCGAAGCAGAAGTTCCTTCCGAACCGCTTTTAGAGGGTCAACCCCAAAGAGTACAAGCCCTCATCGACTATTTAGGGAAATTATCCCAGTTTTTACCGCCCCCCATCAAAGAAAAGCTCTTCGACGATGATATTCCCTTGAAATTGGAGAAAATTCGTCTTAGTCTTACCCCCAAGGATAGCGAGCCTCCTTCGCTTTGGCCGGTCAAAGGCGAGGCGCCTTCGGTGACGAAAGAAAAGCTCCAAAAAATCATGGTCAAACTCAAGGAGAAGCTGAACGAATGAAAGGAGAGGAACTACGCAAGGTTCTTTCGGCGTACATCGACAAGATGCCGCCGCTTCCCACTAGCATCGGCAAAATCCTTGAAATCTGCCAAAGACCCAATGCTCAGCCGGCTGACCTGAATAAGGTGATCTCGTTAGACCCCGTACTTTTGGCACGCGTGATGAAGCTCATCAACTCAGCGTATTACGGGCTCAATCAAGAAGTTACGAGCTTAGTTCGAGCCATCATCATGCTGGGACTGAATACGGTAAAAAACCTCGCCCTCAGCACGGCGGTGCTAGGAACCATGAACGCCGACCGTAACAAAAACGCGGCCCTTAACCTCGAAGGCTTTTGGTTACATTCCTTGTGCGTGGGTGTTACTTCAAAACTCATCGCCAAAAAGAGAAATATCCCCGCTTTAGACTTAGAAAACTACTTCTTTTGCGGCCTTTTGCACGATATCGGAAAACTCCCTTTAAACAACAGGGTGCCCGAGGTTTACCTACAAGCCCTCCAACACTGCGCGATGGACCGGACACCACTCTTCCGTGCCGAAGAAAAGCTCCTGGAATATACCCACTGCCAGGCGGGGGCACTGATTATTGCGGCTTGGAAGTTGAGTGACGACATTATGGACGTGGTCGCTTGGCACCACGACCCAGCAGGGTACCAGGGGCAGTACTCGGATTTGGTGGCCTCGGTCTCTATCGCCGATTACTTTGCTAACATTATGGAAATTGGTTTTTCTGGAAATCGTTTTCCGGTCAAACCAACCCCCGAGGTATTTCGTAACCTTGGCATTCAGTGGCAAGATGTCGAGGACTTGGAGCCTCAAGTCCGTCAAGAAATCGAAAAAGCAAAAGTCTTTTTGAGGTTGGCATGAACATTCGATTATGGGGTGTGCGGGGATCAATCCCTTGCCCAGGTCCACAAACGGCGATCTATGGGGGGAATACAGCCTGCATGGAAGTCTCTTGGGGGCCTGACGACAGCCAAGTGCTGGTTGTCGATGCCGGTTCAGGGATTCGTCCTTTAGGAAATCAGTGGATGAAAACCCGCTTTCCGAAGGGTCCCATCAAAACCAGGATTCTGTTTTCTCACACCCATTGGGATCATATCATGGGTTTCCCTTTTTTCACTCCCATCTTTATCCCTTCCACGGAAATTGACATCTATGGCCCGGTCACCTTCGAAGAAGACTCGTTAGATAAGGTCATTGGCGGTCAGCTTCAGTACCGCTACTTTCCGGTCACCATGGCCGAACTTTCCGCCCAAATCACGTATCATCGTCTGCAAGAAACTCAACTCGAGTTTGAACTTGGCCTGAAGGTGACCACCAAGTACCTCAACCACCCCATCACATGCCTTGGCTACCGCTTTGAGCATGAGGGTAAAGTCATAGTGACGTTATTTGACCACGAACCGTTTCGCAACCTCTTTATCACCGACCCGAAGCATCCCGATTTTGACCAGGAGGTTTTTGACGAAGGGGAACGTGCTGCCACCGAAGAGAACCAAAAAATCTTAGAATTTATGCGGGATGCGGATGTAGTTCTGCACGATGCCCAGTATACCGAAAAAGAATATCGCAAAAACCGCACCGGCTGGGGTCATTCCTCGATCGAGTGGGCCATCAACGCGGCGCACAAGGCCGGTGTAAAAACCTTAGTCCTCATGCACCATGATCCTGAACGCCTGGACAGCGAACTGGAAGCGTTTCAAGAGAATTATCGCCGTCTCATTCAACAAAAATCTCCTATGAAACTGGTCTTTGCCCAAGAAGGCATGGTATTCTAGGGGCATGGCCCGGCCCCCCGAACGCTACGAACCCGGAGAACTGGAATCCACACGCCGTCATCTTGGCGACCTAAGTCCTCATGAAGCTCGCGAGATGGCTGAAAAACTTGGCGGTGAAGTTGGCGTGGAACGAACTCCCGACGCCGTCGAAGAGGAATACGAAAAACTCCGACAAAAAGCCGCCGATTACACCGGACGTGAGCCCCGTCAATCTCGCTTTGTTCCGTCGAGTCCCTCCTACCGCGTTGTACGTTCTACTCGACCCGAACGAGAACTCCCCAAGATGCGTTGGCGTGAACGCGTCAAAACCGATTTTTATTGTGCTCGGCATGATTTGCGTTTGAAAACCAAATTTCAAGCTTGGCAATCGGTCATTTCCTTAATTCGCCTGACTCCCGACTTTGTCAATCCTCATTTTCTCATCGACAGCGATCATTTAATCTTCCGCGATCTCGAGTCGTTGATTCTTTCGGTACGAAGCCTTTCGGCCCCGCAATATAAGAATGCTCATCAGAACCTGCGGAGAATTCCCCTCTATAACGACATTATCCAGGTTTTACGCTCTTGGGATATCGAGTCCATCAGCCAAGAGCTTACCAAATTACAGCGCATGCCTCGCGGACGCAGTTTTGGTGAGCTGGAAACCCTTTCCAAACTCCTGATCACCCCTCTTTTAAAGCTTTCTCGACTCAACATGCACCTACACCTCTTACCGGCTTTAACGAAGATGTACGAGTTTGCCCGGCTCTATGTCGTGGTCAAGCTGGAACGAGAGCGTTTACTGACCTGGTTTTCTGTAGCCCGTGAAGCTCTTCCCCTTACGTTTCAAAACCTCCGCCACCGCTTACACCCAGTCTTGCTGAAAATGCTCAGTAATCATTTTCTTGAAGAAGACGCCTTTTATGTTGATAAGCAAGCGGAACTGTTGGCGTTAGCCGGGCTTAAAGAGTCCGACTTGCTCGTTGAAGCCCCGAGCCGACCTGAATCTATACCCTCGGAAGCCAAGACCACCGAGGCACCTGAAGAAGAAGAGGAGGCTTCTCCGCAAGGCTTAGGTGCCCATGGGTTTGAGTTGCTCGATCAGTTCTTTCCTCGAGCGGGTTGGTTAAACCTTGAAAAGAAACCAGATCTGATTGCTTACTACCAACCTCTGGTCGAGTTCCCCAAAGGTTCAGAACTGCTTCCGCAGGATGACCCTCTTCATACCATCTTACCTTTATCAGAAATTCTTCAACAACTTTTCTTTGGCTTTCAATCTTTTCGCTGGGGAGCCGCCCGTGAAAAACAACGGGAAGGCCTCACCTGGCAAGAGCGAGTGGATAAGTCGATTGCCCGTTGGCACTTCTTTATCAGCGAGTTCTTTTCAAAAAGTTATTTACCCCAACTTCAAGACTATTGCCGTGAGATTGAGCGTTCCCTACCAAGGGGCTTGGACATTCGTCGACGCGAGCATCAAATGCTCTGGGTGAAACGTCAGTACATTTTGCCCCACTTAAATGTCCCCATTCTGGAAGAAGTTCGCACACAAAACCTTGGCTACCCCAGCTTATCGGTTCAAGTCAAAGAAATGATTCAACTCCTTTCGCCCGTGGCAGTTGAAATTGAAAAGCGGCCTGCTCAGCCTATATATTGTTTAAACCCCGAAGAGCGGGTACATTTCCCTGTCGAAACCCCAATTGCCGAACGCTTTTTGGCTGTGATGCGGCGGGTAGTACGGCCTGACTCTGGCGGCATCCGCATCATAGACCAAGCCA
Organism: Spirochaetales bacterium; assembly: GCA_027451385.1. Classification (GTDB taxonomy): domain Bacteria; phylum Spirochaetota; class Spirochaetia; order JABEVK01; family JABEVK01; genus JABEVK01. The sequence continues at coordinate 1,064 of DAIDJJ010000167.1, read as the reverse complement.
CCAACCGGGGCCTTTTATACGTGACACTTTCCTTTTTGTCCACTTTAGATTACTTGCTCACCGCACCGGATAACGTCTTGTACCGTCGCCCTTTGGCCAAGCTCTACCGCACTTCCGGCCGACCGTATGATGATAAACCTGTCTACAATGTGGCCGCTCCGAACACAGAAGTGCTTCTTAAAAAGCTCAATGAGTTGCAACCTCCCGAAGCCTCCGAAACCGAATGGACGGATCGCCTCAAGGAGTTGTACGGGCCATTCTTAGTAAAAGAAGAGCTTAAAAATCAAATACAACGTTATCATGAGGATCGTACCCCCTTCACCGTTGTGTATTTTCGTTCCCCATCAGGCGAAACCAGTCGTTTAGCGGGGTTGCTCAAAACGCTCAAAGTCAGTAAACAAAATCTTAGCCGCCCTGATGCAGAGACCTTGGTCTTAATTTATCCGGAACAAGAGGAAGAAGAAACGGAACAGGTTGCTCGGCGCATTCTTCTGGCAGCCGCAAACAGCACCCCCCCCCTGCAAGCCGCCGCCTTTGTCGTCCCGTATCAAAATGGTTGGTCCGTCGACAAGCTTCTGACTTCGGCGATAAAAGGGTGGAACGCCTCGACTGAGATTCCTCCCCAAATCTTGGGGGTGTGGTCCTCGTTTCAACAAGTCTTTGAGTTTCGTTCCGATATGCCCACGGTCTGATTCCGCCAGTCTGAACCTAGGTCTGACGACCTTCGCGAAGTTTAATCCAGAAGCGTTCTTGCACCTTAGGTCCGACATTTCCTAGAGCTTCGGTAATTTCCTCTGTGCGACCCAGGGCCAACCGCCTCAGCGCTTCCAGTTCTTGCTTGCTAAACCGAACCCCACCCAAAATGTGACTCTCGAATGCTTCAACGGCGACAGGAGAGACCGCGCGGGTAAGTTCCAGCATCACTTCGGCATACCGGCGAATCTCGAGCTGAGCATGAGGGTCCAAGCGCAGTTCTAAAAAGTGAAACAGGTTGTGAAGATCAATCGTCCAGTACCATTCCGTGTACAAGCTGAGCGGAAGATTTATGCGGGCCAGTTCACGGG
>DAIDJJ010000166.1:0-5256 GCA_027451385.1 Spirochaetales bacterium | reverse complement strand
CTTTTCACGATAAAATTACTCCTGGGATCATTGTAATTTAGCCTGGAGGTTTTAGCAATTTTGAAACATAACTAATCTTCATTTTTTTTAAGATTTAAGAAAAGGCGTGACAACCGCTTCAAAATCCCTTAAATCTGAGGTCAGTTTTTCAGCCCACTGAGTACAAGCGGAGGCATCGCCCTCTCGGGCAGACTTTTCAGCTTCACTGGCGGTGTATCCTAAAGCTTTGGCGGTTAAATTCAGGGCACTGCCTTTAATCGCGTGAGCAGCTTGCGCGACTTGTTCTAAATCCTGTAGTTCTAAGGCATATATCAGTCGTTGTAAGGACTCACGGGTACGAGGAATAAATCTTCGAAGTAAGTTCAAAACCAAGTCACGGTTCCCTAAGAACACCGATTGAGCTTCGTCCCAATCGAAAATGACGGGCCCAGTCACGACGGGGAGTGGTTGTGGGGTCTGCTCCACCTCAAGGAAGGGCCCTCGTCCCGGGAGAAACTGCCCTAAAATTTCTCGTAAATCGGCCAGTTTGAAAGGTTTGGTTAAGACCCCGTTCATTCCCGAGCGAAGACAACGATCAAGTTCGCCTTTCAAGGCACTGGCCGTGACCGCCACGATGGGACAACGTACGCCATTGTGCCGCAATCGGCTGGCCGCCTCATACCCATTGAGTTTGGGCATCTGGATGTCCATAAAGACTAAATCCGGGTTATGCGTGCGCACAGTTTCAAGAATTTCTTCGCCATCTACGGCACTAAAAATTTCACACCCCAATTTAGACAACAGGACCTGAAATAATTCCCGGTTAATGTCATTGTCTTCCGCAAGGGCTATTTTGACCGCTACGGGTCGAGTTTCTCCTGTGATTTTCGCGGGGGAATTGGTGGTGATTTTTTGCCACAGACCATCCAGTCCTGTCGTGAGGGCCTCGACCAGACTACGGGGATTTACCGGTTTTTCGAGGATTGCAGAGGGTTCAACCTTTACAGGATAGCGTTCTTCTTGGGGATGCTGAGGTAAAACCCGAAGTAACACAAGGGGAATCGAGACAGGAAAACCCTGTTGGTGGAGCTGAGACCAGACCCGCAAGCCATCTTCGCCCCCCAAGTCCTCGTCGAGAATCAGCGCAGCGGGTAAGCGATAGTCGCGGTCTTCCCATAACTTTAAGACCTCAGCACTGTTTGAGGCACTTCGTACGCGGAAGTCAGCCCAACGCAAATAAGTTTCCCAGAGTTGTCGTGACACTTCATGGTCTTCCACTAGCCATACTTCTCGACCTCGGCCTTGGCTCCCCCAAGCTAACTCGGGATCTTGTCTGCGCTGTAAGGCAACAGAAAAGTAGAACTCGGTACCATGATTTTTTTCACTATGATAGCCAATTTCACCGCCCTGCATGCGAACCAACCTCTGGCTGATGGCCAGGCCCAACCCTGTTCCCCCAAATTTTCTGGTTGTTGAGCTATCACCTTGTGAAAAGGCTTGAAATAAGGTTTCTTCGGCCGCAGGAGTAATCCCCATACCGGTGTCCTCCACCCTGACATGGAGCATTTCTCGGCCGCCGGCGATTTCTTGGTGGTGAACCCTCACCAGAATAAAACCCTTATCTGTAAATTTAACAGCATTGGACAAAAGATTCACGAGGACTTGGCGTAGCCGACCGGGGTCCCCCAGCCAAAGATGAGGAACAGAGGGGTCGACATCTAGTACCAACTCAAGACCTTTGCGAAAGGCCGCCAGACGCACCACTCCCAAACTGGTAGCTAATAGGGTATCTAAGTCAAAGGGAATGGTTTCCAGCGGCATTTGTCCCGCTTCAATTTTAGATAAGTCTAGGACATCGTTCACCAAGTCCAAGAGCTGTCCCGCGGCTTCATCGATTTGACGCGCATAATGCGTCTGATCGCGATTCAAACGCCCCGATAAGAGCAACTCGGTCATGCCCGTAATCGTAAATAAGGGGGTTCGAATTTCGTGACTCATGTTGGCTAAAAACTGACTTTTTGCCCGGCTTGCCGCTTCGGCCTGACGTCGTGCCTCGCGAAGCTGACGTTCGTTGAGCTTTTTTAGGGTGATATCTTCGACCAAGACAAACAAAACTCGTTGGCCAGACCAAAGCATTTCCAGATCACCTAGTTGAAGGCTCCACCACGCCTCACGGTTCTCACGAGGTTCAAAAGGAGATTCAAAATAGTAATCAGTGGCCCGCCCTTCAACAAAAACTTGAAAAAATTGCCGCCATCGTTCTCCGTGATCATCCTTAAGGTGCGCATCTAGGCCGTTTCCCACGATCAGCCACAGGTCTTTATTCAGGATTCTCAATAAAGCGGGGTTAGCGGAAAGGACTTTTCCATCTTCTTGCAAAAAAGCCATTCCGACCGCAGACTTTTCAAACGCTTTGGCAAAAAAGGACTCGTTCATAGTCCTAGAAGTGAGCTCCCACACTTTCCATGGTTTTTTTCAAAATCTCATCCGGCCGTAGTGGTTTTGTGATATAACTTTTAATCCCATAGCCCATAGCCCGAAGAACGGTTTCACGGCGCGATAAGGCAGAAAGGATAATAATAGGAACCTCATGTCCTTGTTCCTTGAGTTTTTCCATCACCTCAAACCCGTTCATGTTGGGCATCATCAAGTCTAAAAAAACTAAATCCACATCTGAGGGCAAGTTTTGTACAAAGGAACGGCCATCGTCATAGGTCAAAACCTGACACCCCACGGCAAGAAAGGTGTTTTTAACAATTTCTTGCACGATAAAATCGTCATCAACCACGGCGATGGTGAGATCCCCGCCTTCTAGGGTTAACCTTGCCGATAGTTCTGTAAGCCCTGCATCTTGATCAAATCTCAAGGCAAACGAGGTTTCATCCCCTAAGAGACCTTCTTGAGTCACTTTTTTGGGTAAAGTGTCTGTAAGCATTTCATCAACTTTGGCTTTGTCGGTGAGATCATCCATGGCTTTGTCTAAAGTATCAGCTACCGTCATCTCGCCGTATTCCCAAAATGAACGAATGGCCTCTTTGACGTCAACGTCTTGGGTTAAGACTTTGACCCACTTCACCCTGCCCCGAGTAAAATTCACCAAGATTTCTAACAGCCGACGAAGCTTGGGTTTGTCAGCTTCTCGAAATTCTAAACTGGTCAATAAAAGAAGAAATTTAGGTAATTCAACCCGATGAATTTGAAGTAACTCAGTTAATTTAAATTCTAACAAATTGATCTTGTCGAGATTAAAGCCCAAGGCCAGTTCTACAAAAACCACGTCTTCATTCACATGAGCATCAACGATACACGGTGTGGGGTCGACTTGAACCTGTACCCCCAACAATTCCCACAAGGCCGTCCACAAAAGGTCTAATTTCAAAGGTTTCGTAAAAAACTTTCTTACGTTGAACTTGGTTAACTCTAAAAGCTTCTCTTTGCTGATTTTATTCGAAATCACGATCACGGGAATTGACGAGGTGGTCACATCCGCTTGTTTTGCTTTTAACAAACTGACTAAATCTTTCTGTGTTAAATAATAATCCGTGATCACTAAATCGGGGAGCTGATGAGCCAGTTTTCCGGCCCCATCCACTCCGTTGCTGGCCTTGATCACTGTTAGGCCCACATTTTCTAAAAGGCCCCCCAAATAGTCCCGAAACAGAGCAGATTCGTCAATAATTAAGACTGTTTTAGCCCCGGCCATCAGGACTTTCCTGCCATGTAGTCTAAGGCCCCCAATTGTTCCAATTTTTGAGCCTTAAGTTCCACTTCGGTCTTTTGCGCGGCGGTCCACGCTTCTAATCGGGCACGGATAGCCTGATCTGTAGCCCCCAGAATACGCGCAGCCAGTAAGCCGGCGTTCTTACCGCCGTTGATGGCTACGGTGGCGACAGGGATACCCCCTGGCATTTGAACGATAGACAAAAGGCTGTCTAGCCCCTGAAGGGCTTGGGTACGAATGGGCACGCCGACCACCGGCAAACTGGTTAAAGAGGCTACCATTCCTGGGAGGTGAGCGGCCCCTCCCGCCCCTGCAACGATCACATTCAAACCTTTTGAAATAGCAGACTTGGCATATTCCACGAGCCTGTCGGGAGTCCGGTGGGCTGAGACGATAGTCAATTCCGTCTGGACACCCATCTCCTGCAAAATCGCTTCTGCTTCCGCCATGATGGGTAAATCCGTGTCACTCCCCATGATGATGCCCACTTTACTCACGCTAAGCCCCCGTCACTTTCAAGTATTGTTTCACACGGCGGCACGTTTCAAGAGCTTCTTCGGACGTAGCCGCAATAATTGTAAAATGTCCCATTTTGCGTCCAGGTCGACACTGGTCTTTACCGTACAAATGGAGAGAAAAGCCCTCTAGCGCCAAGGCTTGCTCCAGTCCTTTGACGACGGTTTTTCCTGACCCAGAACCCAAAAGGTTGGCCATAACCGCCGGGGTAAAAAAACCCGGTTCTGCAAGAGGTAAACCACAAACCGCCCTAAGATGGTTTTCAAACTGGCAGACCCGGCAAGACTCCATAGTATAATGCCCCGAGTTGTGGGGGCGCGGTGCCATTTCGTTCACCAAAAGCTTGCCTTCACGCGTCAAAAACAGCTCTACGCCAAAGACGCCAACCCCTTCCACGGCACGAACGGCTTCTAAAGCGAGTGTCGACGCCCGCTGAGCTAGCTCGGGAGACACTCGCGCTGGGGCTAAAACTTCGTCACAAATATTCAGCTCAGGGTCAAAGAGCATTTCCACAACGGGGTAAACCACCGTTTGTCCCTCTTGTCCTCTGGCCACCATGACCGCCAATTCGCGTTCAAATGGGATATATTCTTCAAAAAATGTATCGCCGGTTAAAAATTGTTTTTGATCCAGAGAACGCAGTACCGCCACACCCCGACCGTCGTACCCGCCTTTCCGGCTTTTTTGCACGATAGGTAGGTCAGCCTCAGTGAGCTCTGACGCCTTTTTTTGAACAAAAGGAGCCACAGGCAACCCATGCTGGACGTAAAGGTTTTTCTGCTTGGCTTTATCTTGTAAAACGGCCAAAATCCGTGGCGAAGGAAAAACCTTGACCCCTTCGGACTCTAAGCGGCTTAATGTTTCCACCCCAACGTGTTCGATATCGTAGGTCAACACATCTACCTTGCCGGCAAGTTCACGGAGTTTTGCTTCGTCATGCAGACTACCCACCAACAATTCTTCGACAAGACTAGCGGCCCCGCAATGGGGATCAGGGTCGAGAGCAACAAAAGATAGCCCCAATTTTTTGGTTCGATAGA
>DAIDJJ010000165.1:0-5260 GCA_027451385.1 Spirochaetales bacterium | reverse complement strand
AAAATCAACTCGCCTTTTCCTGGAAACAGGGAAACTTCGACCGGGAGGACTTTGCCGCCGACTTCGGTCCAAGCAAGGCCATTAGCTAAACCTGGCCGGGGCTCGAAAAGCAATTTATCGTCTTTCCAAACAGGTAAGCCAAGGTAGTCCCGAACTTTCTCGGAGGAAATTCTTAAAGAAAAAGGCTCGCTGGCTTGGCGTAGAGCTTGGGGTTCTTGCCCGCCTTCTAACAACGACCTGACGGTTTTTCTTAACACCTGGCCAATTTGACGCTCTAAAGCTCTGACACCTGACTCTGCCGTATAATCGCGAATAATAACCTTTAGGGCTTCAGAATCAATGGCCACGTCCAAACCCTCTAAACCATTTTCTTTCAGTTCTTTTGGCTGAAGGAAGCCCTCGGCAATTTTAAGTTTTTCCAAGTCGGTGTACCCAGGCACCTCAATAACTTCCATACGATCTTGCAAGGGACGAGGAATCGTATGCAGGCTATTGGCGGTCGTCACAAACAGGACATCTGAGAGATCGTAGGGAACTTCTAAGTAGTGATCCGTAAAGGTGGAATTTTGTTCTGGGTCCAAGACTTCTAATAATGCAGAAGCTGGATCACCACGGTAATCACTGGCCATCTTATCAATTTCATCCAAAAGAAAGACGGGGTTAGAGGTTCCTGCCCGTTTCATCGACTGCAGGATTTTACCTGGTAAGGCACCAACATAAGTCTTGCGGTGTCCGCGAATCTCGGCTTCATCTCGAACACCACCTAGACTGATGCGGATAAAACTTCTCCCCAAGGCACGGGCGATGGAACGACCCAGTGAAGTTTTTCCGGTTCCGGGAGGTCCCACTAAACAAAGAATCGGACCTTTGAGTTTGGCTTGAATCTGCCGAACGGCCAAATAATCGAGAATGCGTTCCTTGATTTTTTTCATATCAAAGTGATCGCTGTCGAGAATTTCCCGAGCTTCGGTAAGATTCTTATTGTCCTCAGTTTTTTTCCCCCACGGTAAATCGGTAACCCATTCCAAATAGGTTCGCAAAATTCCCGCTTCGGGAGTTGAGGGTTGCAACCGAGCTAGCCGGGAACATTCTTTGAGTGACTTTTCTTTGACATCAGCTGGACATCCGAGGGCTTCTACCTTTTGTCTTAGTTCAGTTGCCCCCGTTGGGTCTCCCTCCTCATGTCCCAGTTCCTTATGAATTTCTTTCAGTTGCTCATTGAGAAAGTATTCTCTTTGACTTTGTTCAAGTCGACCTTTCACTTTTTTGTGAATGTCTTGTTGAAGGGTAGCTAATTCACTTTCGACTTGAAGTGCCACGGCCAAATTTTCTAAGCGAACAGTTGTATCTTCTTCTAAAAAAAGCGCTAAACGTTTTTCTTCTGTGAGGTTGAGAAGAGGCGCCAATAGATCTACCAAGGTATCTGGCCTGTCCGCTTCATAAATTGCCTGGAGTTTTTCTTTGGAGATTTTGTTATGAATCTCTTTAAACTCTTTCACCGAAGTCAAAACAATTTGCATTAAGGAAACGGCTGACGCACTGACATCTAAAGGCGTATCCAGCGGCTGAACTTCGGCTCGAACATAGTCTTGGCGTGGGAGATACTTTAACATTTTGGCACGTTCGCGACCTTCTACTAAAACGCGAACTGAGCCGTCGGGAAGTTTTAACGTTTGAAGGATATAGGCCACAACCCCCATGGTATACAGGTCGGATTCTTGGGGATTATCCACTTTACTTTTTTGCGGAACGAGGAAAACTTCTTGTTTTTCGGATAGAGAGATTTCTAAAGCTTTCACTCCGGCTCCGCGAGGTGCAAAGAACGGAGCCACAGTCTGCGGGAACACCATAACCTCCCTCAGTGCGAGCAGAGGAAGGTCTTTTTTGAGATTTTTAGACGGCCGTTTTCCCAGTAAATTCATAAAGCTCATAGACGCTGGTCTGCGCCATGTCCCCCGGATCAGTTAGGATTTTGGGCTTGAAGCCTTCCGTAAAAACTTCTTTGGTCACGATAACCATCTTATGACCAGGAATCGACGGGAGGTCATACATCAGGTCGAGCATAGAAGCTTCAACTATAGAACGCAGGCCTCGCGCCCCGGTTTTTCTCTGCAAAGCTAAATCAGCAATGGCCGCGATAGCAGCAACTTCAAACTTGAGTTCTGTATCGTCAAGTTTTAAGGCTAATTGGTATTGTCGAATAATGGAGTTCTTGGGTTCGGTGGTGATCCTTACCAAGTCTTCACGAGTTAACTCATTGAGAGCTACGGCAACAGGTAAGCGACCAATAAATTCAGGAATCAAGCCGAACTTGATCAAGTCGTCCGGGTGAAGAGCCTTGAACAAGGCGTCATGATTTTTGGTCTGTTTTGTCGATTCCACCCCAAATCCCATGGCACTTTTGGCCACTCGACGTTCAATAATTTTGTCGAGACCGACAAATGCCCCACCGCAAATAAATAAAATTTTCGAAGTATCGATCTTCAGGTATTCCTGATTGGGATGTTTGCGTCCGCCTTGAGGAGGAACATTGGCGTGAGTCCCTTCAATAATCTTCAACAAAGCTTGTTGAACGCCTTCGCCAGAAACATCTCGAGTGATCGAGACATTTTCACTCTTTTTTGCGATTTTATCGATCTCATCCACATACACAATGCCACGTTCGGCGGCTTGTATATCGCCTCCAGCGGCCTGAATAAGCTTTAAAAGAATATTTTCAACATCCTCACCAACATATCCAGCCTCGGTCAAGGTCGTCGCATCCGCAATCGCAAAAGGAACTTTCAGTTTTTTGGCCAAGGTTCTGGCTAACAAAGTTTTTCCGGTACCCGTGGGGCCAATGAGAAGAATATTGGACTTCTCCATTTCCACATCGTCTTCCGTTACTGGGCTAGAAATGCGCTTATAATGGTTGTAAACCGCAACCGACAAAACCTTTTTCGCTTCATCTTGGCCCACAACATACTGATCCAAAAAGGCCTTCAGTTCTTTCGGGGTGGGTAAGGATTCACCAAGATTAAAATCAGAAGGAACGGGAGCTCCTTCTACTTCTTCTTGGTCAATTATCCGATCACACGCGGCCACACAATCTGAACAGATGGCCACACCCTCACCCGTGATGAGTCGGGTGACTTGGTTTGCAGGTCGACGGCAAAAAGAACAATGGTCAAGGGAATCACTTTTTTTGCCCATTTTTTTCCCTCACAAGCACTTTATCGATGATACCGTATTCTTTGGCTTCCTGAGACGACATAAAGTAGTCTCGTTCCAAATCTTGAGCCACCTGAACAGGGGTTTTTCCGGTATGATGGGCAAAAATTTCAATCGTTAAATTCTTCAAACGAATAATTTCACGAGCTTGGATATGAATATCTCGAGCTTGTCCCTGAGCTCCACCCCATGGTTGGTGGATAAGGATACGACTCGAAGGCAAAGAAAAACGTTTACCCGCCGTTCCCCCGGCCAAAAGTAACGCCCCCATACTGGCGGCCTGCCCCACACAAATCGTTTGAACATCACAATTCAGCCACTGTATGGTGTCGTAAATCGCCAAACCAGCCGTCACGCTTCCACCTGGAGAATTGATATACAAAGCGATGTCTTTCTCGGGGTCTTGGGCATCCAAGAAAAGCAACTGGGCTACGACCAAGTCAGCGGTAACATCGTTAATTTCCCCGTCTACAAAGACAATACGATCTTTTAGAAGCCGAGAAAAAATATCATAGGCGCGTTCCCCCACGCCAGTCTGTTCGACAACCATGGGGACTAGGGTGCTCATTCTTTCGTTCATGCGGGGAAATTTACTCCTTTCCTTCCATCAAGTCCAGGTAAGTCGTCTTTTTTCCTTTTTTTATCTTAGCCGCACCCATCAAAAAATCACCAAGCTTGCGGTCACGAATGTCATGTTCCAGGTAATGTGTTAATCCATTGGATTCAAAATACGAGCGAGCGTCTTCCAAACTCATTTTGCTCAATTCCGCCTGTTTGGCCAGCTCTGTTTCTAACTCTTCTTTGGTCGCTTCAATTTTTTCCTGTTCAAGGATCTTCTCCATGACCAAACGACGACGCAAGGAGGATTCAGACTGTGGCCGCCAATCTTCAAAGAGTTTTGTTTTACCTTCTTCCCCAAGAATGCGTTCCATTTGTTCAGGGTCCATGCGACTTTGCGACGCAAAAGAACGCCACGTCTGTTCCATTTCGGCACGAAGCATGGATTCGGGAACTTCAAAGACAGAGGCCGTAGCTACTTTATCAAGCAAAGCTTCAATATTGCGATTCTTTAAGCGGTTTTCTAAGTTCTTGCTTAAACGTTCTTTCACCGCCGTTTTTAGATCGGCAAGCGTTTTATAGTTTTCGTTCACATCCTGAGCAAAATCATCGTCAAGGTCAGGGAGTTTCTTTTCTTTGACGGCAGTGACTTTGACATTCAGGCGCACGGTGCGACCAGCCAAGTCCTTATCCTCAAACTCAGCGGGGTACGATTTGGTCAAAGGACCTTCTTCATCTTTTTTCCAACCTAAAATCTCGTCATCGATTTTGTAGTAATTGTAGCCACTGCCAACCGTAAACACAAAATCTTGACGGCGAGTCCGTTCAACGGGTTCTTTATTCTCGTCCAACTCAACATAATCTATCGTGACGGTGTCGCCTTTGGCCACTTGGCCCGAGGGCTTGTCCACGACCATAGAATTTTGGTCTCGTAAACGTTCAAGTTCCTGATCCACATCGGCATCATTCAAGGTGACTTGGGGGACTTCCACGTCTACCCCCTTGTACTCGCCGAGCTTAATTTCGGGAAAAACATCATACTTCAGAGAGAACGTTAAATCTTGGTCAAGTTCTAGTTTCAACTCTTTATCGAGAATTTCGGGTTGGGAATAACTTAAAGGTTTTTCAGAAATTTCTTCAAACAATTCATGAAGAGAACTATCGACGACCGTTTGAAGCGCTTCCATCTTTAGTCCTTCGCCATATTTCTTTTCAAGAACAGACGTAGGTACTTTTCCTTTCCGAAAACCAGGAAGGACAGCATTCTGAGCATACCGTTTCAACAAATTGTTGTATTCCTGCTGTGAGGTTTCTTTGGACAGGGTTACCGTCAGTTGCACAGCTGACTTAGGGAGTTTTTTGACTTCATGCTTAACAATCACGATCTTTCCTCTTTCTGCTTGAGAGATGAAAAAAAAAGCGATCCAGAAGAGTTTCCGGACCGCTTTCTCATTTGAGCGAAAGACGGGACTTGAACCCGCGACATCCACCT
>DAIDJJ010000164.1:0-5312 GCA_027451385.1 Spirochaetales bacterium | reverse complement strand
CGTTTTTCGAATTCAAGAATGGTTGGATCGGGTCTTCCGCATTGATACCCAGGATTCCCCTTTGGCCGATTTTCAAGTTTTTGTGGTCTTTGACCAAACTCCGGTTTATCAATTACCCGAAATGGGGAACGGTTTTGAAACAACCTTGGGTCCAAAAAAACTCCCTGTTGCTCAAACCGAATTACATGTTCTTGGTCAAACTGTGACGATTCGTGTCAGCGAGAAATCTCCCGACGGAAGTTTTTCGTTGCTTCCTATAGCCGTGGTAGGGTTTGGCGGTTTGATCTCGTTAGCCATCGCCTTGATTTTAGTGTTTTATTTTCGTAGCCAGAGAGCTACGCAAAAAGCTCAGTCTTCTCGACAGGCGCTAGAAGTCGAAATGCAACAAAAAGCCATTCTAGAAACGGAATTACAGCGAGTTTTTACCCGGATGGAATTGGCTACCGAAGCCGGTAAGCTGGGCATTTGGACCTGGGAGGTCCTGACTCAACAGTTACGTTGGAATGCGCGGATGTTTGAATTATTTGACGTTCCCCTTGACGTGACGCCAACCCCTGAACTATGGAAGAGCCGCATTCACCCGGAAGATTTACCTCAGGTCATCGAACTGATGAGGCGTACTATGCAAGGTGAAGCCGAGTTTGATCTTCAGTTTCGCGTCTTAAGGTCCTCTGGGCTAGCTTATGTACAAGCGGCGGCTCGCGTCGAACGTGAAGGTGCCCAAGTTCGTCAGCTGACGGGACTGTATTGGGACACCACAGCACAACGGCGACTCGAAGACGCCTTGAGGTCTAGTGAAGAACGCGTTCGTCTCTTGTTAAACTCAACGGGTGAAGCGATTTATGGGATCGATCTGGAAGGCATCTGCACCTTTGCCAACCCGGCTTGTGCCCGGATGCTGGGGTGGGATAACCCCGAACAACTTATTGGTCAATCCATGCATTTTTTGGTTCACCATTCCCGACCGGATGGAACCCCCATAAGTTTGGAGGAATGCCGAATTCATTCCAGTTATCGTTCTGGTATTCCCGTCCACACCGAAGATGAATGGCTTTGGAAAGCCGATGGTACGGTTTTTCCTGTGGAATATTGGGCGTATCCGCAAGTCAATGAAAAGGGGGTGCAAGGTGCTGTGGTAACTTTCATTGATATCACCGAACGTCGTGCCGCTCAAAAGACGATACAGCACTTAGCGACGCATGATACCTTGACGGACTTACCCACACTTCGACTGGCGAATGACCGTCTGGCAACGGCCCTAGCTTTAGCCAAGAGGCGACAAGAAAAAGCGGCGTTGTTATTTATAGATTTGGATGGCTTCAAGGGAGTCAATGATACCTGGGGCCACGAAGCAGGTGACCAAGTTTTAAAGACTGTTGCCGAAAGGTTAAGTTCCGTTTTGCGCGAATCGGATACAGCGGCAAGAATCGGCGGTGATGAGTTTCTGGTCATCCTTCCCGGCCTTTTTGAAAAAGAATCCGCTCGCGTGGTTGCCGAGAAAATCCTTGAGCAGATCCTCTTGCCCATCTCTGGCGACTCTTGGACAGCTCATGTGGGCGCCTCTATCGGAATAGCCCTTTACCCGGAGGATGCTGAGCTAGCCGAAGAACTGTGGCGAAAAGCCGATACCGCTATGTACCGCGTCAAAAAAAGCGGCAAAAAAGGTGTGGCGTTTTACTCATAAGTCTTTCTCATTATCAAACTTGATGACAAAGGTGGTTGGGTCAGTTTCTTTCAAAAAGACTTCCCAACCTTGTGCATGTAAAATGGCTTTTGTGATGTATAACCCCAGGCCCAGTCCTTCTCCGCCCAGCTTACCTCGGGTGAAGGGTTCAAACAGGACCGGCCGATCTTCAAGGGGAATGGACGGTCCATTGTTTTGCACTTCGAGATAAACCTGGCCTTCGTGGTACCAAGCCTTGAAGTGAACAATCCCGTGCAGTCCGCTGTAACGAAAGGCATTTTGGACAAGGTTTTCTAACGCCCGAGTCGTCATTACGGGGTCAAAACTACACAACAAGGGAGGTAACTCATTCTGCCAAACCCAAGTTCTTTTCCACGTTTTAGCGTCTGCAGCAAAAATTTCTGCTAAATGGTTTAAAAAAGCCGAGAGGTCGGCTTTTTGCCTGGTGAGGGCCCAGGGTTTGGTTTCCATGCGCGCAAATTGAAACAGCGATTGTAGTCGGGTTTCAAGCAAATTCGTTTTTTCTTCGAGAATACTAAACCACTGCGTACGTTCCTCGGCTGTTCCCAAACCATCTTTCAGAAGCTCAACATAACCTTTTACAGACGTTAAAGGGGTTTTAAGATCGTGCGTTAGCGCCGACAAAAATCGATAACGCTGAAGGCCTTCTTCGTTGAGGACGCGGCGAAGATTTTCTATTGAATGAGCAAGGCCTCGCAGTTCGTCTGTTTTTAAAGTCTGCCAGGGAAGGGGGGCCGTTAAAGTGACTTCCAGCCTGCTCGTGTATCGGCCGAGAGCCTGCAAGTTTTTAGTGAACCGACGAAGCCATAAGGTTATGGCCAACGAGGAAAAAAGCACGATCAACAAGACTTGAAAGGCAAGGTCCGAAGTTAATTCCAAGAGGGGAGCCGGTTGTGAATCTAAATCTCGAAAAACCACCAAGATTTGTCCAGCAATCGCTCCATCCTTGGTCAAGGGGAGCAAGGCGGCTTCTCGGTCTGGGGGTAGTGAGTCCAAGGCCTGTTCCCCAGACGCTAAGGAGTTTCCTGGACGGTAAACTCCTGCAGGTAACGTTGAGTACACCAAGTCACCTTGGCGATTTAAGATCGCCAGTTCAAATAATGAAGTTTTACTGTGGGGTTTGACTTGGATTTGTAACTCTTGGTTGATCTTAAGGTGAGTCTGAACCCATTGCTCTAAAATCACTAATTTAAAAAGCGGGATGTCCGGGGCGTGATGAACTTGGTGCGAAAGAAGAAGGCTTACCAACCCGCCTAAAGGTAAAAGGACCAGCAGGCCAGCCAAGGCCCACACTTGAGTTCGAAATCTCATGAGGTGGACTCGAGACGAAAACGGTAGCCCAGCCCAAAAACGGTTTCAATATATTGGGGATGCAAAGAATCGTCCCCTAATTTACGGCGCAACCGCTGAATATGCACTGGAACGGTGGTCAGGTCACCCCATTCATTTTTCCAAATACGGCGGTATAAATCTTCGGGTTTAAAGGGGGTGCCCGGGTGGCGGACTAGGAACTCTAAAAGTTCTTCTTCTTTGCGGGAAAGTTTGAGGGGGGTACCATTTTTTAACAAACAGCGGGCTTGATAGTCCAAAACAAAGGGGCCAAAGTGGACTTGAGGCTCTTTGTGTTCCACACGACGCCAATGCGCGAGGACCTTAGCCGTAAGGACTTTGGGGGAAAAAGGTTTGGAAACGAAATCATCAGCCCCCAGCCCGTAAGCTTCTAATTTATCTTCGTCACTTTCCAGGGCCGATACCACAAGAATGGGCAGGCTTCCTTTTTGACGGGCCAACCGCAAAACCTCCCAACCGCTCATGCCAGGCAAGTTGATATCCAGCAAGAGAACGTCAGCCCACTCCAGGTACTCCACTCCCTCTTCAGCCCGAGGGCAAAGCTTGACTTCAAAGCCTGCTGTTTTTAACGAAATGGCCATCAGCTGGGCGATTTCCATGTCGTCCTCGATCACTAAGATGGTTCCAGCCATAGAAAGAGCATAAACTTACCCAGCTCTTTCCGCCAACGACTTAAGGCCGTTTCTGGCACATTGTTTAACATTTGTTTATGGACGAGCCGGGTACAAACTCAGCAAAGTTAGTCGAAAGGAGCTAATAATGTTGAGCTATTTTCAAGCTGTGGTGATGGGACTGCTCCAAGGTGTAACAGAATTGTTTCCCGTATCCAGCTTAGGACATTCCGTGATTTTTCCCACCCTCTTTGGCTGGACGAATTTAGTGAAAGCCCAAGCAAACCCAGAATCCTTCTTCTTAGCCTTTTTAGTGGGCTTACATCTCGCCACGGCAACGGCCCTTTTGGTGTATTACCGTAAAGAATGGCTACGTATTTTTCTAGGTTTTTTTTCTTCGATAAGACACCGGCGCATTCAATCTTCTGACGAGCGTTTAGCTTGGCTTTTGATTACGGCGACCATTCCTACAGGGGCCTTGGCGTTGCTCTTTGAACATTTTTTTCGAACCTTTTTTTCAAAACCCCTCTATGCAGCGCTTTTTTTAATGGTCAATGGGGTTATTCTGTTGTTAGGGGAAGCCTTGGCACGACGGCTTAAACCTACTGAAAAAACGGCAGAGCATAACTTAACGGAGACAGAAGTCAATTTAACCCGAGTCAAGTTCCGCGATGCCGCCCTGATGGGAACCTTTCAAACGGGGGCTCTTTTGGCAGGCATTAGTCGCTCGGGAATTTCGTTGATTGGGGGACTGGTTTGTAAGCTGAACCACCAAGATGCCGCAAGGTTTTCGTTTTTAATGGCTACACCTATCATTCTTTTGGCGGGACTTTATAAAATCCCTTCAGATTTACTAGGACATAACGGTGATGGCATCCGATGGCAAATTCTCGTGGGGAGTTTGGTCGCCTTTGTGGCGGCATACCTTTCTGTCCGCTTTTTGGACCGCTATTTTCGTAAGAGAACCTCGACACCCTATGCGGTGTACTGTTTGATCGCCGGAGCCGCCGCGTTTGTTTGGTTACTTATGTCACGAGCAACCTTTTGAGTCGTTTAAAGAAACTGTAGAGGAGTTTGCATGAGGAAAACATTTCAAGGACTAAGTATCCTTTTTTTGAGTGTCTTAGTTCCTTTTTCGGGCTTTAGCCAGAGCCTGGCTACACTATTACCGGGGTTAAGCCCTTCTGACCTCGCCCAGTTAGAAACCCACCATGAGCTGACCGTTTTTGGAAGCAACTACGAAAGTTTAAAGCTTTGGCGTGAGACGCCATTTGCTTCGTCGGTTCGGGCTTTGTACTATGGTCGAAAGAACGCGACCATGGCTGCCGAGGGACTTTTTCTCATTCCTGTGGGGGACTTGGGCCAAGGACAAGCCCAAGAGGCTCGACTCACCCAGGCCATGACAGCCATTTCCACCATGAAAGGTCTTCAGGTGTGGTCGAATTCTCTCAAGAAGTATGAGACCTTTATTTATGACGCCAGCCGTGTTTCATCGGTTTCAAAAGACGCCCGCTTACCTGACCCTATTTTCACAGCGTATCCGGTTTCTACCTCCTTTTTGATGTACGAAAAAGAAGAACAAACGGGGGATGGCTTTTCAGAATATACGTTTGCGGAACGTCCTGACTGGTATGAGGTGACCCAAA
>DAIDJJ010000163.1:0-5318 GCA_027451385.1 Spirochaetales bacterium | reverse complement strand
CTCTTGGGTGTTGCGAACGGTAAGTCCGCAATTGATGAAAGTTGCTGAAGTCATCGGAAATCAATTCGAAGTACCTCTGGAGGGGAAACAAAGAGTTACGGAAATTCTTGAAAACCTTTCAGGGGCAATAACGATTCACTCACCGCTGTTGCGCGATTCGAGTGCTTCGCAGGAAGTTAAGTCTGATAGCCGACTTGTTATCTTGATCGTTCCCCGTGACTTAGATCTTGAGATATCAGTACATACAAGACCTTTTGGAAATCTCCCGCCTTTACTTAAACCTGGTGAAGGTCCCGCCCTTCTTCATGGTCGGGATGGTGAAAAGCTGATTTGGACCAACCGAGATCTCAAAGCTGAAAAACAGCATTTGGTAGAGTTATCCCTGTTTTGTCCTTTGTTATTTGCCAACCTGGGGGATTTTAACACCTGCGTTTTGTCGGGGGTTCAATCGTGCCTTGAGGTGTTGGCCGAATTGCGTGAGAACTCAACAAGACTAACGGTTGAGTGGCCCCAAGGTCAAACTTTGAAAGTTCATGGAATATCCCCCAAAGCTTCAAAGTTGAGAGTGCATTCGGCGGGGGACTGGTTGCATTTGGATGGACTTATCACCGTAGACAAAGATCGGGTGGTGGAACTTCGCGAAGTATTTCAGGCGATGAGTCGTGTTACAGGTCGCTTTGTTCCGTTGGGACAAGGGGAATACTTGGAGCTTGAAGAACGTTTTCTTCTTGAGCTTCAGCACATGGCGATCTTAGCTGATGAAAAGCAGCGTATCCCTCGGTTAAGTATGTATTCCAGTGATTTTCTTCTCTCGGAATCCGAGAACGTCGAACTTGACGAAAAAGCCAAAAAGTTTCGCCTTACTGCGATTCAATCGTTACAAGTATCGTCTAAGTTGCCAACTCGACTGTTGGCAGAACTTCGTTCTTATCAAGAAGAGGGGTTTCAATGGCTTTGCCGGTTAGAGACCTTGGGCGCGGGGGCCTGTCTTGCCGACGATATGGGATTAGGAAAAACCGTACAATGTCTGGCCTTTTTGTTGCATAGGGCGAGCAAGGGGCCCGCTCTAGTCGTAGCGCCTACTTCTGTTTGCCGAAATTGGGCGGATGAGATTCAACGTTTCACACCAGATCTCAACGCTATCATTTTTGGGCCGGGTGATCGAAATGAGCAAGTCTCACAGGCTGGTCCGCATGATGTGGTTCTGGTTACCTATGGGCTTTTGGTTACGTCGTCGGAAATTCTTCAAACACGGACCTGGGCTACTGTGGTGCTAGACGAAGCTCATGCGATCAAGAACATGAACACCCAGAGGTCGCGTTCCGTCCAAGGGTTATCTTCAGAGTTTAGAATTGCCATGACAGGAACGCCCTTGCAGAACCATTTAGGAGAACTTTGGAACCTCTTTGAATTTCTTAACCCAGGACTCTTGGGGAGTCAGAAAGAATTTCTTCGACGTTTCTGGGGGCCCATTGAACGTGACAGCGATGATAAGTCGAGGCGTGTACTCAAGGATTTGATTAAACCTTTTATGTTGAGAAGAACGAAAGCCCAGGTTCTTCAAGATTTGCCAGCCCGTTCAGAGTCAACTATTGAAGTTGAACTGTCTGTGGCAGAGCAAACCTACTACGAAGCGTTGAGGCAACAATCCGTAGAAGCTTTGGAAGCCAAAAAAAGCGCACCTCGGGGCGAGTTTCAGATTTTTCTTTTGAGTCAACTTATGAAATTGCGGCGGGCTTGTTGTCATCCTGAATTGGCCGGTGACCAAACCAACCTCTTGGGTAAGGCCTTATCCAGCAAAATCACGATACTTCTTGAACTTTTAGAACAGCTGAGAGAAAACCAACACCGTGTTTTGATTTTTAGTCAATTTGTAGACCACCTTAACCTCATTCAACAAGCTGTAGAAAAATCCGGCTTTAGTTGGGAATACCTCGATGGGTCTATGACTCCCCGTGACAGAGCGGCCGCCATCAAACGCTTTCAAGCGGGAGAAAGCGATGTGTTTCTCATCAGTCTACAAGCTGGGGGAGTTGGTTTGAACTTGACTGCGGCGGATTATGTTATTCATATGGACCCCTGGTGGAACCCTGCGATCGAAGATCAAGCCAGCGATCGAGCACACCGCATAGGGCAAACGCGGCCCGTAACCATTTATCGCCTTATTGCGCGCAATACCATTGAAGAAAAAATTGTTCGTCTGCACCAGTCTAAGCGGGATTTAGCGGATGCCCTGCTAGAAGGGACCGAAGGGGCCGCGAGGTTGAGTGCGGAACAACTCATCGAACTCATTTCGGAGGGAGTGGGCCGAAGCCCAGGGGATAAATAACCTTTCGGAAGAACGATTTCAGTTTATTTTCAGGATTGACACTTGCAAAAACAGAATTAAGATTAGGACGTATCAAGTTCACTATTGTCGGGAACGGTTTTACAACCAAACATCTGTCATGAATCTCCCCCGGCAATACTAGGATGGAATACAGCTATGGGCAAGGCCTTGACGACTTTCCATAATATTACGACCTATTGGAAAAGAATTCCCCTTGAAATTCAACTCTACCTAGTCGCTTGCCTGATCGGAGAAGTACTCGGCGTGATGACAGCGATCGAGAATATCGCTGTGAATTGGTTTGTTCAGATCGTGAGTGTAGCAGGTGCCGTAGCATACGCTGTTTTTTTGGTGATTTTTGTGGTGAACAAGAAGGTCCTTAAAGTCGGCGTCTGCCTTTTGACGACTCTGCTTTTGGCAGTAATGCTCTTGTTCAACGATGGCTTTAATGGCGGTGCTCAATACTTTATCATTCTCACTTTTGTCGCGGCCTTGGTGCTTTTAAAAGGCCTTAAGCGGATCTTCGTCATGGCCTTTGATAGTTTCGTGTTTGCAGGGCTTATCGTTTTACAGTTTCTATCTCCAGATCTCTTCTTAAAATACACCGACCGCACAAGCCGTTTTTTTGATCTCATGGTTTCATTCTCGATGTCAATAATCGTGATTTTGGCAGGACTTCAGGCCGTTTTCCGAATTATAACCTTAGCCCGCTTAGACACAGAAAAGAAGCATGAAGAACTTAACCAAACCCGTGAAAGGTTATGGTCTTTGGGGCTTCTGACAGCCCAGGTTGGTCACGAATTGAATACCCCCAATCACGTGATCGCCTTGAATGCATCGCTTTTGGATTCATTTCATCGAAAAGTCCGAGAAACCCTGATCAGAGCTCAAGAAGACGGACAGATTGAATCTCCCCTGTTAGAATTTGATTTCAAACTTTCAGAAACAGAAGGGTTAATTAAGGCCATCACCAAAGCGTCTGGTCAAATCAATCAAATTGTCGCCAACCTAAGGTTTGAAGTGCTTCCGCAGAATTCGCCAGTTCCCCTAGACTTAGCTCAAGTGGTCCATTCCACCAGCAAACTTTACGAAGTGCGTTGGCGTGAGGATACTGATCACCTCGTGGTCCAGACCCCGTTTGTTCCCGTTTACATTTCTGGTGTCGAGTTTAGACTTCAACAGCTCATCGTGAATTTGGTGAGCAATGCCCTTCATGCTCTACCAGACCGGAGTAAGTCTGTCACGTTGAAAGTTGCCTTCGATAAAAACGAGGCGATACTTTCAGTGAACGATGAGGGGGAGGGCATGTCATCAGAAGTTCAGGACAAGCTCGGTACACCGTTATTTACTACGAGGCAAGCCCAACAGGGAACGGGATTTGGGTGGAGCCTTTGCCAGGAAATTGTAAAAGAACATCACGCTCGCCTAGAGTTTGAAAGTTACTTGGGGGTGGGAACTTCGGTTAGGATCTATTTTCCTTGTTCTTCAACCGCTTATTCAGTGCCTGCGGAGTAATACCCAGCAATTTTGCCGCCATCGTCTGATGTCCGTTGGTACGTTTGAGGGCATCTTGGACAAGATTGGAAACGGCCTGCTGTATCGTGGGTAATTCGGTCTCGGGTGAACGAGTAACGTTGAACCCATCTTGCGGAGTGTTGGGTTTTCGTGAGTTGTTCAAAAGCCCTTCGAAGATTGATGGTCCAATCAAAGGTTCCCTGCTGAGGGCTTTAGCCTTAAGGAGTAAACCGCGCAGTTCTCTGACATTGCCAGGAAAAGGTGACACCTTTAAGAGAGCCATTGCTTCTGGTGTCAACTTGGAGGGGGGGGCCTCAGAAATCGAAGACAAAAAATGGTCACTCAGTAAGGGGATATCGTCCTGACGTTCACGCAAGGGGGGGATGTCGACTCGGTACGTAGAGAGGCGATACAACAAATCCCGCCGAAACAATCCCGCCTCGGCGCGGGCTTCAAGGTCCATATTCGTCGCGACAACAATCCTTGCTTCGCTACGACGGGGAATATCGGTGCCTAAGGGGAAAAACTCTCGATTTTCAAGAAACCTGAGTAATTTTACCTGCGACTGAGGACTTAGGTCACCAATTTCATCCAGGAACAGAGTTCCGTGAGCCGCTTGAATTATCAGCCCTTTCCGAATTTCATCAGCACCTGTATAGGCCCCACGGACGTGGCCAAATAAGGTATCAGATACCAGCATATCTTCTAAACCACCAAGGTTGGTGGCAACAAAGGGTCCTTTGACACCGCTAGCATTATGCACAGCTCGGGCAAACAGTTCTTTTCCGGTGCCAGTTTCCCCCTGAAGGAGTAGGGGTTCGTCTGATGAGGCAACAGCTTCAATAAAGCGAAAAAGAGCACGCATCCTTTCGTTATTCGTCACGATATGCGAAAAGTTCTCGGGGCACCGCAAATTGGTTTCTTGAAGGCTCTTTCCTAGAACGGCAATTTTAAGGTCTTTATCTCGAGATTCTAAGGCTCTTTTCACACTTGTCATCAGTCGTCATGGCTCACTTCCTTTCACCACGTAATCGTAGGCCCCTAAACTCATACAGCGGACCGCCACGTCAAGATCACGTAGAGCTGTTACGATAATGACGGGTACCTGGGGAAAGTCTTTTAAGAAACGAACCAGAACCTCTTCACCAGACATATCGGGAAGTCCAAGATCCAACAGAACAAGACTAACGGCTTCGCTTTCAATAACCTCAAAAGCCTGTTTTCCACTCAGAGCGGACAGGCAACGAAGTTGAAACCCTTCTTTCAATATCATCGAGGTACTGTGGATGATTGCCAAATCGTCATCAACCAAGAGAACAGGTGCTGAAGGCACAATCATAGGGGATTTTTCCTTTATCAAGCCAAAGTTTCACAAAAAGAATGTAGCAACAAGCGTGCCTGGAGAAAAGTGAAGTCAGGGTCAATCCAGGTCAACTTTAGTTGAGAGTCATCAACTTTTGATCCAAAAAAACAA
>DAIDJJ010000162.1:0-5364 GCA_027451385.1 Spirochaetales bacterium | reverse complement strand
GGAAGGGGCGAAAAAGGACCTTTGGGCCAGTCACCGATGAGGGCTTGACCCGGGTTCTTAAGGATGACTCCCTGATCGCCTCCCCACGGAAGTACCCAGCGCTGACCCTGA
The DNA here is from genome assembly GCA_027451385.1 of Spirochaetales bacterium. Taxonomy (GTDB): domain Bacteria; phylum Spirochaetota; class Spirochaetia; order JABEVK01; family JABEVK01; genus JABEVK01. The sequence goes on along the minus strand of DAIDJJ010000162.1, from coordinate 5,253 downwards.
TGGGACCAAAGTACTCCATCCTCACGAAAAACGACGGCCTCGCGTTCACACCATTCGGGAATGTCGGCAGAGGTTCGCAACCACAGCCCTGCCTCGTGAGCGGTTCCTAAGTCTCGGTCTGCTTCTTCAGGAAATAAAGCATCCCAGTCCCAGCCACCGGGATTGGGAAGGAAAAATCGATCTTCGTCGGGACGGGCTGCAAAGAAACGGCGGGCGGGGGACTCTTCTGCTTCTTCGGTTCCCCATTCTTTCCATTGGCGAGTGTTAAACAGCCAGATGATGGGACCTCGGCAATGAGGTGGAGAAAGTTGAACGGTCGCCTGCTGAAAAAAGGGCTCTAGAGTGGCCGAGGCAGCTTCCGAGAGATCAAAAAAAAGGTATCTGCCCGTGTGACCCAAATCCCGCTTCATGTTTTGATTCTTGCCCCCAAGGGGACCATTAAGTCAAGGATTTCTGCATAAGCCCTTTACGTTTTGCCAAGAAATCCGTATATTTCCTTTGACTCTTCGGTGTTGCCGGGGGTCGATCCCCACAAATTTCAGATTCAATGATCTTATTATTATAAGGAGTCGTTATGGCAAAACAACTGCTCTTCACAGAAGAGGCACGCCGCTCGTTGTTGGCCGGCGTCGAGAAACTCTCCCGGGCTGTCATGGTAACGCTGGGTCCCAAGGGCCGAAATGTGCTTTTGGACAAGAAATTCGGCGCTCCCACGGTAACCAAAGACGGTGTCTCGGTGGCTCGCGAAATCGAACTCGAAGATCCCTTCGAAAATATGGGCGCCCAACTGGTGAAAGAAGTGGCTGTCAAGACCAATGATGTGGCCGGAGACGGAACAACAACGGCAACGGTTTTGGCGTATTCCATTGCCAAGGAAGGCTTGAAATCTGTTGCGGCGGGTGTTTCCCCGATGTCCTTGAAAAGGGGCATTGATAAAGCCGTAGAATTGGCCAATGTCGAAATCAAAAAGCTGGCTAAAGAAATTAAAGACAAAGAGGAAATCTCTCAGGTTGCTACGATTTCGGCGAATAACGATAAAGAAATCGGTCAAGAAATTGCCGATGCCATGGAAAAAGTTGGTAAAGACGGCGTTATTACGGTGGAAGAATCTAAGACGATTGAAACCACCACGGATTATGTCGAAGGTATGCAATTTGACCGGGGCTACCTGTCTCCTTACTTTGCCACAAACCGCGACAATATGACCGCCGTGCAGGATGATCCTTATATTTTGATTTTCGAAAAGAAAATCAGTGCCATGAAAGATTTACTGCCAGTTCTTGAAAAAGTGGTGCAGACCGGCAAACCTCTTTTGATCATCGCCGAAGATGTGGATGGTGAAGCCCTGGCTACCTTGGTGGTGAATAATGTTCGGGGTGCTTTGAATGTCTGTGCTGTTAAGGCTCCTGGTTTTGGCGACCGCCGTAAGGCCATGCTCGAAGATATCGCCATTCTGACGGGTGGTGAGTTAATCAGCGAAGACCTCGGAATGAAGCTTGAAAACGTCGACCTGAAGCAATTGGGCCGTGCTAAGACCGTCAAGATTGAAAAAGAAAACACCACCATCATCAATGGTGCCGGTGCGCAAAAAAGCATTAAAGAACGTGTGGCTCAGATCCGCGCCCAGATTGAAGACACCACCAGCGATTATGACCGCGAAAAGCTTCAAGAACGTCTGGCCAAGCTGGCTGGCGGTGTAGCCGTGATCAATGTCGGCGCCGCTACCGAAGTCGAACTCAAAGAAAAGAAGCACCGAGTCGAAGACGCCCTGTCGGCTACTCGCGCCGCTCTGGAAGATGGAATTGTCCCAGGCGGTGGCGTCACTCTGGTTCAGGTTGCCCAGGCTTTGGCCAAGTCTGACATTTCTTCGCTCAACGATGAAGAAAAGGTCGGTTTCCGTATTGCTCGCCGAGCTATGGAAGAACCGATTCGCCAGATCGCTGGCAACGCCGGTGTTGATGGTTCGATCATTGCTGAACGCGCCAAGAACGAAAAGCCCGGTTGGGGCTTTGACGCCAATAAGATGGAATGGGTGGATATGCTCAAGTCTGGAATTATTGACCCTGCCAAGGTAACTCGAACCGCGTTGCAAAATGCCGCATCGATCGCAGGACTGTTACTCACCACCGAGTGTGCTGTAACCGATCTTCCCGAGAAGAAAGCCCCGGCCATGCCTCCTGGAGGAGGAATGGGCGGAATGGACATGATGTAAGCTCTGCTAAAAGCTTAAAGAGGGTACCGTGGGTACCCTCTTTTTTTATACTCTGGACGAAAAGTCTGGTCTCTGGTAAACCGTAAGCATATGACACGCAACGCTTTTGTTTTTTCGATTGGCTATTCAGGCGGTACAGCCATTGTTGACCGTAAGCTCGAAGCCAAGTACGGTAGGCTGACGACTCGTGAATTGTTTGCAGAAGGGCTGTATAAAGCCGCTTTCGCCTCGGCCTTATTTGATAACAATACAGAAGATTTAGAGTGGCTCAGAACGGAATATTCGCGTCTCAGTGGAACGTCGTATCGAAATACGGACGAACTTAAACGCGCTTTTGGCGTTAGTGAAGTCTACCCGACCATTCAAAGGACTTCCTACCTCTGAACTTGACTTGAGATATTCTTGGTTGACGGGTCGGAACCTTTTCTGTTAGTGTAGCTCAATCATTTTCCCATTAAAGGATTCAGCATGAACGCGTTATTTTCGTCTTTGACGTTTCTTCAGGCCGCCGGTGCACCCGGTGACGGCTTGATGATGCCGATCGTTTTCGGCCTGATTATTGTCATTTTTTACTTCCTCATCATTCGTCCTCAGAATAAAAAACAAAAAGACCTCGAAAAGATGCTCAAGGCCATCAAAAAAGGCGATAAGGTGATCACCATTGGTGGTATTCGCGGTTTAGTGGAACGCGTGGGTGACGATACCGTGGTTTTGCGTGTCGACGAAGGCACCGGAACCTCTATTGAGTTCAATAAAAGTGCCATTGCCAACCTGCAGAATCCTCCGGCTCCCGTCAAAGCCGACAAAAAAGACAAAAAAGCTGAGGCAGTTGAAGCTGCTTCGGACAAACAACCCTAATTTCCGGGAGTCGACGCCATGAGTAAACGCTTTCGGCTTTTCATCATCGTTCTATTGTTGGCGGTAGGAGCCTGGTTTCTTTCGCCGACGGTGAATTGGTATTTCTTTACTTCGCCTCAGAACCAGAAGCTGGCATCCTATTCTTTAGAGCAAATTCGGGATCTGGCGATTTCAACAGCACAAGCTGACTTAAAATCACTTCAAGATCTGTATGCGAAGAACGCTTCTGCCCCAGTGCCCGCAGACATGTCGTTCTTAATTCCGGTCGCCAAGCGGAATTACGCTTCGATTAAAATGACAGAACCGACCACTTGGACACTCAACGACTTATTCAAGGCCTTTGTCAGTCAAGATGACTTCCTGGCTGCTATCGAGGACCATGTCCGCAATGATGCCTTTCATTACAAAGACATGAAAGCCAAGATCATGCAGTTGGGCTTAGACCTTTCGGGTGGTATGAGTATCGTCTTAACGGCTGATTTAGACGCCCTGCAGGCCAAAAAAGGCCATCCGTTGACCACGCAAGAAAAAAGCGACGCCATTGGCCGTGCTATTGATGTTCTTAAGTCCCGTATTGACCAATTTGGTTTGTCTGAGCCCACCATTAAACGTGAGTCTGGCGGTGGAAACAAAATTTACGTGGAACTCCCGGGTGACGTAGATCCTGACCGTGTTAACGCCTTCCTTCGAGGTAAAGGCTCTCTGACGCTCAACATTGTCGATGAAAAAGCTACAGATGCGGTCAACCAGTGGATTGCTCAGAACCCCCAAAGTGTCAACCCTGTCACGAATGAAGTCACAGGAATTCCTGCCGATGTCTTACCTGCTGGTCTTGAGTTACTCAATTTCTACAAGAAAGATCGCTTTGGACTGGATCAGTTCGTGAATCGCCAAGTTGTCAAAACTGACGATAAGAACGTCTTGGACGGTACGCATATTCAGCAGGCCGTGGTTAGCCGCGATCCCGTGTCGAATCAACCTGTGGTTGACTTTATGCTGGACAGTGCAGGGGGCAGTCACTTTGCCCAAATGACCCAGGCCAACGTGGGCAAAACTATGGCGGTAGTCTTAGACCATAAAATCCGTGCTGGTGCCCGAATTTCCGAAGCTATTACTGGCGGGAACGTCCAGGTTACCGGTTTTGAAGCCAAAGATGCCCAAGACCTCGCGGTTACGCTTCGTACGGGGGCTTTGCCGGTTAGCCTTGTCGTTCAAAGCTATACCAGCGTGGGTTCAACCTTGGGGCGTACCGCCATTCAAGCTGGTGTCAACGCTTCTATCTGGGGCTTAGTCTTAGTTGCCCTGTTTATGCTCTTGTACTACAAAGGGGCGGGTATCAACGCCAATGTCGCCCTATTGATCAACATGTTCTTGGTCATGGCGATTTTAGGTGTGTTCAATATGACGTTGACCTTGACAGGTATCGCCGGTCTAGTTTTGACCGTAGGTATCTCGGTAGACGCGAACGTTATTATTTTCGAACGCATCAAAGAAGAGTATTGGGCTGGGAAGTCTCCCGCGACAGCGATTGATATCGGGTTTAAACGGGCCTTCTGGACCATTATGGACTCGCACGTTACCGCTTTGATCGCTTCGTTGTTCTTGAGCCTCTTGTCGAAGGGTGCTGTTCAGGGCTTTGCCGTGACGTTAGCCGTTGGACTCATTAGTTCGTTGTTCACCTCATTGTTTGTCTCTCGACTCATCTTTGACTTTGAGATTGATGTGCTCAAGACTCGGAAATTGGCCATCTCCTGGAGGAAAATGTAATGCAGATCAAGAAAGCCATTCCGTTTTCTCGGCTTCGTTGGCCGATGTACATTTTCTCGATTGCTTTGATTGTAGCTGTTTGGACTGGAACCTTTTTGCAAGGTGGCTTTAACCTAGGTATTGACTTCAAGCCGGGTTTGAGTGAAACCGTCAAGATTGCTGGTGCCGGGGTGTCGACCAAGGCGGTCGAAGATGTTTTGGGAACCCCGCAACTTCAGAAAATGTACAGCTTTTCGGTACAGTCCACGGGAGCCTCGACGAACGATACCTTCTTAATTCGCGCGGTTGCTCACAACAATGAGTCCGAGGTTTCTAACCTTCAAGCCCAGATCTCGGCGGCTGCCAAAGCGGCTCTCGAACAAAAGTTCGGCCCCGGAAGTATAACGGTCTTGTCGTCCGACTTTATTGGGCCCAGC
>DAIDJJ010000161.1:0-5444 GCA_027451385.1 Spirochaetales bacterium | reverse complement strand
AATATGACCCCAGATCTAACGTATCGATTTTTTGATGATTTAGGAACACAGAATTACTGGTCGAATGGTACAGAGCTCAATCTCACTTTCACGACGGGTTCTGCTAAACTCGCCGTGGGAGCAGGTTTGTACTATAGCAACACCGCACCCGCAACCTCCGTTTCTGTCCTAACACTTGGCACCTTATGGTCGTGGTGAAAGCTCGTTAGGGTTGAAATAAATCCAGATTTTGCTAGGGAAATTTGAGACTCTTTAGTCGCAAAAAGGGGTTTTCATACCAATGGGATCCATCCCATTTGATGTTTAAAGAATCTTTTGGCTTTGGAGTCCCCAAGGTTGGTTCTTGACATAGAGTGATGAAATGAATACACAAAGTATTATTTAAATTACAAAAACATTCTTGCTCGTGAGGATTTTCATCATGAAAAAAAGTTTCCTTGTCACTTTGGTGCTTTTAGCGGCTTTTTCCGCAAACCTTACCGCTGAATCTGAATGGCGAGAAATTTCTACCAAGCATTTCACTTTTGTTTACCAAGCCCCTGAAAAATCTGTGGCCCTCCAGTTTGCTTCTTTTGCTGAAGATGTCTATCAGGATGTGACCAACTATTTTGGTTCGTATCCAGCCCATGTCATCGCCGTAGTGCGGACGACAACCGATGAATTCAATGGATTTTTTTCCTTTTTACCTCGTCGGCTCGACCTGTTCGTAGCACCCCCGACGACGACAGTCATCTCGGCGTATTCCACAGAGTATCTTCGCAATTTACTTGCTCACGAGTTTACTCACTATGTTCACCTCACCCAAAAGGTGGGGGCTGGGGCTTGGCAATGGCTCTATGGTCCAGATGCCGCTTGGTATAATGAATGGTTTCTGCCCGGATGGGTTGTTGAAGGGATCACCACCAACACCGAAGGCCTTTTTGCCACAGGGGGTCGAGCTCGAAACCCTTTCTTCGAAATGGAGTATAAGGCGCCTATCTTAGAACACCACATGTGGACCTATGACCAAGCCGCCTACGGTAGTTTTCATCATCCCTACGACCGCTGGTACCCTTCGGGATTCCTGATGGTCGATTATTTACGGGAACATTGGGGTGAAAAAGCGTTCAACACCATTTACAAAAATATTTTTACCGAACCTTTTTCAGATTGGTGGGGCTACAACCGATCGCTTGAGGCCTATACGAAGCTCAGTTGTTCCGCTTTCTTTCAAGCCGCTCAAAATTTTATGCTGAAGAAATTTGCTACAGATGCCAAGTACACTCCTGGTGTTCAAGTTTCTCCCGCTGGCGAGGGTGACTGGTACCTGCCCTATGTCACGTCCCGAGGCTGGCTTGGCTATGCCATACCTTTTCATGAGGCACCAGGAATTTACCTCGAACACTCGGGCAAAGCCCCCCGCCTTCTCTTGCCTGTAGTTTTAACGGACCCCTATTCCTTTGGGACAAGTGCAGACGGAAGCTCGCTCATTTTCAGCTCTTACTTTACCACAAACCAAACCAGTGAACCCGAAAGTGATACCGCTCGAAGTGAGTTATGGCTTGATCACCAGCAACAGCTGAAACGATTGACCACTTCCACGGGCTTTTATTCCCCTCGACTTTCCCCGGACGGCAAAACCTGGTGGGCCTTTCAACGGCGAGGAACAGAACAAGTCCTAGTTCAAGGAGACCTAACAGGAAAATACTCTGTAATTTACCAAGCCCCTGGGCATTTGTTGCAAACCCTTGAGGTGTCGCCCGACGGACATACTCTGGCCTTTGCCGAAAATATCCAGGGACAGCAGGTCCTTACGATTTTTGACAACGGCAATGTTAAAGAACGGCTGAATATCGGCTCGGCGATTTACTTTCCGCGATGGGTCGATGCAGATCATCTTACCTTTTCTACGGACAAGGCGGGACGACTTGACCTGTGGTTAGTCGACCTAGCCCATAAAACCTACCAAGTCTTCCCCCGCGACCCCGTTGGGGATGCTTCGGGTATCCTTGTTCAAGGAAAACTCGTGTATCAAACCTACACGTACCAGGGGTGGACCCTCAAACGCTTTAACGACCTCTCCTTGGTGACGCCTCAGCCTTTACCTGAAGTGGCTACCGTCGAAGCTCAAAATCAACAACCGGTTCAACCTCGCCCGGAACCACTTCGTAGTCTAAAGTCCAAACCTTTTGTCGATGTCGCACCACCTGACTTATGGCTTCCGTTTCCCCTCCCCTACCAAAATGCTACCCAGAATTGGAACGTGGGTGTTGGGGCTTTTATGTTAGGCAATTCTTACCTCGATACCCAAGCTTGGCAACTTGGTGTGGCGTATTTCCCCCAACTCAATAATCTCGTTACAGGTCTTTTGTCCTACTCTTGGCGTTTACCGGGGTGGCAAGCCCTTTTCAGTGCCCAACAAAACTTGGTGCAGGCTTCATCCGACAGTGAAGTATTGGATTCGGCTTCGATTTCGGCCTCCATTCCTTGGGGAGAATGGGACACTCCCTTGGCGACCAATCGATCGACGGCACAATTTGCTACAGGTGTAACACATGACGCTCTTCAGTCAGGCGTATTGGTCGGTGGAAATTCCATTTTAACAGCGGCTGGCATAAACTGGGTTTCGTCCAACAAAAATACGGCGATTGACCAACCTTATGGGTCTTGGTATTGGGGGGACGGATTTTCTGTTCAAGCCACGCTACCGGTTTGGAGCCAACCCACAACACGCTTAGATGAGTTTAATACTCTTGAAGCAGGCTTGCCTTTCGGCCCCCTCGAGGTGCAAGGTCGAATCACCTCGACCGCAGATTCTCAACACTCTCTCTATGCTACGACCCCTTCGTACTCACCGGCTCCCCTCAATCCCGGGACTAGCGATGACTGGCGTTCAGACTTCAAACTGAATATCACCTGGCCCTGGGGTTTTTATGACCTTAATGTGGTGGGCTTGGGGATTCCCCTGCAGGGGCTAAGTGTTTGGGGAGACTTTGGGGGTCAAGGGAAATGGAAGACGCAACCAGTCTGGGACCAAGGGGTGACGTATGGAACTGAAATCAATACGGTCTTGATTATTGGTCAAATGCACCTTCCTTTCTTTATCGGGGTCGCCGCTCAGGTCGAACCTGTAAAGGGCGGCTTTTTAAATCCCCAATTCTACCTGGGGTTTACTGCAACCGCCTTCGATTCTGGATTAACGTCCCATTCACGAGAATTGCAACTCATCCCGAACAATTGAGCCACAAATCAAGGAAGAACTTTTATATTTTTATTTTGTTAGACCCTTATTTTTGCTTCTGTCACACCTTGTTCAGCTCGCTTTCGTACGGCCAAAAACTCCTCTAGATGAGCAAGAAATACATCGACCAGCTCGGGGTCAAAGGCTCTTCCCCGTTCACCCCGGGAAACGTCCCTCAGGACGATCCCAGGTTAAAGCAGGTTTAAATTTTTTCGTTTTAGCGTTTTTTGAACACAAGGCCGATTTTGTCACCATGTCCCAAAGCGTAGCCCAGCTGAATGTTGAAAAAGCCCATAGGCTCTAGGTAGCGTGAATTGGACAAAGAGCCTGAGTCTACCCCGGCAAAACCAAGTTGTTCAGCCAGTCCCAAGACGGTTTTTTTGGCCTCCACATCGTCGGCTGCGACATAAGTAGAAAGCCGATCGGGTCCAAACTTGAAATCTCCCGAGGCCAAAAGACCCGAGAAAACGGTGTTGAAGGCCTTTACCACTCTGGCTCCTTTCAACTTTTTGGCAATTTCTTCTGCCGCCGAAGTGGTGAATCCGAGGGTCATTCCGCTGAAATCTGGTTTTAGGGGGTTACTAATATCCACGACCACTTTTCCTGACAAGGAACCGAGGTCGGGCAGTATCTCTTCAATACCTACGTAAGGTACTGCTAGAAAGATTACCTCCGACTGGCCCACTGAACCCAAGTGGCCACCACTGACTCCCTTACCCACAGCCTTAGCGGTCTCAGCTCCTTTTGAGGGGTCTCGTGAACCTAAATAAACCTGGTGCCCAGCCTTCGCCAACAGGCCAGCCAAGCCTTTTGCCATGTTTCCCGTACCAACGATAGAAATGTTCATTTTGTACCTCCTATGAACTTAAAAATAATATAAGAAAAAGGTATATAATTGAAAAGTACGCACTTTTTTGTATTATACTATCATTTAGGAAACTATGGAGAAGTCTTATGATTTTAGAAGAGTTCTGTCCCATGCAAGCGACCCTTGAGGTAATCGGGGGAAAATGGAAAACTTTGATTCTCTGGTATTTAAGAGGCGGCATCCTGAGGTTTGGGGAACTCAGGAAGATGATCCCGGGAATAACCCAAAAAATGCTGACGGCTCAACTGAGGGAGCTTGAGGAGGACAAACTTGTCCTGAGAACCGTTTACCCTCAGGTCCCCCCCAAGGTGGAGTACCAACTGAGTTCACAAGGTCATACCCTCTTGCCCGTATTAAAAGCCATGGCAGAATGGGGCGAACTTAGAAAATCCAAAAAATGAGGTTGCAGTCCAATGCGTCTAATTAACTGGTTACGGCACCATGACTGGCATCTTCACAAAGTTGGGCGAATTTCTTAAGGGCTCCTCGGGTGAAGCCGTTCTCTCGCGGTGCCCAGGTTGCGGCTCGACGCTTCAGCTCCTCATCCTCAACCGCGACCGAAAGCTCCTTTCGGTCTAGCGAAATGGTGATTCGGTCGCCGTTACGAAGCAGGCCGATGGGTCCGCCGGTCTGCGCTTCGGGAACGATATGGCCAACGATCAAACCGTGACTTCCGCCCGAGAACCGGCCATCTGTAAGCAAAGCCACCGAGCCGGCCAGGCCACGCCCTGCAATAGCACTCGTGGGCCCCAGCATTTCCCGCATGCCGGGACCTCCCTTCGGACCCTCGTACCGAATCACGACCACATCGCCGGCAACGATTTGGCCTTCTAAGATCGCTTTCATCGCGGCTTCTTCGCCATCAAAAACCTTGGCAGGTCCCGTGTGTTCGGCAACATCCAGACCGCAGGTTTTAAGAACCGAGCCACCAGGGGCCAGGTTCCCCTTGAGAATCGCGATCGGTCCAGTGGCCTTCTCGGGAGCCTCGAACGGTTTGACAACAGCCTGGCCAGCTAGGTCAACTCGAATAGGGGCCAGGTTCTCGGCCAAGGTCTTACCCGTTATCGTGGGGACGTCCCCGTGGAGCAGACCTCGGTCGAGTAACATCTTCATGACCAGAGGTACGCCTCCAACACGATGCAGGTCCTCCATCACATAGCGACCTGCCGGCTTCATGTCGGTGAGAGTCGGGGTGGTGTCGTGGAACTTGTTGAAGTCGTCGATCGAAAGCGGTACGTCGGCCTCGCGGGCCAAAGCCAGAAGGTGGAGAACCGCATTGGTGGAACCACCGAGAGCTCGCTGCGCCAGCCCGCGGTGTTTCGCACTCAGCTGCGCGCGATGCTGCGCGCGGCGGCA
>DAIDJJ010000160.1:0-5504 GCA_027451385.1 Spirochaetales bacterium | reverse complement strand
CGCTGGCAACACAAGACTCGAGGAGTTCTTAGGTTTGCTCACCCTTCTTCGTCAGGAACACAGCGGCGTCGATTTAGGAAAGATTCTTCAGATCAGCAAAATGGTGGCGCAATGGACAGGCCGAGGCTTAGATCGAGATCGCCCTCTCACGGGAAAAAATCTTTTTACCCATGAGTCAGGGATTCACGTCGATGGCTTGTTGAAAGATTTTTCTCTTTACGAACCGTATCCCCCCACGTGCGTAGGCGGACGTAGACGAGTGATTGCGGGAAAACACTCCGGACGTAAAGCCCTTCTCCACTTAGCAGAACTTCATGGTTATCCTTGGACGTCAGAAGAGGCGGGACATTTTCTAGAAACACTCCGTTCAACCTTAGCAGAAGCAGTTGGTCAAGCACCACATCAATTGTTCTTAAAAAGTCTTCAAAAAGGGGGGCAAGTTCATGTCAACTCTTGAAGGGCACAAAGCGATAGAACGTCTCAGAAGCTGTGACGCCCCGGTGTGCCGCGCCAAAGTGTTGCCGCTGTTGTACCAAATGAGTTTTCTCATTTCGCAGAATGATGACCTCAACAGCCTTTTGAGTATCTTGTTGCAAATTCTCGAACGCCATATGCGTGTCGTTCGAGGCATGATCAACCTTTATCACCGTAAAACAGGCAAGATATTTGTTCACAAAAGTTTAGGCCTTTCAGAAGAAGAAATCGCTCGTGGCATTTACTCGTTAGGGGAAGGAATCACCGGCAAGGTTGTAGAAACTGGGCAAACCATTGTCGTAGCTCGTATTAAAGATGAACCGACTTTTCTCAATCGCACGGGGAGTGCGACTCGTAACGAAGAGCAAGATTTGTCGTTCATTTGCGTTCCCATCATGCGGGGAAAAAAAGTGTTGGGCACGCTTAGTGCCGAACGACTTTACGACACCCCTGGCTGTTTACAACAAGATGTCGAGCTGTTGACCATCGCCGCTTCCATGATAGCCCAAGAAGTGGATATTTACCTCTTAGAAAATGAAGACAAACTTCAACTCGAAGCAGAAAATTCTCGCCTCAGGCAAGCTTTACAGCAACGCTTTCAACCCCAAAACCTTTTGGGGTCTTCCCCAGCCATGCGAAACGTCTATGCCATGATTGAACGGTTAGCCAAAGTCAACGTCAATGTTTTAATTTTAGGGGAAAGCGGCGTGGGTAAAGAACTTGTCGCTTCGGCCATCCATTACTACAGCCACCGAAACAAAGGGCCGTTTGTGGCTTTTAATTGTGCGGCCTTGCCCGAAACCTTGGTGGATAGTGAACTATTTGGCCACGAAAAGGGGGCCTTCACCGGGGCAAATGAACAACGAAAGGGTCGCTTTGAAGAAGCCAACGGAGGAACCATTTTCTTAGATGAAGTGGGAGAACTTTCCTTGCCGCTTCAAGCCAAACTCCTGCGAGTGCTTCAGGAACGTAGCTTTGAACGGCTTGGTGGAAATAAAACGCTCAAAGTTGACCTCAGGATTCTTGCGGCGACCAATAAAGACTTGCAAAAGATGGTTTCCGAAGGGACGTTCCGCGAAGACTTATACTATCGACTGGCAGTTTTTCCGCTTCTTTTGCCTCCGTTACGCGAACGTGGGGCCGACATCATCACCTTAGCCGACCACTTTGTCGTGAAGTTCGCACAAGAAACAGGAAAAACTATCCGGGGCATAACTACCGGTGCCCAAAGGTTGCTTTTACGCTACGGATGGCCTGGCAATGTTCGCGAACTCGAGAATGTTTTGCAAAGAGCTGTTATTTTGAGTGACTCGGATTATATTCACACCAATCATCTCCCGCCTTCTCTTAACGCCCCCTCCGAAGAGCGGTTTGAAGTAGGCAACAAGCTTGAAGCCAAAGTCGAAGCGGTCGAATATCAAATGCTTTTAGAAGCCCTACGTAAAACCAAGGGAAATGTGACAGAAGCGGCAAAACTTTTAGGTTTAACCAAACGAGTCGCTAGCCTCAGGATGCAGAAGTATAATCTCAACTACAAAGACTTTCGTAAACATTCAGAAGCCTCGACAGTTTAGGATTTGTCTCTCAGACCTCAAAATAGGGTTTCATGAGGTCTTCCATCGTGTAAAATCCCGTCGGCTTGGAACAAACATTATCCAGGGCAAATAAAGCCCCATTACCAAAAGCTTCACGGGAGATCGAATCATGACTCAAGCGTACGGTTTGAAAAGGAAAACCAAACAAGATTTCGTGCCGTCCAATAATACCACCAGCTCGGATGGTCTTGATGGACTCGGTCGCTAAGCCCAAATGGCGAGAAATGATTTTGGCGGTACCCGAAACCTCGGGCTTATCTCGAAAATGTTCTTCGACAATTTCGATGTCTGCGTAAGGGGCAATCTTTTGTAAGACTTTGGCGGCAACAATCAAAAAGTTGATTCCAATCGTGATATTGGGAGACCACAGGACCCTAGTCGACTGACTTAGTTCCTTGAGGTAGGCAATTTCCTGTGCTCCATAACTGGAAATCGCTGTGATGATGGTAATCTGATGCTGACGGGCATATTCCCCATATTCATAAATGCTTTCAGGTGAAGAGAAATCCACAATGGCTTCTACATCCAGGGCGTGGTTGCTGGCAATTTCATCCCATTCATCTTTGGAGTAAATTAACCCAGGTTCTGAAGATTCCATTCCCAGAAACTCTGGTGCTGAACGGTGATCTAAGGTTTTTGACTTACGAACAACCCATTCCAAAATATATTCTTTATTATTGAGGATAGTCGTAGCCACCGCTCTCCCTGTTTTACCAAAGCCAAATAACCCAACCTTCAAAAGTACACTCCTTACCTTAGTTGACTTTCCTTATCTTCTCACAAGACTTATAGTAAGGCTGTTCATCGCCATTGACAAGGAAATCCATGAAACATCTGAACCAAATGGGTGAAGCTCCCGTCGGAAAGCTTCTTTTGAAATTTTCGCTCCCTTCTATAACGATGATGCTGGTCAATGCCCTTTACAATGTCGTGGACAGGATCGTTGTGGGACAGTATCTGGGTACCGAAGCGTTAGCGGCCGTGACTCTAGCCTTTCCTTTAATGATCGTTTCTTTGGGCATTGGGCTTTTAGCGGGGGCCGGAGCTTCCAACATCATTTCCCTCTTCTTGGGTGAAAAGAAATACACAGAGGCGGCCCGCAGTCTGGGCAGTGCCGCCATCCTGGGGCTTTTTTTCTCAGCGCTTTTGACTCTGGTCACGGCTGGCAACTTAGATACGATCTTAAAGCTTTGCGGAGCTACTCCCTACACCTTGGGACCCGCGAAAACCTTTACCCAAGTGATACTTTTAGGTTTTATCTTTCAAGCTGTAGCCATGGCCGTCGGTATGCCCATTCGAGCCCAAGGAAGAGCCAAAACCTCGATGCTCATTGCCGTCTCGGGCACCATCCTTAATGCGATTCTTTGTGTTATTTTTGTAGGATCACTCAAAATGGGGATTGCTGGGTCAGCTTGGGCCACTGTTCTTGCCCAACTTTTTGGGTTGCTGGTCTCCAGTACTTTTTATTTAACTCCCCTGAATCACCTCAAAATCACGAGAAAAAATCTACTTCCCCAGTGGACTCTGATAACAAAAATCTTTTTGAATGGATTAACCGCCTTTGCTCTCCAGTTGATTTCCATCATCATCTTTATTCAGTTCAACACCAATATGACCGTTCTCAAAGGCGATACCGGTATTGCGGCGATAGGTATAGTCAACACGGTGATGCTGTTGGTGATGTTGCCAGTCTTGGGTTTGGTCCAAGGGGCTCAACCTCTCATAGGTTTTAATCTGGGGGCTCAAAACCCGCACCGGGTTCACCAGGTTCTGAAGATTACGGCCTTTTGGTCTACCTTGGTTTTAACCCTCTGGACCATTTTTATGGAACTTTTTCCAGAATCGCTGATCTGGATTTTTAACAGCCACGATCAGGAGTTACTCAAGCTCGGTGCTCTAGCCCTCAGGGTTTTTCTTCTCTTCTTACCCGGATACGGTCTTACCTTCTTGTTGTCGCAGTACTATCAGTCTGCTAATAAAATTGTCCCTTCGTTATTGACAGGTATTGGCAGACAATTTCTCCTCATCTTGTTATTGCTCTTTTTGCCCAAACTTTTGGGGCTATGGGGCGTCCTGCTGACGGGCCCTCTTTCAGACGGCCCGTTCGTCGTGCTCTCGCTGATTCTTCTGATCCGAGAAATGAAGCTCTTGAAAGTCTTACCGCCACGAAGCGAACCACTGGCGAGCTCCTAATTGTTCAAGGGTAAGCGGCAACCCGTAGACTAACGGGGCAAACCAAATAAATAAAGCCAAAGAAGCTCCTGCGGCTAGGCTCAACCACAAAAGCGGCCTTCTGGTTTGTGCCAAAAGCCATACTCCAATGGCGAGGGCCATCAGAAGGGCATTTAAATAGTGATACAAAAACATCACTCTACCGATGAAAATGAATGGAAGAAAATTGATCGCCCAGGCTGTTAGCAAAAAGGTGGACTTGGGCTGATGCGCTCGTCGTTGAGTCCATATAAGCGTTAGCAACGTTATGACGGCGAGGGTTGAGCCCCACCAGACAACAGGGTTACCTAAGAAATAAATCCGCTGATCATTTTTAGCCCAATAGTAAATGGGCCTCAAATCCAAGGGCCAAGTATACCATAGGCTAGCATACGGATGCGTCGCGACTAAGGTCTCGTTGGCTGTATACATGCGAACATTCATCTCGCAAAATTTTGACCACGGATCCAACGTCGGTAGTCCCACCTGACCTGCATAAGAACTTCCCACAAGTGTCTTTTGAAAGGCCGGTGTCATAAAGGCATCCCCAGGACCCGCATGCGGCAAAAGGGCAAAATGAATTTGAAACACCGAATAATAAACAGCAAAAGCCAACACCAGAACGATACCCAAGCGAGCTGAAACCCTTCCCCCTGCCCCTAAGCTGGGCCTTTTGAGAAAGGTCCAAAGTTCACCCAGAACAATGATCCCCAACCCAGCTAAACCCGTCCACTTGATCGAGATCGTAACCCCGGCCATAAGACCCAAGGCCAACCAAAGTGTCCAACTGTTTCGCTTTCTTGCCACTAAGTACAAAACTACTGTTCCCAAGGTCGCGGCCACGAGTAACGACTCTGGCAATATAAAGCGAGAATCCGCGACCAAGGCGGTATCAAAACAGACAGGTAAGGCCCCCAGAAGGATGAGTACCGGGGATAGTTTCAACTCTTTCAGCAATACCGCGAAAAGAACAGGAATCGAAGCCCCTGTGATCAAGGGAACGAGACGCATGTACTCCCATGAAAGTCCCTGGTAGGGGGTCCCAATGGTGGCAGGATTGGGGAACGTCACAGGTCCCCCTAGACTTCCGACCCACCAAAACAGCAGTTTGGCTAGAGGGGGGTGAACATCGAAATAGAATAGTCCCTTGGTATAGTCCGCCGCGAATTGGCCAAACCAAACCTCATCAAATACAATAGACCCGGGATGATCCCAATACAAAAG
>DAIDJJ010000159.1:0-5505 GCA_027451385.1 Spirochaetales bacterium | reverse complement strand
AGAGCCCGGTTGGCCTGCGGCAACTGACACCAAGTTCACCGAGGTGATGACCTTTCCTTGCAGACTCCAAACTAAAGTTCCCACTTTAGCCTGGGCAGAAAAAGGCCCTATGACGGAATCGGGAAGTTCCGGTTGGACGGTGATTTCAGCACGCTCTTCTTCAGACAAAGGGTACAGTTTAATGGTTTGAGGTTGGACATTGACTTTGTGACCTTGCACATACCAAGCTTTCACGGATGGTAAAAGAGGAACGGGTAACTGAACCAAAGGATACCTTTGAAATCCATAGTTCAAAAGAATTTCTCCGGCTTTCGTTCGCAGTCGGCTACCTTCTGCGGTACTGCGGGCTTGTACACCCAAGACAACCGCCAATAAACGCTGACCATTTCGTTCGGCTGTCCCCACCAAATTGTAACCTGACTCATCAATAAAACCAGTTTTTAAACCGTCCGCTCCAGGGTATTTCCATAAAAGCTCGTTACGGTTTTTTTGCCAAATGGTACGGACTGGACCTCGATAATTTGCAGGGTAGTTCTCAGCTAAAGGGAAAGCCAATTCTTTTTGTGAAGTAATCGACAAGACATTGGGATGAACTTTCAAAAAATAACGACAAAACTTTGCCAAATCACCCGCTGTGGTACGGTTTCTCGAATCATACCCATACGAGTCGTAGTACACGGTATGTGTGAGTCCCAAGCGGACGGCTTCAGCATTCATTCTGTTTACAAAAGCTTGTTGACTTCCAGCATCAAACACAGCAAGTGTTAAGCCCGCATCATTCCCGGAGTCCACATCCAAACCCGTGAGAAGTTCACGAATCGTTACAAGTTGCCCCGCTTGCAAGAACATCAACGAGGAACCAGGGGGCATGGAATGGGCATCCGTCGCAGACGTAATATGAACGACTTCATTCATGCTCAGTTTTCCGCTGTCGATATCTTCAAAAATTAAATGCATCGTCATGAGTTTAGTCAGTGAGGCTGGGGGCAGAGGCTCTTCTGCATTTTTTTGGTACAAGATTCGACCTGAAGTCACATCCATTAGCACTGCTCGGGAAGCCATGGGAACTAGGTCGGCATACCGTGAATCGAAAGCTTGGGCGAAGAGGGAAACAGAAAGACCAAGAAAAGTAATAATTATGAACGAACGCATGAGAATGTTACCTTAACCTTGAGCCTTGGGGACGGTCAAGACAGGACAGCGCCAATATGTTAGAAAGACTTTCTATGCTGTTGGACGATTCCTGGTTCCAAAACTTTTGCTCATTGACGGCAGACCGTAAGTCGATCTTAGCAGAGGCGTTGAAGTCCTTAGGCGTTGTTCAAGAAATATCCACACCACCGTGGACTCATTGGCAGACGAAAGAGGGGCTCCCTGAAAACGGGGAACTAATTCTGGTGGCACATTATGACCGTCAGCCCGGCACTCCTGGAGCCAATGACAATAGTGCCAGCGTAAGGCATTTACTGGAATATCTTTCTCGACAAATGCAACGGCGTCGTCCGGCTCCTGCTAGTTTGAGGGTGGTTTTTACCGATGGAGAAGAAATTTATGGTGAGCGTTCGATCCAACAACAAGGCGCTCGGTTATTGGGCCAGCTCTGGAAGTCTGCAGGGCGACATCCTTGGGTAATCGTCTTAGATATGACGGGAGTCGGAGATACCCTTGTTTTGGGTCACCTTAGCGAAAGTATGCGGCAAAAGGCAGGGGCTTTTGATGAAAGTACAAAGGCCCTGAGACTATGGGCAAGGCGCGTTCTTTCGGCGACTGGGGCGGGGGACTTTGTGGAAATTGATACTCCCTTTTCGGATGACTTAGGCTTTTTATGGGCTGGGATACCTGCAGTTCAAATCAGTCTTTTACCGAAAAAGCAAGCCCTCGCTTATCGAAAACAAAGTCTGACCTTACCTGCCGCTTGGCAAACGATGCATACGAAATTCGATATTCCTCAAAATTTGTGGCCACAAAGCAGACCCCTCATGGCGCAATTCTTAGACCTCGCGAGTTCTTTGCCTGTGCTATTCCGGGGGTGATTGCTAGTTCTTAAGGAATAATTTCTGAAACTGCTGTAGTCTTGTGGTTCAAAGGTTTATCAGAATAACTCAGGGCTCCGAGAAACGTGAAAACCGCTAGCATCAGCGCCAAACCAACGACGAATTTCCGCATTTTTTCTTCCTTTAACATTTTATCGGCACATTTTTATTTTCCCGGCACAAAGGCCGGGATTTTTTTTAGTCAAATTAAAATAAGTAGTTCAACGGATTGACGGCGTGATTCCACTTGAAAATTGAAAAGTGAACATGAGGTCCCGTGCTATAGCCCGTACTTCCCATCAAACCGATCACTTGGCCTTGACCCACCCATTCCCCTTCAGAAACTTCAAAGGCTCGTAAATGCCCGTAAAGGGTTTGGTATCCGCCTTCATGGCTCAAGAGAATATAATTCCCATAGGCGGAGTTAAAGCCCATATCCACGACACGACCAGCCATGGAGGCATGTACGGGTGTTCCCGCATAGTTGGCAATGTCGACGCCATTGTGAAAGGTTCGATCTCCATTAAAGGGATCATGACGCCACCCAAACCGACTTGTAATAACACCTCGTGCTGGGTAAATGAACAATTCGCCTAAAGCTTGTTTGTAATCCCAGGCAGAAAGTGTTACCCCAGGAAGAAAAATCTTTTGTCCAGGAGTCACAACGGGAGACTTTAAGCCATTCGCTAAAAGAATATCATCGTAGGATAAGTTATTCGCCCGAGCAATCGAAGTGAGACTATCCCCTTTATGAACGGTGTACAAAAGTCCATCTTCATTAGGAATGAGTAACTTGTTACCAACGCCTATATGCCGAACATTGGTGATGTCATTAAAACTGATGAGCGTGCTGATATCGATATTAAAGCGGTTGGCAAGAACCGAAAGCATATCACCGGATTGAACCGTGTAAGTTTGCGTTTTAACAGGAAGAATTCGAGGGGCTGAATCTACTGCATCTTCCGAAGCCCCAGGAGATTGACCGACTGATGCCAGATAATGTGAAACTTTTCCATCTTTTGGTATGGGAATCCCCGCCGACTGAAACGAAAAGTTGAGCCCGGGTGTTAACCAAGGGGATAAAGTTCCCAAAAGCAAAAGAAAAAGTGGCAATGCTAACAAATAGGGCAGAACCAGGAGGGGAGACCTTGAAATACTGCTTTGTAAGGTTCCTTCCCAAAGGTCAAACGTCTTTCTCAAACCTCGCTTGGGAAGAGCTTGGTCCAGCACCTCGACTTGTGCATCGGTTTCGTAATCACCAGGTTGGTTCTTAAGAGTTTCTTGTCCCCGCATAATATCCTTCACGATGAACGCTCCAACCTTAAGTATCGACAACCGGCGGAGGGATCATTAAGATAGAGTTCCGCCATGAAGATTTTGGGAACCCGACTATGGCCATCCTTTTTGGTTGGCACCGTCTTGCTCGTTTTTATCTCCGGGACGGTCGTGGGTGTCTCCCAGGTGAGGGGACCCTCGATGCAACCCGCATATCATAACGGTGAAATTATTTTGGTCAACCGTTGGGCGTATGGGTTACAGCTCCCTATTATAGGGGGATATTCCTGGTTCTGGAAAGCCCCTCAAGTCGGTGATACTGTTATTTTAAGAAATCCTTCTGACGGACAGTTGATTATAAAGAGGGTTGCAGGGGTTGGCGGCATGCCCTTGAAAGTAGAAAAACAACAGCTATGGATTGGTCAGCGACGAGTTCCGTTGACGCCATGGCAGGCGTATTGGTTAGAAGCCGTTCCTTTTGTTCCGGCGCATAGCCTTTTTGTTTTAGGGGATAACAGTGCCAAGTCGTATGATTCACGAGATTGGGGGTTTGCAAAGGAGACCTCTGTTCTAGGAAAGCTTTGGAATTGAAGAGTGTGAGGAGAAGGCGGCAAAATGGGCAACATGGCAGATAAACCAGAGCATCCTGGAGCCGTTTGGCGGTGGAAACTTTTTTGGGGTTTTACCATATTGGTAGGCCTGATTCTTTTGGGGAAATATGCGGGATTAATGCTCTTACATCCTCCTCGGACAGCGAATTATCAACCGGCATTGGTGGAACGTGGTCCCATTTTGGACGATCAAGGTCGAATCCTTGCCGTTAGCACGAAGTTACAGGCCGCAACTGTTTGGTTGCCGGATATGAAAGATAAACAAAAAACGGCCCAACTCTTAGCCAGTATTTTGACCTTAAACCCTGAAGATTTATTAAAAAAGTTTACGACCGGCCCCAATTTTCAATACATAAAACGCCCGGTTTCGGTTATGGAAGCCCAAGCTATTAAAGCTGCCAAGGCAAATGGTGATCTACAAGGGGTAGAACTTGACCCGGAATTTGGCCGTATTTATCCACAAAAAGACATCGCGGCTCAAGTTCTTGGCTATGTCGGCTTGGATAATATTGGTCTGGCAGGAATTGAATATAGTTATAACGATTTATTGTCACCACACTTAACGGATAATGAACGTGGCATTGTTCATGGCAATGCCGTGTGGTTAACTCTGGATACCGTACTTCAATACGAAGCTCAAAAGCTTGCTGATGCCTCCCGTATCGCCAATAAGGCTAAACGGGTAAATATCCTTGTTATGGACCCTAAAACCGGTGATTTCAAAGTCATGGCCAGTAGTCCCAGTTTTGATCCTAACCATTTTGCAGATTATTCAGCGGTTGAACGAGCAAATCCTCTCATTGCTAGGGCGTACGAGCCGGGTTCTGTTTTTAAGCTTTTCTCGATTTCTTCTTTTTTAGATTCGGGAGTTTTAACGCCTCAAATGAAGTTTGTTTGTGATGGAGTTTATGAACGCCGTTTACCTTATGGGGGTGTGATTCGGATAACCGATTTAGGAAATTATGGAGTACTGGATGCCCAAGGAATCTTGACCTATTCCAGTAATGTGGGGACGGCTCAGGCGTCTGATCTGATGCAGGAAGCCCCTTTTGCTCAGTATATTCATGCCTGGGGATTTGGTTCGCCTACAGGTCTCACTTTGCCTGGTGAAACCCCAGGATTGCTAAGACCTCGCTCAGAATGGTCTGCTAGTTCAAAAGATTATATTTCCATGGGCCAAGAAATTGGCGTGAGTACTGTCCAAATGATAACTGCCGCCGCTGGTTTAGCGAACAATGGGCTCCTTCTAAAACCGCATGTCGTCGAAAAAGTTGTTTCTCCTTCCGGAGAAGTTCTATACCAAGCTCGTCGCGAACCCTTGCGCCAGGTGGTTAAGCCCGAAATAGCTCAAGAAATGCTTCAGATGACGAAATCGACCGTAGAATATGGCACAGCTCATCGTGCACGGATCGACGGGATCGAACTTGCTGGCAAAACTGGTACGGCTCAAGAATATAACCCCAAAACCGGGACCTATTCCAACACGGACTATACCTGTTCGACGATGTTGTTTTTACCCGCCGATCATCCTCGCTACGTAATCTATGTGACTATCGATGACCCCTTAGGACCCAGTTATTTGGGTG
>DAIDJJ010000158.1:0-5610 GCA_027451385.1 Spirochaetales bacterium | reverse complement strand
GCCGTGAGGGCGGTAATCACCGTCATGCCGTAAACACCACAGGCACTCATGGCCTTTAGATCCGCTTGGATGCCCGCGCCGCCGCTGGAATCACTTCCGGCGATGGAAAGAACATGGCGCATAAGATCTCCTTGTGGATCCTGGGTTAAAAGGGGAGTGGAAAAAAGAAGGGAAAGCCGCTTAAAAGCGGAGGCCACTTTTTCCTACGCCGGCATAACCCGGATCAGGTTCAGGGGTCAGAAGCTTCATGGTGCTTCTATCTCAGCCGGACTCTTCCGGCTCCCCCAAGTGAACATCTTAAAGGTAGAGACAACCTGGCGCTTTGACAAGAGGCCGAGACCGGTTTCCAAGAGGCCGAGACCAGGTTCTTGGTTGCTAAGCCAGGGCCGGTTGGGCTAAAGTGCCGTATGAAAGCCCATCCCTGGACCATTACCACCCTGAACGAAGCCGGCTACGGTGTCGGGCAGACAGGGGGACAATTTGTGGCCGTGGCAAGAACCGCTCCCGGCGATGTGATCGTCAGTTCCCCCACTGCCACCCGTGAACGCTGGACACACGCCACGTTGGGTCAAGTTGTTAAACCAGGTCCCGATCGCGTTGTTCCGCCATGTCCTGCCTTTGACCGGGGGTGTGGGGGGTGCCAATGGCAGCACTTGACCTACTCTGCCCAGTTAACTTGGAAAGAAAAAACCTTGGCCGGGGTGCTGAGGGGACGGGGTGGTTTTACGGGCAGGATGAACCCCATTTTGGCTTCGCCGACCGAAGGCTACCGCAATAAACTTTCGTTAAAAAATGAAAATGGCCGTGCTGTGTTTGTCCCGGAATGGGAAGGAACCCTTTCGCCAGCGGAGTGCCGGGTGCAAACGCCCGCCCTGCAAAAGGCCTGGGCGTTTCTGAGGACGCAGCGCCTGCCGCGAGGTGTTGAACAGCTTCACCTGCGCAGTAATGCTCTGGGTCAGGTGGGAATCCACGTGTTTGCCAACCGGCACGGCATCAAGGATTTTGAGTTTTTACAACTCGTTCCGGGTTTTGTCGGGGCAGGCGTAACGCTTCCCTCTTCAAAAGGGAATCCGGGCACGGTCTATCAGTCCTGGGGTCCAGAAGCGTTTTTGAAGCAGACCTGTGAAGTTGGTCCTGGGCGTTTGGTGGAATATTTGGTACCCCACAATGGGTTTTTTCAGACCAATGAAACCCAAGCTCAAACGCTGTTAGAAGTCGTCAGACGGGAGGCTCGCGGTGGTTCAAGGCTCCTTGACCTGTACTGCGGTTCGGGTTTTTTTGGGCTGGCGTTGGCGCAGGATTTTGCGGAAGTTGTGGGTCTTGAGGTGAATGTGCAGGCTGTCGAAGCGGCGAAACAAAGTGCCCTGCTCTCTGGGGTTAAGAACGCCAGCTTTTTGGCGGGAGACTTGGGACCTAGCTTAGCTGTGTTGAGTCGTGCTCCAGAGGAAGTCGCGGTGATTGACCCTCCTCGTGAAGGTCTGCTCCCGCGGGCTCTCGAGGCTTTGACCGCAAGGTCCCCCCGTCGGCTTGTTTATGTGTCTTGTTACCCGGCTTCGTTGGCCCGGGATTTGAAACACCTCACTGCGGCAGGGTGGAAGGCCCGCACTTGCACGCCGGTGGATATGTTCCCGCACACCTCGCACGTCGAAGCGGTGGTGACGCTGGAACGGTGAGAGTGAGGGACACTCTGAAAACATCCGAATTATTGCGATAATTCGTCGTAAAATCGACGATTTCACGACAACAAATCGACGATTTCACGACGAAAAATCGTCGATAAAATTCCGAATTTGAGCACAAAATTCGTCGATTTCTAGCATCAAATTCGTCGATTTCTAGCACAAATTTCGCTGAATTTGATCATCAATTTGCGTTAAATTGACCCATTTAGGCCCGGAATTCCGAGGGACCACGCGGTTGGTACTGCAAATAAACTTGATCTCAAGGTAAAAAAAAGGCGCTGAAATCTCTTTCAGCGCCAACGACTCATTTAACCTTCCACATCTCATGACTTTACCAGGGCAGGCCCGAAATTCTCGCTTGTCTACCTAAGCTGTTCGTACACCTGGAGGCGCGTGGCTGGGCCTGTTGAATCGCCTCCAACGAACCCAAAGCAAGTCTCAGCTAAACACGTTTCAGCTAAACACGTCGCTGGGGCAGTTCTGTTGTCGTAAGCGAATTGTACCATCATAGCACCTCCGAAAAAAGGTTTTTGTCCGGCATGCTGGCCGGATCGAGAAGCTGCAGGTCGTCTTCTGCGCGATCACCTTGATAACTGGGGCATTTAAGCTCCTGCTTCAAAAAACTTTTCAATTTTTCAAGATTTTGGGGACAAAGTCCAGAAAAAAGCAAAGGGTGGACGATATTCGGCCAACTTCTTTTAGTACACCTTAAATCCTCAACTCTTCTCCAGTGTCGGCGTTCAAAATGAGTTTGAGTTCTGTGGAAGTGTCAAATGTATAGACCAAGACACCTTGGAGGACTTCTAGCGTTACTTCTTGAAGTTTCGCCTCGGGATGATTTTTCAAGGCAAGTTCTTGTGCTTGAACGATGGTTAGCTTTGGAATCATCGAAATCGCCGGTTCTGAAGTTTTTTCAGGTTTCTCTTGAGTCATTTTCAGAGTAGCCCCCGTGTCAGCACTGAGCTTGAGGTAATGACCTGAGGCTAAGTCCATATTGTAAACCAAGCTATCGTGATCTTTTTCTAACGATATTTCGACGACGCGGTCTCCTGGTAAAGTTTTGAGAACCTTTTGTTGAATCTCGATAATGGAAACCCTAGGGTTCATGATCTTCGTGGACTGACCTGTAGGTTGTACGGCAGGCCCGGCAAAGGCGGAAAGTGTTGCTGTTGCCAGCAGGGCCGTAAAAGAAAAAAGTTTTTTGACGCTCATGGCATCCTCCTGCGAGATAAGGTGTCATGCCGAGCTGAAGTCTTGATGAAGTAAAATCCATTTTATCAATTCCATTTTTTTGAGAGCATTTCATGTCAACTTCATTCTCAAGGCATAGGGTGGTCTTAAAAGTTATTTGATAATTTTAGGAGCAGAATAGATGCGTGTTAGAGTGCTTTTGGTGTTACTGCTAAGCGGACTAGCTTGGCCGGGTGGGGCCGTAACTTTGACCGAACTTCAACAACTGGCCATTGCCCATAGCAAAGAACTTCAAAGTTTTGCAGCTCAAACACAAGCGGATAGAGCCTTGATTCGAGAAGAAACAGCTCGACGTTTACCCCAACTAACGGGAACTCTCGATGCCGGTTGGGACGATTCCGTAGGTGGCTGGCAAGCCACGGCGAGTGCTAACATTTCATGGGATCTTGCTGGATTAGCTAGCCCACCTTCTGACGCGGCGTTTCGAGTTCAAAAAGATTTATGGCAAACACGAAGTTTTATCGACAAAGTAAAACTGGAGGTCGCGCTCTCCTGGAGCCGGTTGTCAGTTCTGGTTCGTGAACAAAAAGAGGATACAAAATTAGTAAAATTCTTTAAAGACCATTTGGTTCATCTCGAACTCCTCAAAGCCGAAGGGGTTGATTCGTCATGGGATATACTTCGCGTCAAGAATCAGTTGTCAACACTGCTGACCTCGCAACTTCGGGAGACAGCTGAAGTACAAAACCTTTTAGCTTTATTAAGAAGTGTCACAGGAGTCAAATGGGCCCTTTCGTCCTTGAGATTTTTATCGTCATCAGACCTTCCAAGCTTTGAGCCCAACGTTTGGTATCGACGTCTACCGCAGATCCTTGCCTCTCGGCCGGAGCTTCACATGTCTGAAGCAGATGTCCAAGCTGCTCAAGCTATGACCGAAAGGGCTCGCTTAGCTTGGTTGCCCCAAGTAAAACTTTCAAGTGCCATTCAGCCGACGCAGCTAGGACCCAACCGCCGTTGGGGATTGGCGGTAGATTTTCCACTTTGGGACGCAGGAGCTCAAACGGCAATTCAAGAAAGTCTGCAGTCAACCTGGAAAGCTCAAAAGGCACAAGCTGAAGCACTGCGTGAAAAGCAGACCCTAGAGCTGGAAACATTGATTCGAGAAACGAGTTCTGCGCGGCAATTGTGGGAAAGTGCAGAGGCTGACTTTCATAATGCGGAATTGGTTTTGAAAGAGGCTCAAAGCCTATACCAGGAGGGTCGACTCAAAGAAGTGGATGTTTTGAGTGCCGCCTTAGATTGGGAAAATGCCCGTACACAAGTTACAGATGCAGAACGATCGTTCGGGGATAATTACAGTACCTTAGTTACCTTGTATGGCCAAGAAGAGAAGGACGTCCAAAAATGAAAAAACTCATCGAACTTCTTTTTTCCGCACGTCTTGCTTTGCTTTTCGTGCTAGGAGTAGGACTGGCCGTTAGTGTGGCAACTTGGTTTACCTTACCCAAAGATGTGTTCCCACAGGCCGTTTTCCCGCGAATCGAAGTTACCTGTGACCTAGGGTTTAGTTCCCTCCAAAAAACCGACATTCAAATTACTAGACCTTTAGAAAATATCTTTAAGTTAATACCCGGCGTCACTCAGGTGATCTCAACCACTGATAGAGGATCCTCAACTGTTGAAGTTTATTTTACTTGGGCAACCGACATGAACAAGGCTTTTCAAGAGGTCCAAGCTCGACTCAATCAAGTCAACGCCGAGTTACCTCAGGGTGCTTCGCCAGTGGCTGTTTTGATGTCTCCTAGTGCTTACCCTACTACCGAATATGGCTTTTGGTCAGATCATCTGACACAAGAGCAACTTCGGTCACGACTAAGGTGGGATGTGATCCCTCAATTAGTTGGTGTGTCAGGAATTCGCTCAATATCTCTCATAGGTGGTAATACTCCTGAAGTCTGGGTAAAACTCGACCCACAACGGCTTAAATTGTACGGTTTAGACCCCTTATCCGTCGAAAATGCTTTACGAAACTCTAACCAAGTTTCTTTCATTGGGAATATTGCTCAGGGACAAAAAGTTTTTTTTGGACTAAGTGGGAAAGAGTTTAGTGGAACACAAGACATTGGCGGAGTGGTTGTCGCCACCCGAATGGGGAAACCACTACGAGTAAGTGATCTTGCCAGCCTTAGCCAAGCCAGTGCGCCGCATCGCCGTTTGATTCGAGTTAACGGACATGACGGTGCCGTGCTAGATATTTCACGGCAGGAAGGTTCAGACAGTTTATCGGTTTCGAAAGCAATTGAGCAAAAGTTGAGACAGGCCATGGCACAACAACCCCTTCACTGGACAGGGTGGGATTTGTCGCGCTTTGTGCAGAATTCTCTCGAAGGCATTTTAACGGACATTGGCCTTGCGGTGATCATCATTTTAGGAATCGTGGTGTTTATACTTGTACGCTGGCGTTATGCCTTTTCCGTGCTAGTTGGTTTGCCGTTGGTAGTCCTTTTAGAGCTACTTTTCCTGAAGCTCTTAGGTCAAACGATCAATATTATGACCTTAGGCGGGATATCTGCTGCCATTGGAGTCGTAGCCGACAATGCCATCGTCCTTACCGAAAACTTTGTGCGCTTTCGCCAGCAACGTCACCCTGGTGCTTTGACAGCTTCAGTTGCCGAAATATTTCCTTTAATGTTGGCGGCTACTTTAACGACCGTCGCAGTTTTTGTTCCCTTGGCGT
>DAIDJJ010000157.1:0-5681 GCA_027451385.1 Spirochaetales bacterium | reverse complement strand
ACCGTCTTTTCGCCCGTGGTAATAAGCTCACTTATCGGCCACTGAATGTTGATCGCGGGAAGAATCATTTTTCGCCCATTTTATTCGACTAAAACCTAGCGTGTCTTTTGTAATTGTTTTCTCACCATTTTCGTACTTTGCTTCCAGCAGCTGTGCTCGTTCAGCAGTTTCCTTGTAAATCGCCGCGTGCTTTTTTCGCTCCTCCCAATCTATACTCTGAGCTGACTGATTAAAGCCTTTCACGTTGCCAATAATATCGCAGCAATCTTTTTTATTAGACCACATGTTTTGATACTGAAAGTAATCCTTTAATCCGTTTCCTATGTAGCATGTAGAAAACCGCAACCCGCGCTCTAATGCATTTTTTTGCAAAGTTTTGTAATAGTAAGCAATTTCGCGGTCGCTAAAATGGCTTTCACCATTTGGCTTATAATTTTCCGGCTTGAAAAAGGATTTGAAATCAAGTCCACATGCTTTCGATAACTGTGAGATTGACGTCTGGTTGAGCCTTACAAAACCAGCGAGTAACGTTTTCGTTTTAGATTCCGCAATCCGGTCTAGAAAATTGCCGCAGGACTCTATTTCCATTAGTGAAAATTTTAATGTAGCAGATGTTCCAAATCTTTGCGTAATGCTCTCTTTGTCGGTGTAATGCCCATCGGGAAATGTTGGAAATAGCGGATTGATCCGAACGGCAGTCCATATCCCAGCTTCGTTTATCTTTTTCAGGGCAGCTAACCGTCGCTTAATACTAGGTGCACCTGGTTCGATTTTCTTTGTGATCTCCTCATTGTCACCGGAAATGGAAAATTGAATACTAGCGAGGTCAGCATTAAGTTCTTTGAGGTATGAGTCCGAGGCAATTAGATCGGACCTCGTGAACACCACATACGGATACCGATAAAACTTGAGTATTTTCAAAAGTTCAAGCGTCACTCCGTATTTCTGGTCCATCCACATGAACGAATCAGACATAGATCCAATTCTCAGTGGGACCCTTTTCATCAAGACGCTTCGCCACTTAGACCTGTTATCTGTTTCGAACACGTTATAGAAAATCTGCCGTATCTCAGAAAGATCAACCGGCATAGGATGCGGCCGGTTCCAGTATCCTCGTAATGTAAGCTGATCCTTCGCATAACAGTAAACGCAGTTATGAATACACCCCCTACCATAAGTATCGATCTCGAGGGCATAATGGCATTTGCTACACTCCGGATGATAATTTGCGAGTTTAAAGTTGGTCTTGAAAATGGTGCCGCCCCGCGGTTGATTGTCACCAAACTTTTCAAAGAGTCGGTCATATACTGTCCAGTCGAATGCATCTGAGTATTGAGAATTCAATGCGGACACTTTTTTCCACATCCGTCCAGAAACAGGTCCATTGTATTCCGCGCGATGAAGATTGCTTCTGAACACTTCTTTTGAAATTGGAAATGGCACTACTTTTGGATTTTCAATATCAAGTCTATTTAACTCCAACATTTTATCTGCCCTCTCTCGGTTGGCCGACAGGCTCTTTTGATCGCGAAACTGCGGCGGCCTTTGTACCTACGGGGGTAATCTGAACAGTCGGTTGTTTGATAAACTCCATAACTGCAATTCGTGTTAATGACGAAAAGTCAAAAAATGCATTTCTCTTCAAAAACTCGTCGATCAACCTAACTTCGGGCTCTTTAAACCGAACAGTTCTGGATAGATTTTCCAAGGCGTGTCCCTCTATGTAAGACAATGTTGGACCTGGTAGTTCGAAAAAAAAGTATTGTAAATTAAAATTGCAATGGAGCTCTGCGTTACTGCGGTATTAAAGATTATCCGCTTATTACTGTAAGAAATCGTTACAACATCTCAAGGAAACTACTGTTGACAAAATCTACACCTCGTTTAGCCAAATTACTTCAGCTTCCGCCGTGGATGTCCCAAACACGATTGCATTCTGGTTGAAATCGCGCCCTAAATTCTTAGCTGACTCAAAATCAACATTTGCTATAAAAAATCCAATTTCAGGCTTCCATTTTTCATTTGGATCTCGACCATTTGATAACCAGTACTTAAATCCCCTTGCTTCAAGTTCAGACCTTAATTTTGTCCTTCTTGATTCATTTTCGGAGTCAGAGAGTTGATTCGAATACGGGTTATCCGGAGTTATTATTGCCCAGCAATTTATTTTTTGCTCATTTAAAAACATTCTAAATTGAAGGTTTTGTTTTATAGGACAAACGTCAATTGCCGCTCCGGGAATTTCAACTGAATAGCATGTCTGTAGATATGCATACTGGAGTTGGTTCTTTCTGAGGATCGTCGGATCGATCGAGTCAGAGGAGTTATATAACTCTTTCTGGATTTCATCGATGGCTGCCCCTAAGATAACACCCCCAGCTGCGGTCAGTACCATAAGTGGCACCCCTATTCCGGCCCCCATTGTGGCAATGCCCACAGCCGTCCCGCCAAACGTAAGACCTCCAGTTGCAAGCCCCGCAAAACCCAGGCGTCGAGCCCAACTTTGATTGGTCCATATCTTGTCCTTAAACTTTTCAGATAAACGGGCGACAAAGATCCTAATTAAGTCCGCGTTCTTAATGCTTGCTATTCGCTTAGCCTTCTCGACCTTTGTGATTGCTGGGCTTTCACGTATCGCTAAAGCCTTTTTTGACCAAGCCAAGAGCTGGCGCTTCTGCTCGTCACTGAGATTATGAACATATCTTCTGGTTGCCGATTCGACTGAGACCAAAATGTTTTTTGATGATTTCATATATCGCTTTTCGGAAGTGTTTTCGTAAAACTGGATTCTTATATAGCAAACATTTCAACTTGTAAATACCGCATCTTGACTACTGGACCGCGCCCTCCGATGTTCTACGGCCCATGAAAACAGAAACATATAAACCCTATCTTAAAAGACGGGGCAATGAATCCAAGTATAAGAAGCGGCCGTTTTTAAGAGGGGAACACATCGACGACTGGGATCGCGATTCACTTGTAAAACTCTTAGTAAATTTTAACAAAAACTCCCCTATCAAGACCCTTCGATCTATGGGGGTAACTAGAGCGCCGTATGCAGATCCTATTTTATCGTCCCTTGCAGGTAGGCCAACGTCACGAAAGTTTCTGCACTATGCGGCTACCCATCGATTCGGTTCTTGGAATACGGCTCTGCGAGCCTCTGGAATTGACCCTATTCCAACTGCATACAACAAATTTTGGAACAAAACTCTTATTGTTGAGGCGATTCAGGCGTTAAGACAAGCCGGGCACCCGTTAACGGTATTATCGATTTGGAGAGATCGGACTCGAAATACGAGACGAATTCTATTTCGCTCAACAGGTAAAGCTACAACGGGATCGGCGCTTCACGACGCCGCCAGACGATACTTTGGTTCGTGGGATGCGGCCCTAACAAAAGCTGGAATCAAATCTGAATTGGTTAAGGAAAAACCGTTTTGGACTGAAAAGAAGATTGTCCGGTCGATCAAATTGCTACACAGAGACGGAGTTAAACTTAATAGTGGAACACTTGGGCTTGACGCTACCCGTACAACCGCCCTAAAAATTCAACAAAGCATTGGCAAGAAGCGCGTTGGCAGGAGCCTAGTTGCAGGTGCCTATCGATTATTCGGCAGTTGGGATCGCGCTTTATATGCGGCGGGAGTTAGCCCCCTTCTACACCGGAAAGTTCCGTTTGTATGGAACACAGTTCAAATGGCTCGTGTCTTACGAATCTTGTATGAACTTAAAATTCCAATAAATTGTTCGAGTCTCTCTAAAGATTGCTCGGCTCAAACGTCATCGGTCATTTTTGACTGCACCGGGCAACAAGTGGACGGGAGAACTCTCTTTCGCTTGGGAAATCAAAAACTCGGGTCGTGGGACGCGACCCTAAAGTTTTCTGGATTTATGCTTAGTGAAATTCGAAGAAGTGGCTCGCGTTGCACGCGCGACCAAAGAAAAGTCATCGAGATGATTCGTGCCCTACACAAAAACGAAATAGCGTTGAATTGGTCTGCAATGGAAGCACAGTCACACCAGTTGAAGTTTTTTATCGAGCAAAACTTTGGGCTCCCTATTAGCGGCCATAGCATACTCGGCGCAGCGACTGATTTATTTGGCTCTTGGGACGATGCCATTTGGCAGTCCGGTCTTGATGTCAGTGCGATTCGATTAAAATCGCGACCAAACTCTTCAAGTCTACCTGTCGTATCCTACCAAATTGAAGACTCGAAGCGGGATGGCAATTTCTGCCGCGTGAAGTATCTCGGCGATCCATCGAAGACACCTGAACAAAACCTGTCTGATAGGCAGGCTGCCAATAAATTGTACGATGTGGTCGATGACTTGGACACGAACGACCAATCCCTTGCAGATCGTGTTTTTGATGCGATTTTACAAATTCATCATTATCGAGATCAGGCGCAGCTAATCGAGTTCATAGTCCAACATTTAAATTACGAGGTGACAAAGGATCAGGTGCAGTCACTTCTTGGAACCTTGGCCGCTCGCTTAAGATCGGATGCCGATACAACTGATTGATCGCGCTCTATTTTTCCTGGCTAAATTTAGCCAATTCCTGGCTAAACTTAGCCATTTTTAGATAAGTCCACTACTCCCCTATCTTTCTCGAAAAATAGGCTGGCTAAACTTAGCCACTACTCTAATCGCACTCAAATTCTCAAATTTTCCAAAATGGTCTGTGCCCACGCGAAGTTAGTCGCACTTGGCATGCTTTGGTTTTTTTCGTGCATATACACCCTCCTCATAACGGCTCGGTGACGAGCCAAAAACAAACGCTCGACAAAGGAGGTGCGTGAACATGTCTAGAACATACAAAGATCAAAAACAGAATAATGTGGTGAGCTTCGCCAAAGCAAAGCGGCAAGCGCAACCACTCAAACAAAAATACATTCGCCACAAACGATACGGCGATGAAAATTTGGACGGTGATTTCTGCCCGAAGTGCGGAACACCCACACATTTCGAAGTTTACTACTTAGCTTGCAGTAACTGCGGCTGGATCGACGCCGGCGACGAGGCTCTCGATGCTGCATAAATCTACACAAAATCACGGAGGTGAAAATATGACTGATAACGTAATTCAAATTAAAAAGGCCGAACCAAGACCCGAACGCTTTGGCGTTTTTGTAGGAAAGCTTAATCCTACGGGTGAGCTCGAACAAAAAGAAAGAATTGGGTCGGCTTACACAAAAAGAGACTCAAAAAAATTTAGAATTAAATTATGGCTGATGGGGAATGTATCCTACTTTCTCACTCCAAGCGATAAAGACCCTCGAAGGTATTATGTTTTAATTCCGGAATCATACCGATTACCGACCAGCCAAATGCGAACGAATTGGCATAGAGTCGGCATGGGTGAAGTGGCCGGGACCTACATTAAAATTCGAATCTATCTATTTGCCGAAGACATTTATCTTTCAATGTTTCCAGATTCATTTCGAAATTTCACCGCTAAAGAGCCAAGCAAGAAATTGTTTGCTCCGAACGTGGCCTAACAGGAGGTGACTATTATGAATAACAGAAAATCCATTCTCACATTTGGTTTGATGATGGCGCTCTTACTTATCCCACAACTTGGTTTTGCGAGTGTCGAATCTTCGCTCATGAGTATTCAGATGAAACTCACACACGTGATCTTGCCGACCCTTTCAATTATCGGCATCGCACTCGCT
>DAIDJJ010000156.1:0-5780 GCA_027451385.1 Spirochaetales bacterium | reverse complement strand
CAATTCAAAAGCAAATCGATGACCGCTTAGCCTTGGCTCCCCGAGTTTATGGGTCCAATGGCAACGTCAGTTGGGAAGGCGCCTTAACCCGTACGATAGCGAAAAGCGAAGCCGAGGCCGATAAACTTAAAGACGACTACATTTCCACCGAACATCTTTTGCTAGCCCTGTGCGAAAGTGAAACCTCGACGGGTGAGGTCCTAAGAAAAGCCGGTGTCACCCGCCAAGCGATCTTGTCAGCTCTCCAAAGTGTTCGGGGAAATCAACGCGTCACGGATCAAAATCCCGAAAACCGTTACCAGGTTTTAGAAAAGTACACCCGAGATTTGACGGCCCTTGCTCGCAAAGAAAAACTGGACCCCGTGATCGGTCGCGACGAAGAGATTCGACGGGTTATGCAGGTTTTATCCCGTAAATCGAAAAACAACCCCGTTTTGATTGGTGAACCCGGTGTAGGCAAAACCGCCGTGGTAGAAGGCTTAGCCCGGCGCATCGTTGCCGGCGATGTCCCCGAAAGCCTCAAAAATAAAAAGGTTCTGGCTTTGGACTTGGGAGCTTTGATTGCCGGGACCAAGTACCGAGGCGAGTTTGAAGAGCGTCTCAAGGCTGTCATCAATGAAGTCACCTCCGCCGAGGGCCAGATCATCCTTTTTATTGATGAACTCCACACGATTATGGGAGCAGGGGCCGCAGACGGGGCCATGGACGCCTCCAACCTCCTGAAACCTGCCTTATCTCGAGGTGAACTCAGGACCATTGGGGCCACCACGCTGGACGAGTACCGCAAGCACATTGAAAAAGATGCCGCCTTTGAACGCCGTTTTCAGCCAGTGATGACCAACGAACCCAGCGTGGAAGACACCGTTACCATCCTTCGCGGCATTAAAGAACGCTACGAAGTCCACCACGGCGTACGCATCCGCGACGAAGCTTTGTTGGCCGCCGCGACCCTTTCCGATCGCTATATCACTACCCGCTTTTTGCCTGACAAAGCCATCGACTTAGTCGACGAAGCCGCCAGCCGGCTCAAGATGGAAATTGAAAGTCAGCCCGTCGACCTCGACAAGATCGAGCGAAAAATCCTTCAGCTCAATATTGAAAAGCAGGCTCTGTCGCGCGAAGAAGACGCCGAATCCCGAGAACGGTTGGCCAATATCGAGCGAGAGCTGAGCGAACTGGGAACCCAGCGAGGTGCCATGCACCTGCAATGGAGCAACGAAAAGCAGGTCATTGAAGAAATTCGTGGGGCCAAAAGTCAAATCGAAGACCTGCGAGCCCGTGAAGCCCAGTACGAGCGTGAAGGCAACCTAACGGGGGCCGCCGAAATTAAGCACGGAAAAATTCCTCAGCTCAAAAAACTGTTGGATGAAAAATCGGCCCGATTAGCCGAAATCCAACAAACCGGTTCTTTGCTCCGTGAAGAGGTCGGTGAAGAAGATATAGCCCGCGTGGTATCAACCTGGACGGGAATACCTGTTTCAAAAATGCTGTCGAGTGAAAAACAAAAACTTTTGAACCTCGAAGGGATTTTAGGCCAACGCGTGGTCGGCCAAGCCCAAGCCATTGCCGCCATTTCAGATGCGATTCGCCGTAACAAGGCCGGGTTGTCTGACCTCAACCGTCCCTTGGGCAGCTTTATTTTCTTAGGGCCAACAGGGGTGGGCAAGACTGAACTCGCCAAAGCTTTGGCCGAATTCCTCTTCAATGATGAAAAAGCCCTGAAACGCATTGATATGAGCGAATACATGGAAAAGCACGCCGTGAGCCGCCTGATTGGGGCCCCACCCGGCTACATTGGTTATGATGAAGGAGGACAGCTCACCGAGGCAGTGAGGCGTCGCCCCTACTCCGTCGTATTGTTCGACGAAATTGAAAAAGCACATCC
The DNA here is from genome assembly GCA_027451385.1 of Spirochaetales bacterium. Lineage (GTDB taxonomy): Bacteria > Spirochaetota > Spirochaetia > JABEVK01 > JABEVK01 > JABEVK01. Next base: position 3,895 of record DAIDJJ010000156.1, on the reverse strand, counting down.
CGATGTCTTTAACGTCTTGTTACAACTTCTTGACGAAGGCCGCCTTACCGATGGGCAAGGCCGGTTGGTGGATTTTCGTCAAACGATCGTCATTATGACCAGCAATGTGGGGAGCGACTTAATCCTCGGAGCCGAAAAAGCCGAAGATGTCGCCGACGAGGTATTTGCTCGGCTCAAGGGCCTTTTCCGTCCGGAATTCCTAAACCGCGTGGACGAGATGATCTTGTTCCATAAGTTAAGCCAGGAGCACATCTTGGGCATAGTCGACTTGCAATTACGCTTTTTACGCGAGCGCTTGGCCGAACGCAAACTTACCCTTGAGGTGACCGAAGCGGCCAAACACTACCTGGCTGAAGAAGGTTGGGACCCGGCCTTTGGTGCGCGACCTTTAAAACGCACCATTCAAAACCTCGTCCAAAACCCCCTATCGCGGCAATTATTGGAAGGTAGCTTCGGGGAAGATGACCATATTGTCATTGATAAAAAAGCTAACGGCTTGACCTTTACGTCCCAACGTCACAGCACATGAACTGGCTTTGGGAACTCCCCCAAACCTTGCTCGGAACAGGGGTACGGCTGGTCTTTAGGCTGGCCGTTCACGGCCCTGAATACAAGCTAGGTAAGATCGTTATCCTGCATTTTCCCGGCCTTTGGGGAGGGCTTTGTCTGGGACGAGTCATAGCCCTTGGGGTACCCCAAGGTCACTTTGACCTCGAAGCAATACTTCGACACGAAGCCGGTCACAGTCGACAATCTCAGCTTTTGGGACCTTTGTATCTGGCCGTGATCGGTTTACCATCCCTGCTTTGGGCCGTTTGGTTCAGCTGGTCACGGTCACGGTCACGAACTCAGCGTTCCTCCCCACGACCTTACGGCTGGTTTTACACAGAAGCCTGGGCAAATCGGTGGGCCTGGAAAGGCCCACTTCCCCCCGAGCTATTTCAAACTTCGGGCTTCAAAGCATAAAGTTCACTGTACTTTTGCGTGAGGTACGTTAAGAAAGGACGGGCGCTCAAGGGTTGTCCCGTCACACGGCGACACAGCTCACCAGCTGGATAAACAGCACCATGGCGATGAATATTTGTACGAAGCCAAGCTAACGTGGGGGCCAAGTTGCCGATTTGCAGTTGAGCCTCCCAATCCGGCGACGACTGACGAAGGCGTTCGGTGAACTGAGCCGCGTACAAATTGCCCAGGGCATAGGTAGGAAAGTACCCTATTCCCCCCATCGCCCAATGGATATCTTGCAAGCACCCTTCCGCATCGTTTTCGGGTTGGACGCCTAAAAGCTTTTGCGAGAGTTCGTTCCAGGCTCCAGGGACCTCGTCCGGGTTCAGGGTCCCGTTCAGCAAGGCGGTTTCTAACCTGAACCGCAATAAAATATGCAGGGTGTAGGTCACTTCGTCCGCTTCGACGCGGATTAACGACGGCTCCACCTTATTCACGGCCCGATACCATTTTTCAGGATCAACCCCGGCTAAAGACTCAGGAAAATGCCGACGCAACAGCGGAAAGCAATATTCCGCAAAAGGACGGGACCGTGCCACCATATTTTCCCAGAAACGAGACTGGCTTTCGTGAAGCCCTAACGAGGTCCCTGCGGCTAAAGAGGTTTCGGCTAAACGAGGATCAAACCCCTGTTCATACAAGGCATGGCCAGTTTCATGGATGGCCCCAAAGAACGCCATATTAAAAAAGTTTTCGTCCCATCGCGTTGTAATGCGAACATCGCGTCCCCCCAGGGTCGTGCAAAACGGGTGTGCCGTCGTGTCCAGTCGTCCCGCTCGGCTATCAAACCCTAAGAGGTTCATCATTTCTCGGACGACGGCTTCTTGACGGTCACGAGGGTATTTTTTGTACAAAAAGGACGCATCAATGGGGTCAGCCTCTTGAATACGTGCCGTGAGCCGACTAACGCCTGGCTCTAACTCGTCAAAGACTTGCCGGAGTTCACGGGTTGTGGTAAAGGGCTCATATTCTGTTAAAAGTGCATCATACGGCTCTTCTGTGTAACCGACCCGGTCTGCCGTTTCGCGAGCCAGATCGACCAATTGACGCAGGTAAGGGGCAAATTGCTGAAAATCAGAATCCCTGCGGGCCTGAGCCCAGGCACTTTGAGCCACCCCCACCAAACGGGCTCGCCGTTCAGCAAATTCTTGCGACAGTTTTGAGGCACGCTGAAAGTCTCGAAAGAGACGGTCCACCAAGGCTCTATCGATATCACTGGGCAAAGTAGCTTCATGAAGTCCAGTCGAAATAGCCCCTAAATGAGGCGAAGTTTTCGCTTCGTAGATCAGCCCTTCCAACAAGGCGAGTTGTTCTGAACGTTCCAAAACCCCGTCTGGGGGTAAATTTGTTTCTTGATCCCATTCCAAGACCGCTTTCATGCGGGTCAGGCGGGTTATCCGACGGTCCAGTTCTTGCAATTCTTTTAATTGACTTTCATTCGTTTGCGGTAGCATAGGGTTATCCTAGCACCATGTGAGACTTAGGAAAAGTGTCACCTGAGTTCCCCTTGCGCTTCTTAGTTCCAGCTGTATAATTAGATAAACTACGAACGATAGTCCCACTGCCGTTGGAGGCCCTTTCATGACTTTTTCCGACGTCGTCGACGCCGTCGACGCCGAAACCCTTCATCAAGGGAAAAACTTTCAAACTCAACAGATTCGCCATTTTTTGGCTTGTGACCTTATGAGTGATGTTTTAGTCACCGAAGACGAAGAAGTTTTGTTGCTGACCTCTCTCCCCTCGGAGCAAACCGCGAGGACAGCGGATATGGTGGGAGCCTGTGGGATCGTGCTGGTCAATGGAAAAGTCCCTCAAGCTGGTCTGGTGGAACTCTGTCGAAAGCTCGATCTGACACTTTTGAGGACAGCCTTACCTAGTTTTGAAACCTGTTGGAGGTTGGGAGAACATAGCTCCCCCCGTCTATGATTCCGATAAATACCCTGCTGTCCCCCTCGTCAGTGCTAGAACTCATTTACCGTTTAAAGGTGAAAGACGTGATGACCACCCAAGTCTGGCAAGGACAACGGGATACCCCCTTGAGGACCATTCAAGGGCTGATGCGGGAAAACCGGATTTCGGGAGTCCCTATTGTAGATGAGGAGCGGCTGGTCGGGATCATCAGCGTCGATGACATCATCCGCGCCTTGGATCAAGGCTACATTGATTCGCCGGCAGGTTTGCACATGTCCAAGAAACTCGTAGTCCTCGAAGACGATATGCCCATCAGCTTTGCCATCAGTTATTTTGAGAAATACCGGTATGGCCGTTTTCCTGTCATCAACCGCGAACATGCCCTGGTGGGTATTGTCACCAGCCGCGATATTATGTCGTGCCTTTTGATGGAAATGAATAAAACCGTTACCGAAATGGAGAACGAGGTCAACCGCCAGAAAGTGCCGGCCCCCGCCGATCAGCTCGAAAAGGTTTATCTTGTTCGCCAATTCGATTACGAGAACGCCGGCAGAGCATCGACAGAAATCAAAAAACTCTTGCAGGAAAGAGGTGTCGATAAACCGACTTTAAGACGGGTTGCGGTGGCTGGCTACGAACTGGAAATGAACCTAGTCAACCACTCCATTGGGGGGCAAATGGTGTTTTCAGTGACACCCACCCAAGCTGTCATTGAAACTTTCGACAAAGGCCCGGGAATTCCCGATCTGACCAAAGCTATGACCGAAGGTTTTTCGACCGCCAACGATTGGATTCGTTCGTTAGGGTTTGGCGCAGGCATGGGTTTACCCAATACCAAACGCGTCGCCGATGAATTTGATATTCAGTCCCAACTCGGCGAGGGAACTCATGTCAAGGCTGTCATCTACTTGAACTCGAACTCTTCAAACTCAGCAAACTCTGCGGAGGCAACATGACCTTTCGTGATTTGGCCTTG
>DAIDJJ010000155.1:0-5816 GCA_027451385.1 Spirochaetales bacterium | reverse complement strand
AGCCCCTTTTTTGAGGTGCTCACCCGAAATAACTAAGAGAAAAAGCACTCTGCTTCAAAAAACTTTTGCAAAATTCCAAAAAAATTTGAAGGAAAATCTCGTAATGAAGAAAATAACTCTAATATCTCTTGGTTTTTTGTGGGGAACGCTGAATTTGTGGTCACAGACACTCCCCAGTCCAGAGGATCCGCTTTGGCGGTATCAACAATGGATGGTGACGGCAGGGTTGGCTCAGGCTCCCCAGTTGGTCTTTACCACCATTGATGACCGGGCCTTGCACGATGAAGGGCCCTGGCAACTCCCCGACCCTAAAAAGCAGGTATTTACCATGGGTACCAGTGAAGCGGGGGTGGTCGAGAACACCGCGTATGCGTCGACCTTTAATACGGGGGGAATCTGGCATGGTAAAGGCCTGACCGGTTGGTCAAAGGCTTCGGGGACTTTGGCTTGGGGGTACTTAACAGCTCGTTTGGGATTAGAAGCCTGGGGGTCGCAGAACCTAGATTTTGCCTTAAAGCCTTCGGGGATCGCCGCTCAGCCCCTGGCGTCGGCGGATGGACAATATATAGATACCCCTCAGCGTTTTGGGACTGACCCTTTTGCCCACGTCGGGCTAGAGAATACCGAAGTACGGCTGAATTGGGGGCCGATGGTGCTTTCGGCGAGCAATCAGAATGCCGTGTTTGGCCCGACAGTCTTTAACCCCTTGCTCTTAAGTGCCAATGCAGAAGGCATACCGCACTTGCGTTTGGGCCTCAACACCCTGCCCACTCCGGCTGGAAAAGTTGAAGCCCAGCTGATGTACGGCAAATTGACCACGTCCCCCTATTGGGACCCGAATGCCGGGCCTTCGGACCGGTTCTTTGGCGGGTTATTTGTTGGGTACCAACCGTCGTTTTTTCCGGAACTTACCCTTGGGGCGGGACGAACCATCATTTCGAACTGGAATGACTTGGACCCGCAAATCGCCACGGCAATCTTTTTATTTGACCCAGCCAACAGTACGAATACCTTGGGCAAAGGGGTAAGCCATCAGCACGTCTCGTTGACCTACGACCTGAAGTTCCCCTCGATTGGGTTTGAAACGTATGGGGAATGGGGCAAAAACGACTACAGCCCCCTTTCGATGTACTGGATTAACCCGAACCACATGCAAGCTTATTCCTTGGGGATGAAAAAGACTTTTACTTTGCCAGAGCGAGGGATTTTGGGGGTCGGCGTCGAAGAAACCATCCTATCGCAAGCGGTAGAAAGCCTCATTAACTTTAATGGTTATAGTTTGGGGGGAGATTTTTATTCAGGTTGGTCGTCTAACTTTGCCGCCGGGTATACCAATAATGGGATGGTTTTGGGTGCGAGCATCGGGAACGGCTCAGAGGCTCAGTACTTGTATGCAGACCTGTACTACCCTTCGTGGCACTTTGGGTTCGAGTTCCGCCGTTGGGCTAATGACGTTTCGGCGTTGTACTTGGGCACTTTACCTGCGCAAGGGACTTCGAACCGCGAAAACATGAACGACGTCGAGATGCGAACGGCACTGCGAACCGACTACCTTTGGAAAAGCTGGGTGTTTTCGGGATTGTTCTCGTGGGCCACGGACTATAACCGTAACCAAGTTCCTGCCAACAATGTTTTTAACGTTACTTGTCAGCTCATGGTGCAATACCTGTGGTAGAATAGAAGAGGGAGTTAGGCTCCATGGAAGATATTCGGTGGGTACAGAGGTTGCAAAATTTTCAAAAAACCTTGAAAAATTTGCAAACTGCTTTAAACATTAGTTCACCTGATGAAGTTCAGCGTGCGGGAATGATTCAATATTTTGAGATGACCTTTGAACTGGGTTGGAAAGTTCTCAAAGACTATTTAGAAACCCAAGGCTTCTCTGAGGTGTCTAGTCCCAGACAGGCTATTAAAAAAGCTTATGAACAAGGTCTACTTGAGAACGGTAGAGGTTGGCTTAAAGGGTTAGAAGATAGGAATTTGACGTCTCATACATACGATGAGATCACGGCAAAAAAAGTGGAAGCCCTGATCAAGGAAGAGTATATAAAACTGTTTGAGGCTTTAGCTCGCAACATGGAGTCCAAGAAATGAGCATTCCAGGTTTGACGGAACAAGATTGTGCAGACATTGAACAGGTCTTGAAGAGCCTTCCTAAGATTGAAAGAGTTTGGGTTTTTGGAAGCCGCGCTAAAGGTAATTTTAAACAAGGAAGTGATGTTGATTTAGCGTTGGAAGGGGTGAAACTAGACTTTGACACGATTCGGGAGGCGAGTTTTCTTCTGAATGAAGAAACTTTACTTCCGTATCAGTTTGACCTCGTGGACAAGAATAACATTGAAAGTCAGGAGCTAAAGGAGCATATCCAGCGCAAGGCCATTGTTGTATACGAACGTGAGGTGGAGGAAAACCTATGAGTTCGAATTCGTCCTTCACATCGGAAGAAGCTTTTCGTAGAGATTCAGATATGGATTTGGCTGTTGAAGGGGGAACGACAAAAAGCGAGACCAGACTTCTTGAACTAAAAGCTGAATTGTTGCTGGATTACGACTTTATTGTACGATGCCAGAAGGAATTAGAGGTTTTCCAAGAAAGGTGGAGACTTTCTCCTGAAGACGAAATGGCCTCGATTGCTGTTGCTTACGCCTTTCACAATTTGTATTGTGCGTTTGAAAAGATGCAGTTAGAGATACCTGCCCTGAGACCTGCCCTGTTTGATGAAAAATTCCAAGATGAGGTTGATGAATTACGGCGATTTCGGCACGTCTTTAGAAATTTGTACAAGTCTCGGCTGAATCCTGAAAAGATTGCCTACGTACAGAAAAACTGTTCAAAAACTGCTGAACGCTTTGCCCCTTACCATGAAAAGTTTGTCGGGTGGCTGTCTGAGCTTATCCGTGTGGAAGAACAGCTTTGAATGTATTAGAATTTCTGCAGTATATGAATCACGCTTTGCCATTTACAAAATGTAATGCCTAGGTTAGTGTTCAATCCTTGAACACCACTCGAAAGAGGCCTTTTTTAGCGTGTTTCGGCGGCGAAAAAGGGTTGATTCAATCTTTTTAAATCGAATCCGGGTAACGGAAGGATTTGTTATGTCTTTGTTTGCAGGAGAAAGTTAATAATGGGGAAGACCGCGCTGATTACAGGGATTACAGGCCAAGATGGCGCTTATTTGGCAGAATTCTTGCTGAAAAAAGGTTATATGGTACATGGTTTGAAACGCCGAGCGAGTTTGTTTAATACCGACCGCGTGGACCATTTGTATCAAGACCCCCACGAAAAGGACGTTAAGTTCAAAATGCATTACGGGGACTTGACCGACAGTACTAACCTAATTCGTTTGGTCCAAGAAACCCAACCCGATGAGATCTATAACCTTGCGGCCATGAGCCATGTTGCGGTCAGCTTTGAAACCCCCGAGTACACGGCAAATGCCGATGGTTTGGGTACCTTACGTCTTCTAGAAGCGATTCGCATTTTGGGTCTAGAGAAGAAGACTCGAATTTATCAGGCTTCGACGAGTGAGCTGTACGGGAAAGTTCAAGAGATCCCCCAAAAAGAAACGACTCCATTTTACCCCCGAAGTCCGTATGCCGTAGCGAAGATGTACGCCTATTGGATTACTGTAAATTACCGGGAAGCGTACAATCTTTTTGCCTGCAACGGCATATTATTTAACCATGAAAGCCCCATTCGCGGGGAAACCTTTGTTACCCGCAAGATTACCCGAGCGGCATCTAAGATTGCCTTGGGCTTACAAAATAAGCTTTATTTGGGCAACTTGGAAAGTAAGCGCGATTGGGGACACGCCAAAGACTATGTACGCATGATGTGGATGATTTTGCAAGCCGACCAGCCGGAAGACTGGGTTATTGCCACAGGTGTGACTACGACTGTCCGAGACTTTGTGAAGTTGGCCTTTGCAGAAGCGGGGATTGAGGTGGAATTTCAAGGTGAAGGGGTCAACGAAAAAGGGGTTGTGAAAGCCTGTCATAACCCTAAATACCAGGTCAAACTGGGGCAAGAAGTTGTGGCGGTGGACCCGAAGTACTTTCGGCCCACTGAAGTTGACTTGTTGATTGGTGACCCTACGAAAGCCAAAGAAAAGCTGGGTTGGGTGCCGGAACACGACCTCAAGAGCCTTGTTGCCGACATGATGGCCAGCGACCTTCACTTGATGACCAAGGACCGCTACCTACAAGAGGGCGGTTACCGTACCAATAACTACTTTGAATGAGATGACGACTTTGGACAAGAATACCAAGATTTACTTAGCCGGACACCGAGGTTTAGTCGGTTCGGCCATCATGAAAAGTTTAAAGGCCAAAGGCTATACCAACCTTGTGACGCGAACCCATCATGAGCTGGACTTAACCCGACAAAAAGACGTGGAAGACTTTTTTGCCCAAGAAAAACCCGAGATGGTGATTTTAGCCGCAGCTAAAGTGGGGGGGATTGGGGCAAACTCGACTTACCCTGCGGACTTTATATATGAAAACCTGGCAATTGCTCAGAATGTAATTCATTCGGCGTATGTTTATGGGGTAAAAAAACTGATTAACTTGGGGTCAAGCTGTATTTACCCCAAGATGGCCCCGCAACCTTTAAAAGAAGAATACCTGCTGACGGGGCCTTTAGAGGTTACCAACGAAGCCTATGCTGTGGCTAAAATTGCGGCAATTCGTTTGTGTAAACATTACAATGAGCAATACGGGACAAACTTTCTGAGTGCTATGCCCACCAACTTATACGGACCTGGGGATAACTACGACCTTAACAATAGTCACGTCTTACCGGCGATGATACGTAAGTTTCACGAAGCCAAGGTGAATAATACTACGGTAACGCTCTGGGGTGATGGTACCCCCTTGCGGGAGTTCCTTTATAGTGAAGACTTAGCAGATGCGATTGTCTACTTGCTTGAAAACAAGGACTATCAGGATGTTGGGGAATTGATCAATGTTGGCTCGGGAAAAGAAGTTAGCATTAAGGAACTTGCTGAGTTGGTGGCTCAGACTGTAAGCTACACTGGTGAAGTGAAGTGGGATTCCAGCAAGCCAAATGGAACACCTAGAAAACTGATGGATTCTTCAAGGCTGTTAGCTTTAGGATGGAATCCCAAAATTAGTTTAATAGTAGGCATTCGCCTAGCTTATTCCGAGTTTTTAAAAAAGGCCAAAGAAGATGAGTGAAGCTCAAAAAGCTAATGAAATCAGTTTAATTGATTTATTTTTGATGATTAAAGCAAGAAAAAAACTTGTTTTAGTGATTACTTCATTTTTTCTGCTCTTAGGGATTGTGGCGACATTCATTATTCCTAAAACGTACGAGGCGACAGCAACAGTGTTTCCTGTATCTTCAAAGTCGAGTGGCTTATCGCAGTATGCAGGATTAGCCGCAATGGCCGGAATTAATTTACCTGCTGGGGGAGATGATGCTGCAGAAACGGTTATGGCCTTACTAGGAAGTCGGTTATTAGAAGAAAAAGTGGTAAAAAAACTTGATCTTGTTGATAAGATGAACCCGTCAGGCTTTTCAGCGAAAACAACACCTGAAGATAAATTTGAAGAAACTGCTATTCAACTCAAAAAAGCAATGAAGTCAAAGAAAGATCTCAGCACTGGTGTTATTACAATTTCAGTTGGTCTGAAAGAACCGCATTTAGCGAAAGAAGTTGCAAATGAAACGGTAAGAATGCTGGATACACTTTTGTTGAATAAAAATCTAACAACAACAAAAAAGAGAATTGAAGGTTTGGAACAGGAAATTGCACAACAAAAAATTAAACTTAATGATTATCAAAACCAAATGGC
>DAIDJJ010000154.1:0-5930 GCA_027451385.1 Spirochaetales bacterium | reverse complement strand
AGCTTGCGCTTAGGCTTTATTTCAAAGCTAATCCAGACCCCCTCGCCTTACTCTCTCCCTTCCCCTAAGTCTTTTCTTATTTCATAGAACAAAAAACGTGAGAAATAGTTTAATACCACTCTTCACATTCTGTCAACTGATTTCTTTCGCTTTCGCTAAGTTCTAACAGCTTTTCGCCACTTGACCACCGGTTTTATCCCTTCGCTCGCAAGCGGCGAAAATGAACCTATCAAATTACCCCCTACCCAGTCAACTCCTTTTAGAAAAAAAATTGAAGATTCTTAAGAACCGAAGTCTGGACTGTAGGATTTTTCGCACCTGAAAATCGCTCCAAGTAAGTTTTCTTATTTCCATAAAACTTCTAAAAAATATTCTTAGCCCTAGATAAATATAAATAATTACTGAGATACTAGACGAAAACCAAATAATAGTTTTATATTTTTTATTTAGGAGGAATTGTATGCCACGTCCTGTAGGTTCAAAAAATAAACCCAAAAATTTCGAGGTTAGTTCTGAAGAAGGTCTGGAAAACTCTGGCAAAGTTGTTCGTCTTCGTGCTCGCGTAAATGTACTTGATGTGATTAACCAAGCTCGCCAAGCTGAGGGTTTGGGAAAAGTTAAAACCAAAGAACCCAAAGTTAAATCTGGTTTAAAACTTAACGATGAACAAAAAAGAAAAATCGCTTTAAGCGTTTCTTCAAAGTTGTACCCCGGCCTTTACAACAGTGATTTTGTTTTAACAAAAGACATGAAAGAAAAGCTTGTTAAAGCGGTCAATGCTGAAATTGAAAAGATTGAATCTGGTGATAAGTCCCTCCCCGATAATCTTTAATTCTCCCTTTTAAACTTCGAGTTTTAAGCTAATTGAAATAATCTGGCGAGAATATCTAAGAGTTCTCGCCAGGTGAAAGGTTTTGTTAAGCGCGCATCAAAAGCATTATTCTCTGTTACAGGGTCTTCTGAGTAGCCGCTCATACCTATGATTTTTGCTGGACAACCTAGACTTCTTAACTTGAGAGCTGTGGGAAAACCGCCCAACCCGCCAGGTATTGTTAGGTCAAGGATGCATAGTTCTATGTGCTTTCCTGAATTTCTTAATTCTTCATAAATATTCAAAACAGCCTCACCCCTTGAAGCGGTTCTCACATCCATTCCAATTGTCGATAAAAGTTCTCGTAGAGAGTCTTGAAAACTTTCTTGATCGTCCATCACAACCGCAATGCCCTCTAAATGTATTGGAGTGTTGGATTCTGGAGGTAATTTGACTTCTAAGGCTTCAGGTTCTGCGGGGAGTGTTACCAGCATAGTAGTTCCTTTACCCGGGGTTGAGCGAACATCGATTTTTCCACCATGTCGCTGAACAATAGAGTAAGAGGTTGCAAGACCTAAACCAGAACCAGTGCTTTTTGTTGTAAAAAAAGGTTCAAAAATTCTGTCCAACACCGCTGCCGGAATTCCAACGCCTTGATCTGTTACGCTGATTCCTAAAGAGGAAGGGGGAATATTATAAGCTTTGACGAGAATATTTCCCCCAGCATAAGAAGCTTGGCGCGCGTTCAGAATCAGATTGTTGAAGACCTGACTCAAGAGGGCCTCATCACCTAAGCAAGACCATAAGTCAGGTTCGATAGTAACTGTAAAAGCTAAATCTGAGCCTGAAAGGGCAAACTCGGTCCATTCAGGTAATAAACGTCCTAAGTTGAGGGGCTTACGAGAAAGATGCGCCCCTTTCGAGAAAGTTAGGAGTTGACTGGTCAAAGCACGGGCTCTGGTCATGACTTCACGAGCTTTGAGGAGTTTCTCACGGGCAGAAAGGACATTTTCTTTTTCTAAATCAAATTGAACTACTTCTAAATACCCGAAGATTCCTCCCAGTAAGTTATTAAAATCATGGGCTATTCCCCCAGCCAAGACCCCAATACTCTCGAGTTTTTGAGCTTGGCGAAGTTGTTCGGCTAATTTTCTCTCCTCGGTAATATCTTGTGAAACAGCTTGAACGCTCTCAAGATTATTCTCTCGATCAAAAAAAGGAACAAACGAGCATTGCCAGGTTTTCAGCTCACCTTGAATCGTAAATTCACCTTCAAAGCTCTCTTCTATTCCAGCTTGAGCGACCAGGGAAAACCATAAACCAAAGGCTTTTCCAAAGTCTCCTGGCAGGATCTCTTCGGGTCGTTTTCCTAAAGGATGTTCCGTTTGAAGTTGTGTCAGTTTACTAAAAAGTTGATTCTGTAAGAGTAGTCGGCCTTCCGCATCAAATAACGCATTCGCTGTGCGGGATTGTTCAAACATCTGTTCATAACGATGCCAATTGGCTTCAACAGCTTCTTCTGCATGAAAGCGTTCTAGCCCAAACGAAAGGTCGGCAGCAGCTTTTTCAAACATTTCAATTTCAGCGGAGGAAAAGGCATTCACCTTTTCGGAATAAATTGTAAATGAGGCCGTCACTTCATTCCTCAAGAAAATGGGAAAAGAAGCCAAAGAACGAATTCCCCATTGCCTCGTTCGTGTTCGCCAGGGAAGAATGTCAGGATCAACTTCGGTGTCTGGACAATAATAATATTTCCGGGTTCGAAAGCACCGACCTGTGGGCCCCCAGCCTTCTGGTTCGTCATCCAATCGTAAAATCAACCCTTCTGCATACCCTGAAGATTTCCCAGCCCAAACAGTTGGAACCGCCCTAGCATTTTTCAGGTCCATGACGGCCACCATGACTAAAGGGAAATCCCCCGTTTTGACGGCAATACGGCAAAACTCTTCAAATAAACCATGGGCGGATTTTTGTCGAGCGAGGCTTAGACCAAATTCTCCCAGCAAAGCGTACAATTTGTTGACTCGTCGCAGTTCCAGTTCCTGGTGTTTGAGCTCTGAGATATCCATCCCCACCATTTGGACCCCAGTTAGATCCCCAGCAGGGTCTAACAAAGGCAAATACGTGGTCCTTAAAAAAATGTCTCCTTCAGAAGTGTGTATGGCATTTTGGTGAACTTCAACTTTTCGTAACTTGGCGACACGTTGTATTTTCTTTTCAATTTCTAGGCCTTGGGGTGTCGGCATGATTTTAGAAATCGACCGACCCGCAACCTCTTGAAGAGACGTAGCTCCTAAAAGTTTCAGAGAAGCTGTGTTACATAATATGAGACGACCTTCGGTATCATAAAACCCATTCGAGGTACCAGAGTTCTCAAATAAAAGCTCCAACCACCTGCGGTTAAAATCTAATTGACGTTCTAATTGACGTTCGGTATCTCGCCGCTGACGTATATCTCTTGCTAGAGTCAAGACATAGCTTTTACCCTCGATCAGCACCGTCTTTGAGTTCACCTCTACGGGAATATCTAAACCTTCTTTTGTTCGATGAAAAAGCTCAACTTGCAACTCACCATTTTGTAAGACTTGCTCAAATTGATGCGGCATGTTGGCTTGGTCGTGACGAGAACGCCAAAAACCAAAATGCTGTCCCACCATTTCTTCTCGGGTATAGCCCAGCATCGACAGGGCCGTTTCATTGCAATCCATCAAAATACCGTGATCGTCGAGAAGATAGACAGCATCCGCCATCGCATTTATTACTGTTTCAGCAAAGCAGGGTTGTTCCAAAAGATGTGGACTTCTTATCTCCATTCTTACATTGTAATCGCTAAGGCCAGTGTTGCAAGTGCCAAGAAACTTAGCGGAATTCCAATCTCTGAGCTTTTTACTCTCATGACAGTAGAGGCTTTACTCACATGAAAGTAGAGTCTTTACTCTCATGAGTGCAGGGGAAATCCCTAGTAAATAGAGAGCCTCATCTTTAGGAAGAAAAGACTCGGGGTACTATGTAGCAAAGTAAGGGTTGATTTGTGCCTCTTTAAGATTTAACATAAAGACATGATAAAATTAATTTCTATTTTATCATTTCTTGTCTCAGCTTCACTTAATGCTCAGACGATCACAGTAACCTGGGCCACTAATCCTGCTTACCCCCCTTACGATTGGTCTACGGATGGAAAAACTTATCAAGGTGCTGTGGTCATGCTGATGTCCCAGTTCAAGATTTCAGGCGTTCAGTTTCTTCCCGAGGTACTGCCTTGGAGAAGGGCTCAAGAGATGGCCCGAGACGGCTCGTTGGATTTGCTTGTTAATATTCGAGATACACCCGAACGAGAAGGCTGGCTTGTGTTTGCCCACAACCCCACCTTTCCCAATCCCATTGCTGTTTTTATGCGTAAAACAGATGCCCTACCTTCTACGTGGACCTGGAATGACCTTATTTTGTTGCGCGGAGGAATCGCGGCAGGGGACCAATTTGGGTCTCCCTTTGATGAATTTCTTTCGTCTCACTTAAGGGTTGAAACAGCTCCTACCGTGGTACAAAACTTTATGAAACTCAAAATGAAGCACATCGATTATTACGTGACGGGGCTTTATTTAGGAGAATACTGGATGAAGACTACTCAACAAAGTTCTTACTTTGTCACCTTAAGTCCGCCAGTTTCGCACCAAGATATTACTCTTGCCTTCAGTAAAAAGTCACCATATCTTGACCTTTTACCGCTATTGGATCAAAAGCTCGCAGAACTACAGCGAGAGGGAAGTCTCACGGAGTTCCTTAGAGCGGCGGAACTCACTGGGAGTCATGCCAGTGGCACGAACAAAGAAAGCATTAAAAGCCGATTTTGAACCAAAGCCTGCTTGAAAAGCGATCTCAAGTACACTCAGAGAAGGTTTGTTCAGTAACAAAGTCCGTGCTTCTTCTAACCTCCAACCATTCACATATTGTGTATAGGTCACGCCTAAGGCTTGGTTCAATAGCTCGGAAAGTTGATGTGGCGTGATCTGTACACGCTCGGCAAGTGTCCCCAGCGATAGAGTTTTTTCGCTAAAGAGTTTCTCATTCTTCATGATTTCATCTAGTTTATGCACAATTTGGGCTATATCAATGCCAACAATACGGGATTTGCTGACTTTCTGTTGAAGCATTCCTTCGAAGTCAGGTTTTGTGCCGCCAATTTTGATGGGATAGAGGAGGATCATCCCCAAAAATAATAAAGTTCCACAAAAGTAAGCGACAAGGTAATACGGCGTCAGGATCAACAACAGGTTAGCAACCCCGTAGGCTGTCCAAGCCACGGAGTAAAGAACATTCACCAAAGCATAGCGAGAAAGCTGTTGTCGGCGAATCCAAACTTTAAAGGCCATTTTGCTCAAAAAAATCAATTGAAACAGAACAAACCAAGAATACAAAAAATAACCCAGAACCAACTGCCAGATTAGGGGAATGTCACCTGGATGAAAAAGTCGATATAGCCCATGTAAGCCAGTAAAGACCACAACAAGGATCAAGCCAAGCCCATGGGTCCACTTCAATTTAAAGGAAGTTTCTGAGGTTGACAGATAATAAATCCACAAAAGAGGTCCATCTACAATGTCTAAAAAAAAGCCCAAGGTAGGGTCGAGACCATAGTTTCCCAATAGATGAAGCCGATTCAGGGCATGAAGACCAAAATCTAGAGTACCGGCAAAGGTTGCTGCCAGGGACCAAAACTGACCCTTGGTTTTATGAGGTTCCAACAACCTGGATAACCCAAAGCCCAAAAAAATTAAAGCATCAAAAAGGATGAGCAGGTTCAACATTTTTTGTAATTTAAACGTTACGATCTTTTTTGTCAATTTTCTGAGCGGGCTGAGGTAAGAGACCTCCCTGTTGCAACAGTGACAGGGAAAACATTGCCTGGGCAAGTCAAACTTTCAAATGCCTTCTTGTTTGGCCGCTTCTTCACGGCTCAGTTGGTCCCGTTGAAAGGCAATTCGCGCTTCGTAGGCCATCCGGGCCTGATCGTCATTGGTAAAAGCGAGGTACCTCTCGTGAGCCTTAGCTATCGCGGGATCTTCTTTTAGTAAAATGGTCATATCAAACCCCTCCTTCCCTTCGTTCTTTAAAAATGCTA
>DAIDJJ010000153.1:0-5948 GCA_027451385.1 Spirochaetales bacterium | reverse complement strand
GGGAGATAACCGCCGGACCGCCCAATCGGTTGCCAAGACCCTCGGGCTGGATGATTTCAAGGCCGAGTGCCTGCCCGAAGACAAGTTCGAGGAAGTCAAGCGCCGCCAGGCCACAGGAGCCATCGTCGGAATGGCAGGAGACGGGATCAACGACGCCCCGGCCTTGACCCAAGCCGACGTGGGGATTGCCATGGGCACCGGGACGGATGTGGCCATGGAGAGCGCCGATGTCACCCTGGTGAAAGGAGACCTCATCGGGATCGCCCGGGCCAAGGACCTCAGCGTCCTCGTCATGCGTAACATCAAGCAGAACCTCTTCTTTGCCTTCGCGTACAACGTGGTGGGAATTCCCATCGCGGCCCTGGGACTCCTCAACCCCATTGTCGCGGGGCTGGCGATGGCCCTGAGTTCCGTGTCGGTTCTGGTCAATGCCTTGCGGGTCAGGGGCGCTCGGCTCGAATAGGAGGATCGCATGCTCACCGAATTTGAGGGCGTCCGACAGATTGCCGGCGAGGATCGGCGCAGGTTGTTCATCGAGCCCCGATTTCACCAAGCCGCTGTTAGACCTTGGTGTCAAGATCAGTATGGACGGCAAAGGCCGGGCCTTGGACAACATCATCACCGAACGCTTCTGGCGGACCGTCAAGTACGACGAGGTCTACCTCAAGGACTATGCGACAATGCTCGAAGCCAAGGACTCTCTCGGGAAGTTCATCCACAAGTACAACACCCAGAGGCCTCACTCGGCCTGCAACGGGCAACCGCCACTGACGACCTACACCTCAAGTCTTGAGGTCCAAGTCCCTGCCTAAGCAAGCTTAGAATGGGCATATTTTATGTGTTGACAATCGGGTCCACTATAGTCCGGAATTCCCACCTTATTGATTCCATTTCCCAGATTCCTTGTTTGCATTTCCGTTATTTGAGACCAAACAATTCTGAGTTCCTTCCATTCAATTGACTCAAGCATTTCAACAATCTGAAACTCTTTCCGATGTTTCAGCGACGGGATTAGTTCGGCTAAGACTAGATCGTTAATACAAACTCTATTCGCATCTAAAAGTGGAAAAAGGACTCTTGAAGAATCATCACCCTTAAAAAATGAAATCCAGACGGAAGTATCAACAAGAACTTGACTCATCGGCTTCTCAATTGATCCAGATCAATATCGAGATCAACTTTTCCAAAGAAATTCTTTAAATCTTTGATTTTTTCTTTTTGAATAAGGTTTTGCAACGCCAGTTTGATTAGGTCGGTCTTTGTTTTCACATGAGTCAAAGCCATGGCTTCCTCAATCAGCGATTCTGGCAAGTCCAGTGTTGTCCTCATGTGCCTACACCTCTATGAAAATAGTCCTACAATAGAATATGCATTGTCAATACTAAATATATGCATTTAAATCGATCGGATGTATGTCTTTTTTCCCTTTTCCTGAAGAGACCACTAACGCGAAAGTTCAAAACTTATGATACACGTAAGCGTCAATTTTTTTCAGACTCCACTGCGGGTAAGATGGAGGATTCTTCGAATCAGGGAGTAGCATTTGACTTAGGTAAGAATCAGTTTGAGAGTTCCAGACCAACAACATCCACCTCACTTCTACCACTCCCAAAGCCAAAGCTCAATTCATCCTAGCCACCGGTTCCGCAACGACACCGAAAGCCTGGAAAAACTTTTCGAGCTGTACACTAAGATGACGGCGAAGAAGGGGGAGAAATGAGTATAGAAATACCTCCCAAAGAAGCCCTCACCGTTGAGTTCAAGAGCGACCGAGACCGGCTTAGTGACAAAGAGCTGGTCGAAGCCGACGAGCCTTTTCTCCAGTTAGTGGTCGACCAAGAGAACCAACAGTCGGGTGGAATCCTCCCCATCGACAGCCTCATCGCCCTGGCCGCCCTGCGGGAATAGAAGCGGTTGGGAACCGAAGAATTGTCGCGGCACATTCATCGTGACGAGTCGCGGGCACGACGGACCCTGGAGCACCTCGTCGAGGCGGGCCTTGTGGTTCCCTACGGACAATCCAACCGCACCTACACCCTTTCAGCCGAAGTTTACAAGGCCAAAGGCCGGCAAGTGGCCTTTACCCGCCAGGCTGGATTCAGCGCTCTACAGCATGAGCAGATGGTTCTGTCCCATGTAGGGAACCACGGACGAATACAGCGAAGCGAAGTCATTGAACTTTGCCATTTGGGCGATGATCAGGCCCAGCGGCTGTTGGCTCGATTAAAGAATGAAGGGAAACTGGTCCAGCACGGGGAAAAAAGGGGGACCTTCTACACCCTTCCAGTTTCTGAATGAGTTATGCGCAGTTAGAGGAGACTGACTGATGACTGAACAAAAAACTATGATCTCCACGGTCTCGGTGACCTACTCCCGAAATGCTACCTCTGCCCTGGCCAACGAGAAACGGGGAGAGCAATACTGATTTTCAAGAGGAAAAAAAGAGTTCGTAGGCTTCAAGCCCAAGTTTAACGCTGATCCTTTGTAGAACATCAGCCGCGCTAGGGTTTAGGAGTTTTGTAGACCCCCGCCGCAAAGTCTTCGAGCAGGGTGGGATGCTCCGGTTTCCAACCCAACGTGTTTTGAGTGCGTTGGCTACTGGCGGGACTGTCAATGCTAGCCAGAAAACCCAGAAAGCCCAGTGCCCGTATGGCGCCCCAGCGCGACTTGGAAGCGGTCGGGACGCCCTGGTCGCGGCCGATGAACTCGGCAATTTCGCCAAAAGGAACGCCTTCGTCTCCGACACCGTGGTACACGCCGTGCGCTTCAGGGTTTTCGACGATGAACCGGAACAGACGCGCTGCGTCGAACCGGTGGACGGCGGCCCAACGCTGTTTACCGTCGCCGACATAAACTGCCTGACCGCGTTTTTTGGCACTCTTCACCAGCCAGGAGACAAAACCCTTGTCGCCGTCTCCGTGCACCGTGGGGGGAAGCCGAACAACAGATGCACGCACGCCCCGGGAACCGAAGGATAGCACAGCTTCTTCAGACTTGCGGGGGACCTTCGCGTAATTAGGGGTGTAGTCTTCCGTGAGTAGAACACCGGACCGGAAAGCGTGAATGGCGCCCGCGACAACCAGGGGTTTGTTGGTACCGGCTAACGCCTCACCCAGAGCACTGATGGCCTTTTTGTCTTTACTGGGCGCCAAAAAGACCCCAGGAAAGGTGTGGATAAATGCCAGATGAATGACTCCGTCTGCTGCGGCGGCACCGGCCTTGAGGCTGGCCAGGTCTTCAAGCGATCCGTGATGTACCTCAGCTCCAGCGGCACGAAGTTTCTGGGCCCCAGCTTCACTTCGTGTCAGGCCAAGAACACTGTGGCCGTTTTGAAGGAGTTCGGCGACGACCGCCGACCCGATGAAGCCCGTAGCTCCTGTGACAAAGACTTTCATAAGGACCTCACTTGAACCACAACCTTGCCGACGTTGATTGTTCCGGCTCGGAATTCTTCGAAGGCGTTTTGCAGGGCCACAGCGGTGAACTTCACGGTATGCGTCACGATGGGGGCGAGCTTCTTTTCCTGATACCAGGACTTGGCCTGCGCTGGTCCGCGAAGCAACTGGTCTGCGTGAGGTATGAACTCCGGGTCTGTCCGGTAGCGGCCAGGATCGCCGACGACAAACTTGGCCCCGCGCGCTTCGACCTCACCAGCTAGGTCGGGGAGTCCAAAGTTCGCCATGTGGGCCTGCGGTCCCAACCGGATGTAGGTGCCGTCCGAAGCCACAACCTTGGCCGATTGCTGATACGACGCCGCGTTGTAGGTCGAGTCGTATACCAGATCGACACCCCGCCCCTGGGTCAGAGCCAGGATCTCGTCGACCACATTCTGTTTCGAGTAGTCGAGGAAATGGTCCACCCCGAGAGTCTTCAGCAGTGCCAATGACGGGGCCTTGCCCGCCGTGCCGATGACCTTGAGTCCGTAGAGTTTTGCCAACTGGGTGGCGAAGTGCCCCACACCTCCGGCCGCACCGGCAATGTAGATCCATTTCCCGGCGTGCTGTTCGATCTGGCCCGCCAGGACCATCGATTCGTAGGCCGTCAAGTAAGCGATACCGTACGCGGCGGCTTCGACCGCTGGAAGGGGACCGCACGGCACGACGGTATTCTTCTTGACGACAATATATTCAGCGAAGCCGCCGCCGGTGATCGTGTTACCAAAGACCACCTCACCCAGTTCGAGTCCGCCGGGCGAACCCAGGGCGACCACTTGGCCGCTGAAGTCAAAGCCCAAAACATAAGGTTCAGGCAGCTGAAAGCCATTTCTGAGAGCCAGCAGAGGGTCCATCTTGTTGATCGACGCATAACCGACACGGATCAGAGCCTCATCGTCCGCCAGAGCAGACACGGTCTTGGTGATTTCCGTCACGGGCAAGCCTGGCTTCTCGATGGCCAACGCCCGAAAGGTAAGCGGAAGTGCGACCCGCAAGTTCGAAGTATTCATGGAACTCATATTCTATTCTCCATTGGATTGATGATGACGCCATTGATGGCGCCTTCGACGCATTGTTCGTAGAACTTGGCCAGTGTTGCCGCAGGAATGCCCGCCTGGCTGTCCATTCCCAATTTCTCCATCGTCTCTTTGACGAAGCCGGGTGACACCGCATTGACTCGAATACCGCGCGGCATTTCCAAAGCCGCCGAGCGGACCAAACTCTCCACACCCGCACCGATGATCGACGCCACAGTAGTTCCTGGCATCGGTTGTGACGACAACTGTCCTGTAGTTAGTGTGAGCGATCCACCGTCCGGAAGGTATTTGCCGCAAAGCTGGACCAGGGCCAGTTCCGAGATCAGTCTCTGTAATCCGTACTGAAATTGCGCCTCACCAAGGTTTGTCAGTGGCCCCATGACCCGCTCGCGCATTTCCATCACATCGCCGGCGCACGCGACCACCGCATCGACGCTCATATCCCGCAACACCGCCTCGAGTGATGACGGATCGCGCACGTCCACCCGAACATTGCCGTGGCGCGACGCCCGCACGACAGTATGCTGCCCGGCTAGCCGGTCCGCGACAGCGCTTCCAATGGTCCCCGAGGCACCAACTATCAAGATCTTCATGACTCCTCCTTGATAACCAAAAGTTACGGCGCACGCTTGTCCCTGAAAAGGCGTGACCGTATACTAGTAGCCGGAGCAACAGGATGCCGAATGATAACGCCCTGGGAGAGTACCTAAAGGACCGGCGCAAGAAGATGGACCCAGCCAGCCTGGGACTTTCGTTAAGCCGTAGACGAACACCAGGACTACGTCGCGAGGAAGTTGCGCTACGCGCCAACGTGAGTGCCACCTGGTACACCTGGCTGGAACAGGGCCGTGGGGGGACCCCCTCCGCTGACGTACTGGACCGGCTTGCCCGAGGTCTGGCGTTGTCCGACCGAGAGCGAGAACATCTATTCCTTTTAGCACAGAATCGCCCTCCCGAAGTCCTTCCCATGGACGATGAGACAATCACTCCTTCGTTGATGAATGTGCTCGAGTCCCTGGAACTGAGCCCGGCGACCATTCGGTCGGCGGCTTGGGATGTGTTGGCAGCCAATCGGGCCGCAAAACTAATCTTTGCCCCTAAGGGGGTACCCCCTGCTCGCTACAACATCATCGAAACCTTCTTTGAACAGCTCGAACGAGGTCATGGACACGGCTCGGCTTCCGCGAAAGAGATGGCACGCATCATGACCGCACAGTTTCGAGCCGAAGTGTACCGCAGTGGCTTCGGTCCACGTGTCCAAGAGGTCATCGAACGACTCAAACAAACTTCAGAATTATTCGGAAACTGCTGGGACGACAAAGAAGTCGATCTTGCATGGCAACCCATCAAGACCTTCGTCTTGGAGGAGTTTGGCTCAATCACCTTTGAGACCAATTCATTTGCGGTAGAAGGCCATCCGGGAATGAAAATGATGGTCTTCACGCCTGCCACAAAGGAAGATCGTCTCAAGGTGAGG
>DAIDJJ010000152.1:0-6108 GCA_027451385.1 Spirochaetales bacterium | reverse complement strand
CCATAACATCCGCAATAACTTCTTTGACTCCACCAAACGCTTGGTGGACATCATCCCTGAAGTTCTCTTACGGCTGGAACCGAACATGGACGAAGATGTTCAACCTCGCAAGCGAGTCGCCTTGGCCGAAGCCGAGGGAACACAAGCCTGAGGTAAAACCCGAAGGGATTGACGACGCCGCTTAGGCGGCGTCTGTTTTTGCCGAACAGGAGGCGTGAACCATGGCAGAGCAACAGGCTCCCGTTTGGGATCCTCGTGAGATCGACGAGCTTCAGCTGGTGTACATGAAAGATCTGATCCGCTGTAAAGACGGGTTCAGTGTATTTACTGCCCTGGCGTATGCTCATTACCTTGTTAACAATCCGGGACTCACATCGGATAACTATCCGGTGTTCTTTCAGCTGATCGAAGCGGCCAATCGCTGGGTTATCGATACTCTGACCGGTGAAAAAGATCCAGCCCGTTTTTTAGGCAATATTCAGCCCAATGGCTGGATGCTTAAAGAATCCTTTCGATTCCTTACCGTTTGGAAGAGCGGTGGCGTATACCCTAAGGCCCTTCTGATGATTTTAGGGCTTTTGTACCAATCCTATTCTAACCCGGAAGAAGGCTATCGGATGTACAGCTTAAACGTGAACGATGTCAACAATTTGGGTAAGCATTTGGATAAATCAAAAGACCAAATGGACCCCCAAAACCGCATTGTTCTCACCATCTTGGATCGAATAGCCAGTTTAGTTGAACCTCAACGGCCGGTTCCCACAGAGGAAATTCGTGACGTAGCTCTTCAAGCGAATAATATCCGGGGCAAGTTCTTGGATATGACCAAACAGTTGGCAGAAGCTATACCGGATGTGCTTTTGGTAAAAGAGGACTTTGCAGCCACGGAAATTCCTCCGAAAGTTCCCCCGTTGAACATCTAAGCCGATTAACGTTGGAGTTTTCCTCGTGGAGACAAGCCCTGAGCTGAAGAAACAGGACATTATCAACAACTGCTACATTCTTCAAAAACGGATCATGGAGGATAAGTTTGCCGAGTATTGGGAGGCGACAGCCATCTTTTCGGCACAAACTTTCCTCCTCCGTTTTTTGAAGATGGAAGCTTTTTCTCAAGAAGCGATAAATAAGTTTTATTCTTACTCGATTCAGGCAGTGACTTTAAGACACACCGCCTTAATTCCCACTCTAGAAATAGACCGCCATAAAACCCGGGTTTACGTGGCAAGTGACGGTTCCGGTTACCTTGCCCTGCCGCAGATGCTGCAAGAGGGGTTAAAACTTTCTCTTATGCATATTGTTGCCACTGGACTTTTAGTGCTTCAAGCCTTAACTGTATGGTCTGAGAAGCTTGGTTCTTATGAACATTTAGAACCAGCTTCTTTACTGGGCAGAAAAAATGGCAACAAACTCAAAGAAGTTCGACTTTTAAGCCCCGCCTATGGCCTACTCGACTTATTGCCAACTGCACCAGAAAATGTCCCCGATGCTGTGCGGAAATGGGGACTCCTCATTTTTTACTTTTTAACCTTTGAACAACTACCTCAAGCCGTCAATTTACCTTGGCTAATTAGCACCTTACGCCAACGTCGAGTTCCTGAGGCTATTCTGAATATCTTATTAAAAACACAACGCCATGACCCGCAGTTGCGCTATCAATCCTGGGCCGAACTTTATCAGGAGTGGGAGAGCCTTGCCAAAGTGCTTCAATGGTATACAACTTCTGAAGGTAGCTTAGCAGACCCCTTACTCGTGAATGCCGGCTTAAAAACCACGTTCATTCCCGAAGTTATGGTAGAAGGAGTTTCAGCCGATGATGCTCAACGTTTATACCCACAAAAGCTAGACAATAGTGCCGAGACCTTGCACAACTTAACTCCTTTCGCAAAGGATAACGCGACCTTTTCGCAAGAGAACTTGTTAGCTTTTGCTCAACGGAAAGATTTGTTCCATCCCGGCCCCGAAACCTTGAGTCTGTGGCAAAAGCCGAAAACTTCCTCCCTGGCTCAAGAACAAGTCAAACCAGCTCCCAAACCAGCCCCACATTCTGAGAAGCCTCAAACAGCAGAGCCACAAATGGTAGCTCATGAAGCCAACGCCACAGGAAACGAAACAGTGAATATCCCTTGGTATTCCGAAGTGGGCAGTGTTTCGTTAGTTTTGAAAAGATTGACTAACGATTGGCGAAAAGCTGCCGTCCAGACTGGCTCTTTGCGGTTTATTGAAGAACCACATAGTTCCAGCCCTATCAGGACTTTCCTCGTAGGGCTTAAAACCAAAGCCTTATACCTGGAACTTCCCGATAGCGTTGTCCAAGGAAACTTAGCTGACTTACAGTCGTTTCTGGACACGGGATGGGAGAAACAAGCTTCTGATCGTTCCCCTTCTTATGTCCGTCGACTCAGGC
Organism: Spirochaetales bacterium; assembly: GCA_027451385.1. Classification (GTDB taxonomy): domain Bacteria; phylum Spirochaetota; class Spirochaetia; order JABEVK01; family JABEVK01; genus JABEVK01. The sequence continues at coordinate 3,704 of DAIDJJ010000152.1, read as the reverse complement.
AAAGATGGAAGGCCCATAGGTCAGGGGATATTTCAGAAGAAAGTCTTGTTGACCAACTCTCAGCGTTGGGCACGAAAGCGACCCCCTTAGTGGCGGTACTTCACCATGCTCAAAAGTTATCTCGAGAAATTCACGATGTGCTTTTAGCGATGCGACGACATGAAAAAGGTTCAGCTTTCTGTATATTTGCCTTTTTTGAGTCTGAAGATATTCCCGAATGGAATGTCTTGCATCAACTCACCCCTTCTGTTTCAAGGCCTGCCGATTCAAACACCCCAGTCAAAATTCAACCTTAATCCCCCTCTTTTTGGGTATAGAATCCTGGGGTCAACATTACTATGCTAACTGGTCTTCACTCATGAGAGTGAACGGTCTGCTGTCATGAGTGTCGAGGCTTTACTGTCATGAGTGTCGAGGCTTCGCTGTCATGAGTGAAATCGAGTTTGCGTAAAAATGGGGCAGATTGGGAAGAAATACAAAAAGACCTCAAGTTTGATAGGACAGGCATTTCTTAAATTATTTTCTTTCCATGATTAAATATGGTCAAAAAGCTCAGGCTTAATTCTCTAAAAACTGGTAAATTTTCTTTTCATTGTTGGTGCTATTCACGACTTACTCAATCAGTTATTTATCAACTAAAACACCAATACTTCGAAAAAATATTGCAGTTTTCACTTTATCATGATCAATCCAAGAAAGGCTAATTTGTTTCTTAGACTGTAAAGCCGCTTCAACAAACGGCCAATCTTGAGCTGTGAAAACTTTTCCATCAACTTGAATAATCTCAGTTCCTAAAGGGGGTAAGTTTTGAGAAAAATTGCCCTCTGAATCTCCTAAGTAGGACATTAAAATCAACTTAAAACCTTTCGGTGTTTTTTCACAGTCAAGTACAAAAGGGAAGGATGTATCTACCATATGTGTGAAGTGAGGTGGAAGTTTAACAAGAAACTTGACGTTATCAGAATAGTAGACCGCCCAATCAAACTTACTCACCCAAGGAAACCCAATTCTGGCGTTTCCCAAAGGCATTGCCTGATTGATGACAACCAGAGGATTTTGAAAGTTAAGACCGGCCCAAGTGAAGTTATCGCCTATATTAAATTCTCCAAAGGAGTTTTCAAAGCGGGAATGATGATCTTCTTCAAGAAAGCTTTTATTTCGAGCTTGATTCACAAAGGGAAAAAGATTTGTTGCTCCGGTATCCACAAAAAGCCAATAAGGTCGACCTTTTTGTTCAGCTTTGAGATACAAACGACCTTCTTTTTTTGAAATAAATGCCGGAACACTCGTCCAACCTTTTCCCAGTTGAGGTGCTGACCCTTGCGGGTAAATAGTTAGAGTTTTTGTAGAAGCTTGCCAAACTAGCCAGGAATTTTGAAAGGCTTGGGTTCCAAGGACAAGACCTTCAGTTGGTTGATTTCCTGAACCAAAATCAAAATAACCAGAGACATCATAGACGAAAAAAGGTCGAAGATTCCAATTCCCCAACCTTAAAAAAGAAAATTCAAATTGATGAACATGTTGAGGGTTATTGGGAAAGTAATTGAAATTAACTTCTTCTGGAGAATCCTTCAACGGTTTTCCTAAAGTTTTGAGAAAATGTTCTGAATTTTTCGTATGATAGTAATAACTTTCAAAGGCACCTGTGTCTATCCAAACAAATATTTTATAGCCATTGATAGTCGTGAAACCACCAAGCCTTGCTGGAGGTACACCTGGCGTCCATTTCAAAATGAACTTTTGAGGTGATTCTGATAACTGATTTTTTAAAGGAACCGTTGTACAAGAAAAAAATAACAGTGAGATGAATACTAAGAATAAACGTAATATCATGACCATTCCCCTGCATCCTTTGTTTAAAGGGTATCTAAAAAAAACTATTGACCATTGAACCTGAGGTTGACCTATTTCGCAAGGGTTTCTAGGGCTATGAAGCTGCAGGAAGAATGGCTATTCAAGGCCGCACATGTTCTGAAGTCAGCACAAAATTCGGCCAACGCACATAAACCAGTTCTAGATGTAGCAATTTATCTCACCCAACAGTGCGCCGCCCTAAATTCGATATTTCGCTCGGTACAGGAAGTAGCTCACTTCTTGAGCTCTTTTGTCACCGTCTACTGAAATCCAGAAGCGATCAAGACCGACAGCACACCCTAAGTTATCATACTTGCAAGCTTTTATGAACACTTCCCAAGTGTTTTTTATACGAAATCCTTACTTTGTCTTCAACCACATTTGTTAATTTCCAATAAAGAAACGGGGTAATCTTTTTAGGTAACCGAACATTAACAGCCACTTTTCATATTTTTTATTCTTCCTGAGACCTATGGTATCTTGGGTAGGCTTTAATTCAACTGTTGAAAGATTTAAAGGAGTAACTCAGACCGTAGGAATACTTTATTAATACGTGTCCTTCTGTTTTTACACTAGGGAATATTTTTCATAAGAATTTTTCCTATTCTTCATATAAATTCAAAAAATCGACAGGAAGATAAACATTTAATTCTGCTATCTTTTAGTCGTCGACATTTCGAGTGATAATGCATTCACAACGACTTTCTATCGCGGCATAGTATTGTATCGCATCTTCAAAATCTTTGAAATCTGACTTTATAGCGGAACTGATATTTGCATGATTAATAGGAATTACCGTTAAGTATTTTAGAAGATTTTAAATCAAAAATCTTGCTTTGAAATCCCCACCAGATTTTCTCAGAAGATAGGAGATATTCCGTATTTGCAATGCTATTGGCAGAAATGAAACCAAGCGCTATATTGTTTTCAAGCAAAGAAAGCGACATTTTACTGACTTCAAGAAATGGTTTCCGCGCAAAGGCTATGTCAAGAATAACGTCTAAATCCACAAATACCCGTTAAATCATAAAAATCTCTCTTCTCGTGCCTCTTCGATCATTGTCAGGAATAGGCGACCTTAAATCTTACTTGGATGCGGTTTTCAAAGACTCCCGTTGAAGTATTGAAAGTGTTTCGGTGAACCGATATTATCAGCTTACGGGTAGCTTCAATTCCTATTTTACACCTTAGGTAGAACACGTGTTAGTCACAACCATGGGCTGGAGTCTGTAAATTCGGGCAAGGTTAGGCTGATGAGCGAAGTTTTTTCATAAATTAAAACGATACTGAGTAGTTAATGTCGAGAGTTGTCAATAGGTATCCGGTTTGCTTCCAAAAGGAAAATTATGTCTAGAGATTTAGATGCGGTAGTGGTTGGTGCAGTTGGCATCGACACCAATGTCTTTTTGCCTGGTGCCGATATCAACTTTACTGTTGAATCCAATTTTACTCAGAATTTAGATTGTGTTGGACAAGCTGGTGGCTACTCTGCCAGACTCTTTGCAGCTCTCGGGCATAAAAGCGCCCTTTATGCCGCCGTAGGTGACGACTTTTTTGGTCATGAAATCCGTCGCGTTTTACAGTTAGACGGTATCGAAACCCACTTTTTTCTTGATACAGCAGGAACCAATCGAAGCGTAAATATCATGGGAACTGATGGAAAAAGAAAAAACTTTTATGATGCGAAATTAGCCATGGAACTTCGTGCTGACCCAGTCCTGGCCCGAGCACTATTTCAGAGAGCACGAATCGCACATTTTTCCATTCAAAACTGGTGCCGATTTCTGCTACCCATCGCTAAAGAGTCCGGTTGCCTCATTTCAGTGGATCTGCAAGATGTTGTCGACCCT
>DAIDJJ010000151.1:0-6355 GCA_027451385.1 Spirochaetales bacterium | reverse complement strand
TCAGCAAGAGCCTCACGTCCACCCTTGACTACAATTTTCTCAACGATTCTATCCTCTACACCTGTTTAGGCGCCTTAACCGTCATGATGGCAGCTTTTTTCTCCAAAAAAAGTATTGATTCCATTGATTTCTCGTTGCACCGTGGGTTTTTGGGCTTTGAAATCGATCATGACCGTGACTACTCGATCCCTGAGAAAAGCGGCTTGATTGAGTATATGAATACGCACTTTCAGTGCCATACCTTGCAAGACCTTGAAACGGTTTTGCCACCTAGTCCCGAAATAGAGGTGCTTCGCAGTATTGATCCCACCATCATTGTCCCCTTACGAGCCAAGGGGGCTATCAATGGGCTTTTGATCCTTGGTGAGAAAATTGGTGGTACGGGCTTTGATGAGCGCGATAAGTCGTATTTGTTGAATATTGGAAGCTTTGCGGCGATTGCTATGTACAATGCCTTCTTGTACGACATGACCACTACGGACATGATGACCAAGCTCAAATTGAAACATGTATTTTTCAACACCTTACAAGACCGTGTTCAACGTTGGGAAAATGGTAAGCCTCCTTTCTGTCTCATCATGTTAGACATTGATCACTTTAAACGACTCAACGATACGTATGGTCATTTGGCCGGGGATGAGGTCTTGAAAGCTGTGGCTCGCACTTTGTTAGACAATGTGAGAACTATAGATTTAGCGGCTCGTTATGGTGGTGAAGAGTTTATTATTTTGGTTCCTGAAACGGGTTTGGAACAAGCCTTAGAAGTCGCGGAAAGAATACGGCAAGCGGTCGAAGCCATTCAGGTCCGCTTTAACGATCACAGACTGTCGGTCACCGTTTCGTTAGGTGTGGCGGAATTTCACCCCACCAAAGATCTGTCGTCTCAGCCTTTTATTGAACGGGTTGACCAGGCGATGTACCGCTCCAAAGAGGCGGGTCGAAACCGCGTGAGTTTGGCTGACTAAAAGACATTCAGCTTGTAGTTTACAGATTTTTCTCCTAAACTGTCCTTATGCAGGATATTGATCAAGCGTCGTTAGAACTCCATGAAAATCTCCGAGGAAAACTCGAGACGATTCCGAAACGTCATGCAGCAAGTTCGGACGATTTGGCACTCTTGTATACACCGGGTGTGGCAGCCCCCTGCCGCGCCATCGCCAGAAATCCCCAAGATGTTTACCGGTATACGGGAAAAAGCAACTTAGTTGCGGTCATCAGCGATGGGAGTGCCGTCTTAGGTTTGGGAAATATTGGCCCTGAAGCTGGGTTGCCTGTCATGGAGGGGAAGTCCCTTCTATTTAAAGATTTTGCTGGCATAGATAGTTTTCCCCTGGTCTTATCAACACAGGACCCTGACGAAATCGTTCGGGTTGTGCGTGCTTTGGCCCCATCTTTCGGCGGTATTAACCTTGAGGATATTTCTGCACCGCGCTGTTTTTATGTTGAGAAATCCTTGCAAGAGTCCCTTTCGATTCCTGTTTTTCACGACGATCAGCATGGCACGGCAATCGTTGTTCTCGCGGCACTGATGAATGCCTCTGTTGCCCTTGATAAGCCCCTTCCGTCTCTTCGAGTGGTAGTCAATGGTGCCGGATCGGCAGGAACGGCAATCTCTCGAATGATCCTCAATGCCGGGGTCACCGATGTGGTGGTTTGTGACCGCGAAGGAATCATTCAAGAGTCTGCAGAAAACATCTCTTCGGCCATGCGGGATTTAGCTCTTGCTTGTAACCCCCGTCAGCTCCGCGGGGCGTTACCTGAAGCCTTAACAGGAGCGGACGTTTTTATTGGTGTCAGTGCTCCTCGAGTTTTAAAGCCTGAATGGATTGCTCTCATGGCTCCCCAGCCGATCGTTTTTGCCCTAGCCAACCCTGACCCTGAAATCCTCCCCGAAGTCGCACTGAAAGCAGGTGCCAAAATTGTGGCTACGGGACGGTCGGACTTTCCGAATCAAATCAACAATGTTTTGGCCTTTCCAGGAATTTTTCGCGGGGCCTTGGATGTTCAGGCCACAGAAATCAATCAAGAGATGAAACTGGCCGCCGCTCGGGCGATTGCCGACTTGGTCCCCCCGGAAGAACGTTCCAAGGGCATTGTGGTACCACATCCGTTTCACCCCTCACTTGTTTTTGCGGTCGCTTTAGCCGTAGCACAAGCGGCTCAGAACTCTGGGGTGGCACAGTTAACCTTATCTCGACCAGACCTCGTTCGCAAGATTCAAGCCAGGTTGGCGAAATCACGTAATTTCCATAGGCACCGGGAGGTGAAAGAGATGCCTGCTAATCATTATCAAGAAAAAATCGGAGAAGGGTTGGTTCGTCTCGGCGTACTCTCTTCCGTACAGTGCCAAGAGGTCTTATCTTTGCAAAAATCTGGCGATAAACGTCTCTTCGGCGAAATTGCTTTAGCGAAAGGTTATGTAGACTTTGATACTTTGATTCACTATCTGCAAAATTCTTCAAAAAGGGAATTGTAATGCTGGTGGAAGCCAAAATTTGGACAGTGGCTAAAACGGATCAAGGGAATGCTGTCTTGGTTAAGCCTTTGACAGAAGAAAAGGCTGTTCCCATTTTTATTGGTCCCCTAGAAGCTCAGAATATTTTGTTAGGGCTGGGAGAAGTGGAAATTCCTCGGCCTCTTACCCATGATTTGATGCTTCATATGTTGAGGGATCTTAATACCCGTTTGGTAAGAGTCGTCATTCATACCCTTTCGGAAGGAACCTATTACTCCAATTTGGTTTTGGAACAAGACGGAAAGTTGTTGGAAATTGATGCTCGCCCTTCGGATGGGTTGGCTTTAGCGGTCAGAACTACTTGTACTATTTGGATTGAATCTGAACTCGTGCAAGAGGCTGGTATCGAAATTGATCAACTCCAACAAGCTGTTTCTTCTTCAGGAGAATCGGATCCTTCTGAGGTCGTAGAACCAGAGGGAGAACAAATCCTGGCTCGGCTCAAGGAGCAATTGGAGTCTTTAGTCGCTCAGGAGAATTACGAAGAAGCGGCTCGTGTTCGCGATGAGATCCGCCGTCGTGAAGCACTTGAAAACGGTTGATCGGAGGTTTTTCTTTCATGAAGTTTTTCCATGAGTCCCCCTATTTAACAGGCGTTAGTGTTCCTTTGTCTGCGCTGCGTTCCAACCAGAGTACTGGCATCGGGGAGTACCCGGATTTAGCGTTATTGGCTAAGTTTGCGTCGCAAGCTGGTTTAGAAGTCATCCAGTTGCTTCCGGTGAATGATACTGGTTTTTCAACTTCCCCTTATAACGCCTTGAGTGCCTTTGCGCTTCATCCAGTTTACCTCAGGATAGCTGACCTGCCTGAAGCGGACAAACTGAAAGATGAAATTCAGAACTTACGACAGGAGATGGACCCCTTACCTCGTGCCCAGTTAGATCTGGTTTTAGAGAAAAAACTTCCTTTACTTCGTCGATTATATGATCTAGCAAAAGTCAAAAAATCCTGGACAAAGGAAAGAGACGCTTGGCTAAAAGAACGATCTTGGGGGCTGGCTTACGTTGTCTTTAGTGCATTGCGAGCACAATACCAGTATGCGGGTTGGCAGAGCTGGCCAGAACATCGTGAACCTGATGGAGAACTCGAACAACTTTTTCGCGAACATGAAGAGGTAGCCGGCTTTTATGTGTGGCTTCAAATACATTCGGAAAGGCAGTTTCAAGCAGCGACACAGGCTTGCCATTTAGAGGGCGTGGCCGTCAAAGGGGATATTCCGATCTTACTGAACGAAGACAGTGCCGACGTCTGGTCTCATCCCGACATTTTTGATTTAACCTGGCGAGCAGGGTCACCTCCAGATGGTGAAAACCCTGACGGGCAAAGTTGGGGTTTTCCCTCCTTTCGATGGGACGTGATGGCACATGATCAATATGCCTGGTGGCGGGAACGCTTACAGCATGCGGCCAAATTTTATCACGCTTACCGCATAGATCATGTCTTGGGTTTCTTCCGTTTGTGGGTCTCTTCCCAAAATAATTTCTCTGGTCATTTAGGATATTTTCGTCCCAGCCAGCCCTTACGCCGTGAACAATTACGCAATTTAGGTTTTGATGAAGGGCGTTTAGTTTGGTTATCTGAACCCCATATCTTTGGGATAGAAATTCGTGAACGTCTTGCGGCAGAAGCGGAGGAAGTCATTTCTGTAGCTTTACGACAAGTCGGGCAAGAAGATCTCTATCGCTTTCGCGAGTCTTTGAACGGAGAAAAAGCCATTGCGGCCTTACCTCTTTCAGACCAGGCCAAAACTATGCTGTTTATGTGGTTTAGAAATAGGACTCTTTTGAAAATCGATGAAAATTTCTATCCGACACCGTATTACTATGCTTCAAGAGCCTATGAAAGTCTTTCGACAGAAGAACGATGGAGTTTTGAACGTTTGATTCATGAAGCCCGGGAAGCTTCGCTCAAACTTTGGGAATCTGAAGGGCGCAAATTGCTCAATGTTTTAAAGAATGCTTCGGACATGTTGGTTTGTGCGGAAGATCTCGGCAGCATTCCTCCCAGTGTTCCCGGGGTCTTAAAGGATTTGGAAATTCTCAGTCTTCGTGTCTTACGCTGGGCTCGCAACTGGGATGCTCCAGGACAACCCTATTACCCTGTGCAGTCCTATACCGACCTTTCTGTTACCACTCCTTCCGTGCATGATACCTCAACCCTTCGCCAATGGTGGTCAGAAGAACCTGACCACCGTGTTTGTTCTGCACTTGGTATTGAACCTTTAGAGGGAGATTTTACTCCGGTGACGGCTAGACGATTTTTTGAAGGATTACTCACGACGCAATCCCGGCTGTGCATTGTACCTTTACAAGATTGGTTCGTATTAGAACCGGCGTTTCTCGAGGCTGACCCCTTACAAGAAAGAATCAACGTGCCAGGTACCGTGTCGCCTCACAATTGGTCTTACCGAATGAAGCCCTCCCTAGAGGACTTGTTGTCATCCCAAACTTTTCTCAGCTCGATGCAGGGTTTGTTGAAGACCCGGAAACATGGCATCTAAGGAGGCTCTATGCCGTTCACCCTTCGTTTGACTGCCCTTGAAAAGGGGAGTTGTTCCTCAGGCCGAGACGTGACGATGGAATTTCATATTTCACGTCAGGCAAGAAATCTTTACAACTTCGACCAAAGCTTGTTTTCTTTAACGGGTAACGTCGTCTTCCCCAACTACTTAGCCACACGAGTGTTTGCTAAGTCCATGAACGACAAAAAAGACTTGGCTCGTAATCCCGAAAAAGCCATTCTTCCCGGCCAGCTCAATGCCATGGGTTTGATTGATGAAATTCTTCACTATGTTGCCCAACTTTATCGGGAAGAAATGGGACAGGATGTTTTCGCACGCTGTCTAGATTCCATCACCCTAGAGCTGGGACGGGAAGCCACCGACGAAGTGTTGATGAGGTTTGTCCACTTGTTTCCCAATGTGGAGGTTTACCAAGGGAAAATCTCCGAGGCTGATTTCTTGGCAGGAAAAACAAATTCTATTTCACACCGGGAAATGATCCTCGAAGAAATCCTGATGCTCTGGCTTGCCAACGCTAATCCTGCCTTTGGGCCTTACTTAGAACTTTTTGATGATCGTGATTTACGCAGCACAACCTCTTACACCACTTTTATAGAGACTCTGAAAAAATTCTTTTCGGAACTTCCTGTGTTTGGACCGGATCATCTGACTCTGGTCGAAATGTTGAGAAGCCCAGCCGTTGCCGTTCCCTTTTCTCTTTATGGACAGTTGCAGTATATCCGGGAACGGTGGGGTCTGCTTTTAGGAAAATTCCTCATGAAGCTGTTGGGCTCTTTGGACTTCATGAAAGAAGAAGAACGATTATTTTGGAAAGGCGGTGGCCTAAAGTCTGAAGGATATGACTCATCACTCAGCTTTGGCGGTTTGGATGATGAGCCTGAACGTTTCAGTATGGATAAGGAGTGGATGCCGAGGGTGATTTTACTTGCTAAGAGCACCCTGGTTTGGCTGGATCAGCTTTCGAAACAATATGAGCGTGATATTCGCACCTTGGATCAGGTTCCTGACGAGGAAATTGATCTGATTGCGCGAAGAGGTTTTAACGCACTATGGTTGATCGGTCTTTGGGAACGCTCCAAAGCATCGAAGCGAATCAAACAAATGTGCGGTAATCCTGAAGCAGAAGCTTCAGCCTACTCGTTATATGACTATGACATCGCAGGGGAACTGGGTGGTTGGAATGCTGTTGGTGTTTTGCGAGAGAAATGTCGTAAACGAGGAATTCGTCTTGCTAGCGATATGGTTCCAAATCATACCGCCATGGATAGTCGTTGGATTTCTGAGCATCCGGATTGGTTTCTGCAACTTGATCACTGTCC
>DAIDJJ010000150.1:0-6455 GCA_027451385.1 Spirochaetales bacterium | reverse complement strand
CATCAGCCCCACAAGAACCCAAGGCCAACGTCTTTTCTTTTTCAAGAGCGAAATTTCCTTGTCTAAAGACGCAGAGTTGTCTACAGTAGTTAAAATCGCCTCCGGATTTTCAGGATCTGAAGCCTGCCGTGACTCAGTTAGGTTTGGTATTTTTCCGTCCCGAACAGTTTTTTGCAAGCGAATCGCCAAATCCCCTTCATAAGGCCAAACAAATTGAGGATTTTTCAAATCCCCAAGGGTAAAAGGTATCATTGGTAGTTCTTCGTCAGGAGCTTCAAATGAAACCGGTTCAGTGTTGTTTGAATAAGGTTCCTCTAAGTTTATTTCAGCAAGCTGAGATTGAGAAGCTAGCTTTTGCACAGAAAGCCATTGTTGAGCTCTTTTTAAGAAGGAAGGCTTTTCGGGAAATACGACTTCGAGTCGTTGAACAGGACCTTGCCAAGATAACACCTCTGGTGAGATCACGGCGTAGTAACCAGAACGAAAACCAGATTGAAACACTTGTTCAACGGCCCCCGCTGCTTGAATCTTTCCCTCTTCTTGCCAAAGCTTCCATTGATTAAGGACTTCTTGAGGATTTTCTTCCAATTCTTCCCAATGCCAAAAAGCCGCTTCAGAGATTTCGGGTAAGAAAAAGGGCAAGTACAATGAAACGGTATCTTGGGTTTTAATGAGTCTTGCGGATTCATTTCGAGGGGTTTGCTTAACCACAAACCCCTCAGGATCAATAAATACGGCCTTTTGGGGAAAGAAAGCCTCTATCCATTGCGAGAGATTGTCTGGAGTGACAAGAGCATGATCCATGGCTCGTGCTAACGTCGGTACACAAAACCAATCCGCTAAGATGAGAAGATCTTCCCGTAAGTCTTGGCGTTCAGACCCAGCCGTTAACCATTGCTTGAGTCTGCTTTCTACGAAAGCAGACCAGTCCGTCTCAAGGATCACATCAGTCCCCCCTGAAACTATCGGCGAAACGGAACGAGGTCTGAACTGCTATTACTCCCACTCAATGGTTGCGGGAGGTTTAGAGGAAACGTCATAGACCACACGCCCCACAGCTTTGACTTGGTTCGTAATAAGGCTAGAAATTTCCAATAAATCCTTCATGGGAAACGGATAAACGTCTGCCGACATTCCATCTTTAGAAACCACGGCGCGGAGTGCTAAGACATAGCCGTAATCCCTAGTGTCGCCTGTGACCCCGACAGAGTGAACCGGCAGTAAAACGCTAAACGCTTGCCAAATTTCTCGATATAAGCCACGCCGCTTGAGTTCCTGCAGGTATATCCAATCGGCTTCCCGTAAAATATCGCACTTTTCGCGCGTAACTTCTCCTAAAACACGGATACCTAAACCCGGCCCCGGAAAGGGATGACGCCACACAATACTTTCAGGTAAACCTAATTTTTCTCCCAAAATACGGACTTCATCTTTGTACAACATCTCTAGGGGTTCAATGATCAGACCAGCTTGACGCTTGGCTTCGACTAAGGGAGACCCGACATTGTGGTGACTTTTGATCACATGGGCCTTTTTCCCTACACCTTTTCCCGATTCGATTAAGTCAGTGTATAGTGTTCCTTGCGCTAAGTAGTAATTTCCAAGATTGAGTCGCGCAACTTCGGCTTCCTGCACCTGAATAAACATATCGCCGATCGCTTTACGTTTGGCTTCAGGGTCCTGGAGACCTTTTAATACTTCAAAAAATTGTGACTCAGCATGAACGACATTGAGGTGTTGAGCCCCCAACTTTTCAAGCCCGGCCACCACTTCCTCGGACTCGTGCAAGCGCATTAAGCCGGTATCCACGTATAAAAGATGGACTTGCTCAGGATCCAAGGTCTTTAAGAGCATCGCTCCTGCTACCGTAGAATCCACACCACCTGAAATCAACAAAAGAACAGGAGTTTTTCCCACACGTTGGCGAAGTTTTTCACCTTCCTGGGCCAAATAAAGGTCCATATTCCATTCTTTCCGCGCCCCACATATACCAAAGGCAAAGTTCGCAAGAATCGTATTGCCAAACTCGCAATGTGTGACTTCAGGGTGAAACTGAATTCCCCAGGCTTTTAAGGAAGAATTCCAGGCAGCTGCAGGATGGTTATCCGATTCTCCCAGTAACTCAAAGCCAGAAGCTAAACGATGGATACTGTCGCCATGGCTCATCCAGGAAACAAACCCCGAGGGGACACCCTCAAACAAGGGGTTGGCCCCCGATAAGGCCACCGGTGCTCTTCCATATTCTTTCACTTGCTGGGCACGAACTTCTCCGCCTTGCATTTGTGTCAGCAACTGAAAACCATAACAAATACCTAAGACCGGCAAGCCTGTTTTTAGGACTCGTTCGTCTACCCAAGGAGCCCCGTCTTCATAAACCGAATACGGAGACCCAGAAAGAACCAAGCCTTTGACCTCTTTTAAAGCCTGTGGTGTGAGGGGACTATCATGGGGCCGAATTTCGGCGTAAACACCCAATTCTCGAAAACGTCGGCCAATCAGCTGACAGGTTTGTCCGCCAAAATCTAGAATGACGATCTTGTCCATGGACTCTTCCTTACAATAGTTTGATCTCGATCAGGGCCAACCGAGACAATATCAATCGGAGTTCCTGTAAACGACTCAATAAAGCTCAGATAATCCCTCGCCTTCAGAGGGAGAGAATCCCATGTCCGGCAAGAACCTAAGGCGGTCTTCCAACCGGGAAAGGACTTAATGACGGGTTCCACGGCTTCTAATTCGGCAACGGTTGCAGGAAAATCATCAATGACTTGGCCAGCCAATTTGTAGCCGGTGCAAACTTGCACCTCATCGAAGTCATCATAAACATCCATTTTTGTAGCGATTAAACCGTCTAAGCTATTAGTCCAGCAGGCATACCTTAAGGCAACCAGGTCCAAGAACCCAGTTCGGCGTGCACGCCCCGTGGTTACCCCATACTCTTGACCCACTTCTCGGAGTTTTTCACCTAGAGGGTTCCCAGAAGAAAATTCTGTGGGGAAGGGACCATTGCCAACCCGTGTCGAATAAGCTTTAAAAACGCCAAAGACTTTATCGAGATGTCGAGGTCCGACACCGCCCCCCAATGAAGCTCCCCCAGCAGCAGAGTAACCAGACGAAACAAAGGGATAGGTCCCATAATCTAGATCAAGAAGCACGCCTTGGGCCCCTTCAAACAGGACATCTCTGTGGGCATTTCGCCGCATAAAAGCGACTAAATCGGTGACCATGGGTTTTAGACGTTCACGGTATGGAGCCAAAAACTCTTTTTCGACGGGACGAAGGTTATCCCAACAAGCCGAAACAAAAAGGTCACCAACCCGAACCCCATCCCGGTGGGCTTTTAAGGCATAGGTGATGCCGATGCCCCGTCCGGTAGTACCAATGGGAACCCGACGTTTTGTTTCCATCTCTTGGTCCAGTTCTTTATAGGTCGGAAGAACAAGGTGTGCGCGATCAGATACCCAAACCCGCCCTTGCCAATTGACGCCTTGCCGAGCCAATTCGTCCAATTCTGCAAACAACGCGGCAGGATCGATGACCATTCCCGAACCGAGTACAGCGACTTTTCCTGGTACGATAATTCCTGAAGGCACTAAATGCAGTTTGTATGTGACACCATCAGCGACCACCGTATGACCCGCATTAGCTCCGCCCGAAAAACGGACGACCAAATCGGCTTCATCCGCTAATCGGTCGACCATTTTGCCTTTACCTTCATCGCCCCATTGGGCCCCTACAACAACGATCTTCATGCTTCCTTCCTCTACAGGCTAATTTCGGGAGTAGTTTGGCGCTTCCTGCGTAATCATCACATCATGAGCATGACTTTCTCGAAGGCCGGCGGCCGTGATTCTAATGAATTTTTTGTAAGCCCGCAATTCCTCAAGTTTGCGGCACCCGGTATAGTGCATACCCTTTTGCAAACCCGTCACGAGCTGATGCAAGAAAGGTTTTAACTCACCTTTAAAAGGGACTCGACCTTCAATCCCTTCAGGCACAGGATCGGTTCCCTTTTCCATAGCGTAACGGTCGCCGGCACCTTCTTTGATAGCCCCCAAAGAGCCCATACCGCGATATTCCTTGAAAATTCTTCCTTCATAGATGATTTCGCGTCCTGGAGCTTCTTTTAGACCAGCAAATAAGTTGCCCATCATAACGGCCGAAGCACCTGCACCGATGGCTTTAACAATATCTCCCGAGAATTTGATTCCTCCATCGGCAATGACAGGAATCCCAGCTTGTGCAGCAATTTCGGCACAGTCCCACACCGCCGAGAACTGAGCCACGCCAATTCCCGAGACAATTCGTGTCGTACAAATTGAACCTGGACCCACCCCAACTTTTATGGCATCTGCACCAGCCTCCACCAATCGGCGAGCCCCTTCCTTGGTGGCGACATTACCCCCGATCACTTGGATATCAAATTTTTTCTTGATGCCTTTGATAGCCTCTACAACAACTTTACTATCGCCGTGAGCAACATCTAAAACCACAAAATCCACTTTGGCTTGCATGAGCAACGGTAAGCGTTTTTCCCAGTCTTGAGGGGATACCGCCGCACCGACAATCAAACGGCCTTGCGCATCTACTGCGGCACGAGGGAAGGCCTGATGTTTCTCCATATCTTTTACCGTCACCAGACCAATGAGGCGGCCGTCATTATCGACAACAGGGAGTTTCTCAATTTTATAGCGGTTAAACTTTTCTTCTGCGGTCGCAACCGAAACCTTACCAATTTCCACGACCGGGTTCTTGGTCATGACATCTTCAACCAGTTGGCTGTAATCATTGCAAAAGCGAAGGTCCCGTCCCGTTATGATTCCAACAAGTTTTCGCTCGTGATCCACGACGGGCATTCCGGAAACCCCATGTTCCAGCATCAAATTGTGGACTTGATGAACCGTCTCGCCTTTGCGAACTACAACGGGATTTTCAATTACCCAGTTCAAATAGCGTTTGACTCGACCGACATGCTCTGCTTGAACTTGCGGACTAAGATTACGGTGTATCACCGCCGCCCCGCCTTCAAGGGCCAAAGCTATCGCCAGTCGATCTTCTGAAACGGTGTCCATGGCCGCCGAAAGGATAGGAACATTGAGAGCTATTGTTTTAGTCAGTTGGGTTTTCACCTGACCTTCACTGGGAGCAAAATCCGCATAGGACGGAAGCAAAAGCACATCGTCATAGCTTAACGATTCTTCAAACTGCATGGAAAACCTCCTTTATTTTCTGCATTTCTGATTCATACTTGTCTGCCAAAGCCCGCGCTTTGGAGGCCGCTAGTCCCTGATAACGTTCAGGTTGAGAAAAGAAGCTTTCAGGATCCCAGCCCGTGCAAGTGCGTAATTGCTCTGAGAGTTTCTTCCAAAGCTCAGGCCTAGCCCTCAAGGCTTCAATCAAAGGCCGTTTTTGCTTTTCACATTCTAAGGTTAAAACTCGGACAACCTCATGACCTTCGGGCTCACCGGCTAAAGACAAGAGAATATAAACACTTTCTGCTAAAACAAGATCACCAGCCCCTTCATGGAGGTTTTTGCTTAGTCGTTCTGTATCGACGGTCAAACCCGAGAGCACCTTATTCATTCGTGCCGCAGCTGCCGCAAAGCCAGCCAAATAATCCACCACAAAACGCCCTGAGGCGGAATTGGTCAAATCTCGCTGATGTTCTGAAATCTGGTCCATAAAAAAGGTCATCACGCGGGGGGCAAAGGCTTTCCAAAGGCTTTTGACGTGCTCAGAATTCCAGGGATTTCGTTTCTGGGGCATGGTAGACGAACCCACCTGAGTTGCCGAAAAGTACTCACGAAGTTCGCCGATCTCAGACCGTTGCAGATTTCGTAAGTCATCGGCAAGATTTGCCAAGATGCCAAACGCAACATTGAGTTCTAAGAGTAACCTTAACAGGTATTCCGGCTCGACCAGTTGCGTGGAATGTTCAGAGGGTTCAAGGCCTAGGTGCCCCAGGACCAAACGCTCTAAAGCCTCAGGATCTTTTGTCATAACACTCGTGGCATTGTAAGCCCCAACGGCTCCGGCAAATTTGCCTCTGAGGTCTAAGGACCTTTTTTCAATTTCCTGGATAGCTTTTCCCAAGCGAGAAACATATTCTGATAGAGCGAACCCCACTGTGAGTGGCACCGCATACTGTCCGTGAGTTCTTCCAATTTGAGGTGTCTCGGCTTCGCGTCGAGCCAATGAGCATAACGAGGTTTCGAGGTCTACCAAAAGAGGGAGAAGAACTTGCCGTACAGCGTCTCGAATTTTCAGAGCATTGGCCGTGTCGAGCATATCTACAGAAGTGGCCCCCAAGTGAACGAAGGGAACTAATTCCTCGGGGAGGTGCCGTTTAATGACATTGACCAACGCACGGATGTTGTGTTGAGTTTTTTCCTCTTCCGCATACACAGCCTCGGGTTGAACTTGAGCCTCTAAGTCCTCAACAGCACGCATAAGAC
>DAIDJJ010000149.1:0-6477 GCA_027451385.1 Spirochaetales bacterium | reverse complement strand
CGTTGAAACTTTACCATTTGACCGTACCAAGCAATTCGAAAAAGAAGACGCCGATTATAGGGCCCAACAAAACCTTCAAAGAACGCTTATGGTTGTCATCATTGGACTGGTGGTTCTTTTGGTTGCGTTTATTGTCTTTAGGCTAATCAGTCGTGAAATGGAACGCCGCCGCAGACTGCGTGAAGAAGAACTGTCGCGTCAACATCAGGCCATGAGAGAAGCGGCTTTAAGAAGTGCGGAAGAAGAAGGGGTTGATGTAGAAATGTCTGTGGCCGAGCGGGCCCGTCTGGAACTACAAGAGACCGCCATTAATATGGCCAGAGAGCATCCCGCAGATGTCGCTCAGTTGATTCGCACCTGGCTGGCTGAGGAGTAAACGATCATGGCAAAAGCAAAGCAATCAGGGGGAGAAGAGCGCTCGAAGCCCAAAAAGAGCTCTGGCGGTAAGCTGGACCTTACGGGACGCCAAAAAGCTGCCATCTTTTTGGTGACATTGGGCAGTGAGATATCTGCCGAGATCTTCAAACATCTCCGTGAAGATGAAATTGAAACGCTCACCTTTGAGATTGCCCGACTCGATGCGGTAGACTCCGAGCAAAGGGATCAAGTTCTGATTGAATTCCGAGACTTGATGATGGCCCAGGAGTTTATTACAACGGGTGGTATCGATTACGCTCGCGAACTTTTGGAAAAATCGTTAGGAAGTCAGAAGGCGGTAGATATTATCAATCGGCTGACTTCCAGTCTTCAGACACGACCCTTTGATTTTATTCGCAGAACAGACCCCGCCCACCTCTTAAACTTTATTCAGCAAGAACATCCTCAAACCATTGCTTTGATCCTTGCCTATTTGGAACCTCAAAAAGCTTCGATCATTTTGGGACAATTGCCCGGTGAAATTCAATCCGATGTCGCAAGACGGATCGCGACCATGGATAGAACCAGTCCTGATGTTCTGCGCGAAGTGGAACGAGTTCTCGAGAAAAAAATCTCGACCGTTTCGAGTGAAGATTATACGGCTGCCGGTGGTGTCGACAGTATCGTAGAAATTCTCAACATGGTGGACCGTTCTACCGAACGGCAGATCATTGAAACGTTGGAAGAAGACGATCCTGAGTTGGCCGAAGAAATCAAAAAACGCATGTTCGTCTTTGAAGATATTGTTATGCTGGATGATAAAGCGATCCAGAAAGTTCTCCGGGAAGTGGACACTCAGGAATTGGCAAAAGCTCTAAAAGCTGTAGATAGTGAAGTTCAAGATAAGATCTTTAGAAACATGTCCAAACGGGCAGCCAGCCTTTTAAAAGAAGATATGGAGTTCATGGGGCCCACTCGACGTAAAGATGTGGAAGAAGCTCAGCAAAAGATTGTGGCGATTATTCGGCGTTTGGAAGAATCTGGCGATGTGGTCATTGCTCGAAGCGGTGAAGAAGATGTCTTGGTGTAAACTGAGACGGGAAGGGGGCTTTTGTGGCTAAAAATGTCTTTCGTCCGTATGAATTTACGAATAAACTGACGGACACGGTGGCCATTAAACCTCCGGCCCAATTTCAACCGGTGGAAGCTGAAACTATCGTTAAAGAAGAAGCCTATACTGGTCCTACTGTTGAAGATTTGAGGCGGGAGGCCGACACGTTTCGCGAGCAGTGGGAATCAGAACGCTTAGCGATGATTCAAGAGGCGGATGAAACGAAAAATCGCATGTTGGAAGAAGCGGAAGCGGCGGCCTTTGAAATTGTCAAAAAAGAAAAAGAACAAGCTACTCAAATACGCATAGAAGCCGAAAAGGAAGCTCAAAAAATCCTGGCCCAAGCGGAAGCTTCGGCCAAACAACATGAGGCCGAAACCCAACAAAAACTCAAGTCCTTAGAAGAATCCTCTCGAAAAACAGGCTTTGCCCAAGGGTATGAAGAAGGATATGCTACTGGCAAGGAAGAAGTCGAGCGCTTAGTCGAGCGTATTCACGTCATCATGGACAAGATTATTGCCAAACGGCAAGAAATTATTGAAAATTCCGAAACTCAGGTTGTTCAACTCGTTCTTTTAGTTGCGAAAAAAGTTGTGAAAGTCATTAGTGAAAATCAAAGAAATGTCGTCATTAATAATGTTCTTCAAGGTCTTCGCAAACTGAAAACTCGCGGCGATGTTGTGGTTCGTGTGAATCTGGAAGACCTCAAGGTAACCTCGGATCATGTTAAAGAGTTCTTAAAATTAGTTGAGAATGTGAAATCTATTACCGTTATGGAAGATTCTACCGTAGATTTGGGTGGCTGTGTCATTGAAACTGACTTTGGCGAGATTGATGCTCGAATCTCCAGCCAATTCCGTGAAATAGAAGAGAAAATCCTTGAAATGGTCCCTATTCGAACAAAACAAGCCGAGTCCTCACCACCTCCTTCTGAGGGGTTGTGACGATGGGATTATTCGACAAATATACCGCCGTCGTCGAAGCCACAGAACCGATGAAGTGTCTGGGACGTGTTACCAAGGTCCAAGGGCTTCTGATAGAAGCTTTGGGGCCTCAAGCCGTTTTAGGTGAACTCTGCCGCATTGATATCCCTTCAACCCAATCTGAGGTTTGGGCTGAAGCCGTAGGGATAAACGGTAAAACTGTTCAGCTCATGCCTTATGAAGAATGTGACGGACTTGAAGTGGGTTGTCGTGTAAAAGCTCTGGGGGAGTTTCTCAAAGTTCCGGTCTCAGATCGCTTATTGGGACGTGTTTTGGATGGAATGGGCCGGCCCATTGACCAAGGGACCGATGTTGGTTCTCCAGTATTTTATCCTGCCGTCAAAACTCCACCTAACGCTTTGGAGCGTGAACGAATTACGGAAAAAATTGCTACCGGAGTTCGCTCGGTCGATGCTTTAATTCCTCTAGGTAAAGGTCAACGCATGGGGATTTTTGCCGGTTCCGGTGTGGGGAAATCCACTTTGTTGGGAATGATTGCCCGAAATACCAGTGCCGATGTGAACGTGGTAGCCCTGATTGGCGAACGAGGACGTGAAGTTCGCGAGTTCATAGAAAATGAATTAGGCGAAGAGGGTTTAAAACGTTCCGTTTTGGTGGTTTCGACGTCGAATACCCCCGCCCTAGCTCGGTTACGAGGGGCCTATGTGGCCACGGCCATCGCGGAATACTTTCGAGATCAAGGCAAAGATGTCATGCTCCTTTTTGACTCGGTAACCCGTTTTGCTTACGCCCAGCGCGAAGTAGGCTTAGCTATTGGAGAACCTCCTGCCCGTCAGGGGTATCCCCCAAGTGTGTTTTCCTTACTCCCCAAGCTTTTAGAAAGAGCTGGCACCAGCGCTCAAGGCACTATAACCGGCTTGTACACCATTTTGGTGGATGGGGATGATATGGATGATCCTATCGCGGATACCGTTCGGGGAATTTTAGACGGTCACGTCGTCTTATCTCGCCGACTTGCGGATCAAGCGCATTATCCTGCAGTGGACGTCTTGCGGTCTGTTAGCCGATTAGCGACTAAGATCACCTCACCTCAAGCCCGGGAAGCGTTAAATATTATTCGGCGATATATGGCTATCTATGCCGAAGCTGAAGATTTGATCAACGCGGGGGCATACGTTCCGGGAACGAACCCTGAATTAGATGTTGCGATTCAAAAGCATAGAGAAATTCGGAATTTTTTAATTCAAAAGGTTGAGGAAAAAGCCCCTTATTTAGAAACACTTGAGAAAATCGCGGCTCTTGCGGGAATACGCTTGTCAGCCGACAAAACTTGAGCCGTGGAGCCTAGATCATGAAGTTTCGATTTAGGTTAGAAAAAGTTCTTGAACTTCGGCGATGGGAAGAAAAACAAGTAGAATTAGAGCTTGCCTCGGTCACGGGAGAATGTGTCAAATTACAACGGCTCATCACGGCCCTCAAAGATGAGCGGCACAACTCCCTGTCTCAGCGGAGACCACTAGATTCCGTTACGGTTTTGCTTTCTGTGGAAGCCTATGGCCAACGTTTGGCGAAGAAAGCCGAAGAATACCAAGTCCAGTTAGATAAAAAACTTTTAGAACGGGATGAGGTTCAAAAAAAATTCTTAGCGGCACAGACAAAACGAAAAGTTTTAGAAAAGGTAGAAGAAAAACGTCGACTTGAATTTAAAAAAGCAGAGTTTCAACAAGAGGCCAAGCGTCAGGACGACTTGAATACCTCAGCATTTGTTCGCAAAATGAAGGCGCGGGAGGGGTTGGGTGGCTAGGTCTAGACGTCGTGCTCATGTCGCGGGAAGAATCCTGGGACTCTTGTTGTTGATCATTGGGCTAAGTTTCATTGGCCTTTTATGGTTTGATATTCTTGGGATCGTCGATGCCCGGGCTCTCTTGTACCCCGCTTTGAAATACGTGGGTTTAACACCCTCGGCGCAACGTATCAATCCTGATGACCCCTTACTCCTCGACCGTGAACGTCTTATGAAGTCCGAAAAAGAAGTGCTATTAGATCGGGAAGATCTTCAAATTAAAACAAAAGACCTTGCCAAAAAAGAAGAAGAAGTTCAGCAAAAATTAAGCGCCCTCGAAGATCGGATCAAACAAGAGAAGGATCGAGAGAATTCCTTTAATGCCCTTAAAAAAATGGCCGAGGATAGAAAAGCAAACCTTGAGCAGAGTGCACTGTATTTGAACAGCATGCCGCCGTCCAAAGCTGTTTCGATTCTGCTTCAGATGGATGATCAAAGCATCATCGATCTATTCCGTGTGGTCGATGCCCAGGCCCAAGCCCAGGGCAAATCGTCGATCGTTCCTGCTTGGCTGGCTCAGATGCCGCCAGACCGTGCAGCAGCGATTCAGCGGAAAATGGTTCTTAAACCAGGAAATTAGCTCCCCAGGGAAATCCTTCGGAGCTTAATCCGGAGGAGCCCTATGAATAGTTTTCCCGTTGCGGTTCCTGAAGCCGTTCCGCCCCCAGCGATGAAAGCACGTCGTTCTGAGTCGCTTCAAGCCCATAAAGTTGAAACTGAGAAACAGGCAACTCCAACGCAAGCTTCTAAGGCAAAAGCAAAGCAAGAGACGAATTCAGGACAAAAACCGAAAAGTTTTCAGAAACTTCTTGAGTCTCAGCGGGTACACAAGACGGTTCCGACTAAGCCGGGCGATCCCGCGAAATTGGTTATGGCTGGTGGGGTTGTAAATAAAGCCGCAGAAAAAGTTTCAGGTCAAAATTCCAAGACCAACCCGCAAAAAGTCCCTTCTTCTGCAGAGAAAAAACTACTTTTGTTGGCCTCTGGTAAGAAAATTCAACTGGCAAAGTCCGGGGTTAAGAAACTGACCCCGCCTGCACCACCCCATAAAAAAAAGGACAAAAAGAATCAACTAGACGGAAACGACGTTGTTGTTCCTGCCGTTATTCCCCAGCTTTTGCCAGGACATCCGAAAGTTGTCCCTGCCACAGCTAAAGTAGAGTTTTCAAAAAAGGTCGGTAAAGAAGCCAAGACTCAGCAACCACTTCTGACGGCCTCTTTGACATCCCCAACCCTCGTGAAAGGGGATACGAAACCTCAGGGACCGAAACTCACCCTCTTGGATCTGAGACACCCTACGACCAAGGCACCGCCGAAACCGACGACCTTGTTGGCCTCGGCGGTTACCGCTGTGGAAAATAAAGAAGCTCCTAAAACCGCAGACAATAAAACAGGGAATAACTTTCAAGCGGTGTTTCAGAGTGTAAGTGGGAACACCTCACAGAATTTTGCTGTGTCTGGCCCATCTCCACAAGTCCCGACTCAAGACCTCTCGGCGCTTCATAAGTTCTTGAATTCCGAAGGACCCGGTAAAATTGCCGAACAAGCTCGGTTCATCTTGAAAGACAATGATCGCGGGGAAATTCGCCTAACTTTGTATCCCGAAAGCCTTGGCAAGGTCAAAATCGCCTTGAATCTCAATGGTCATCATTTAGATGGACGAATATTTGTCGAAAATCAAAGTGTCAAGGATGTGTTTCAACAAAACCTGAATTCCTTGGCACAGAGTTTGAAGGATTCCGGCTGGAATGACCTAAGCTTGAATGTTTCGGTCGGTGGACAGGACCAGCAGAGGGAGTCTTCAGATCGGCAAAGTACAGAAGGGGCTTCGGTAGGATATGGGCATCAGGTGAAAAGTGAAGTGGTTCAAGCTTCCGGAGGAAGCGTAAAAATCAGCGGCTGGGGTGACCGTTTGGTCAACCTGCAGGCCTAGAGGGAAATATGGACGCAATCAATAGTCAGATGAGCCCAGGCTTTATGCTGGCGCAAAATCATCAAATGTCACAGCTGGAACAATCCAAGCTTTCTCAGCAAGTGAATACTTACAATAAAAGTATCAATGACGGAAGAATTCCCCATCAAAGTTTGGGTAAGGATGACTTTCTTAAGTTGCTGATATCACAACTCACACATCAGGACCCTACCAAACCTCTCAAGGATACCGCCTTTATTGCTCAAATGGCCCAATTTTCCTCGCTAGAACAGATGACGAACATGGCGAC
>DAIDJJ010000148.1:0-6583 GCA_027451385.1 Spirochaetales bacterium | reverse complement strand
AACTAGTACTACCCAAACCGGCTTAACCCTAAAATTTGTTCCAGGGGGAACCTTCACCTTACAGTCTGGTGGCCCGAATATGACGGAAAGTAGTTTTTATATGAGTCAGAATCTGATCACCAGAGCACAGTTTTTGGCGGTAATGGGAACTGACCCAAGTACCGCAATTGATTCAAATGGAACAGGCGATCCCGTGCAAATGGTGGACTGGTACATGGCCATAGCGTTTTGTAATAAGCTCAGTATGGCAGAGAGTTTGACACCTGTGTACACCATAAGTGGAAGCACCGATCCAAGTGTTTGGGGAACAATTCCTACATCGTCTAATTCAAATTGGGATGCGGCAACTATGAGCATAACAGCCAATGGCTACCGGCTACCTACCGAGCTGGAATATATGTGGTCAGCAATGGGTGGTATGAGCGATGCTTTGTCTGGGGACATTGCCAGTGGGGTGAACACTCTGGGGTATGCTAAGGGGTATGCCGGGAGCACTGAGATTAACGGAGGGCAGACGAACGTTGATAATTACGCTTGGATAAGTATACCTACTCCACGTTCAACGACCAACCCTGTTGGAATTCTAAAACCCAACGAACTATGGCTTTACGACTTAAGCGGCAATGTATGGGAGTGGTGCTGGGATTGGTTTGGTAGTTACCCTCCAGCTATTTCTACAGATTATTCGGGACCATCAAGTGGTACTTATAGAGTAATAAGAGGTAGTTCTTGGACTGCAACTATAGGCAACTGTGCTCTTTCTGATAGAAATCAAGTCTATCCTGCTAGTCAAGTCAACAATATTGGTTTCCGAGTTGTCCGTCAGTAGCCTTTTAAGGTTTCGTATTTAAATTAAAAAAGCGGAGGGCGCTGTTTTTGTTGCTTCGTTTCATGTTCTTGCTCTTAGTAACAGTGCCGGCTTTTGGGTTAAATCCGGTTAAGTTCTCCTTC
Organism: Spirochaetales bacterium; assembly: GCA_027451385.1. Taxonomy (GTDB): domain Bacteria; phylum Spirochaetota; class Spirochaetia; order JABEVK01; family JABEVK01; genus JABEVK01. Next base: position 5,632 of record DAIDJJ010000148.1, on the reverse strand, counting down.
TCGTGGCCGCAAGTGCAAGGGGCCGGGGCCTATCGTGTCGAGATAGGCACCAACGGGAAGGTGTTGCAAACGGTTCAACTGAATCAACCCCCGGCGTCGTTTCTCTTGATGCCAGGTCCGTATGAATTTCGTCTCACCACGATTGACCGCTTTATGAAAGACGAAGGGGTTTCTCCCTGGACTCCTTTTCATGTCGAAGCCGATCGCCCCCCTTTGGTAAACTCGCTTTCACCACAAAAAACCACGTGGCCTTTCGGGGCAGTCTTAACGTTTCAAGCCACCGAAATGGCCGTGGACGTTCAAGTCAAAATTCTGGGGCCAAACCAGTATCAAGCCCTATTGCCAGCAGTAGTGGCGGGGGCGACAGCCTCGGTTACTCTACCTCCTGGGTTGCCGCCGGGGGACTATCAGGTAGCTCTTTTGAACCCTCCCACACGTTTAGCCCCTGCCTTGGTTTTTCATATCAATAATCCCGTGCCTCAGATTACCCAACTCAGCACGTCCCAAGTGCGGGTCGGGTATTTGCCTACCACACTGACGCTGACCGGAACAAACTTTATGCCGACGGTAAACGTTCACTGGAACCTGAAAGGAAAATCTCTTGAACTTCCTTTGCTCAAAAAGTCGTTTACCGAACTTGTTCTAGGCTGGCCCGCTCAACTGCCTTGGGGGCAGGGAAAGCTTGAAGTCAGTAACGGCCAGGATGCGGCTTCGGCACAAGCAGATTTTTGGGTCAAAGGTCCCTATCATCCTCATGCCGACTCCCTCAGTATGAGCTTGTTTCATAATAGTCAAATTCCCGCTGTGATGACGTTAAAGGGTGGGGATTTTGCCCCGCCAGTAAAAGTTTCGCTGGCTCGGTTGACGGGGTTTTTAAGCCTGGGGGGGGAATACCCCGTGAAACTCTTGTCTCATACCGAAACCACCCTAACGTTCGAAATTGACGAACGCTTACCCCTCGGCCTGTACCAAGTGCGTCTCGTTAACGAACCGGGCAAGCCGGAAACACCGGGACCTTTGCTGAATGTCCTCGAAGACCCCATCAGTCGCCAGTGGGAGTATGCTCTTTACAGCAATATCGTGTGGGCGGTGGGGGATTGGGCCCATGTCTATTCTTGGACACCGCTCAATCAAGGCTTTGAAACCACGTACTTTTTTACTCCACACAAACGGCCCATCCTGGGCAGTGTCTGGGACTTTGGCCTCACGGCTCAGGGAGAATGGCTGTCGTTTCCTCACCAAGGGTATTCGGACGTAGCCCTTAGCTCTTTATGGAATATTTCGGTTTTAGGCGGACCGGTTGTCGAGTACACTCAGCCCACGTGGTCGGTTCGGTTGGCCCTAGAAGGGGGGGCTGGTTTTACTGATATCGAGATCACACTGCCCAACATCCTTGCCGAAAAGCTGGTGTGGCAAGACATCATGCCCTTTGTCGGAGCCTCTCTCGAAGGACAGTTCCCTATTACCGACGCCTGGCGTTTGCAGGGGGGCTTAGTGTATCGTATGATAGTTTATCAACAGCCTTTACAAACCTTGGGCCTGACTTTAAAAGCGGTTTGGGCATTACCGGGAGGAAAGCGGCCATGACCTTACGCGGACCCTACTTGCCGATTGGGGTCAAACTCATCGGTATCGTTTCGATCATCTTAATTGCCTCGTTGGCAGGGATGACCCTCTGGACAACGAACCAGTACACCAACGACGTTCAGCGTACAGTCAAGTACAACACGCTGGACCGTGCCGATCTCATCTCGCAAAAGGTTGCCTCTGACTTACAGGCTTTAATCAACGCAGGCCGGTTGATCGCCACTTCGGTGGACGGCGGTTTAATGTACCGGTCCAGCAATGCCTCGATCACCAACGACCTCATCAAACTCGAACCCGATATGATTTCCTTGTGGGTCCTGTCACAGGATTCTTCGGGTCTGCACCTGGTTAACCGCATCGACAACAAAGAAAAAATTTTGCGCACCCAATTGACCATGCCCGATCCTCTCCAGGTGATTGCTCAGGCTCCCGAATCGTTTAAACAAGCCTTTGCCGGAGCCTCGGTGCTCGACAATCTTTCTCCGCTTTTTAACTATCCTGTCTTAGCCTTGGCCTTTCCCTACCAGCAAAAGACTACCACCGAAGCGGCCGATATCGCCGTGCTGTTGTTCAGCATGGATGGCTTGATTCACTCTCTCGAAGCGAAAGAGCTTTACGTCAACACCTTGGTAGATGCCACGGGGAAACTCCTGGTCTCGGTCGACCAAAAGCTTGTTGTCCAAAGTCCTCGACTGACCTCGAACCCTTTAGTACGCGAAGCCGTGACGAGTTCGGTAGATCAAGAACAACTGCGTTACACCGAAGCTTCGGGGCAAAAGGCAATAGGTTCCTTTCGAAAGTTTTTTGGCGGTCGTCTCATTGTGCTTTCGAGTGCCCCCGAAGATAAAGCTCTTGCACAAGTCAACCAAATTCGAAATGCCAACTTTGGGCTGACGGCCATCGTGCTTTGGGTGGCTATGATGCTCTTATTCTTTTACTCTCGCACGCTTTCGACCCCGATACGCCGCCTCGTCGACGGTACGGTCAAAATTCAAAGCGGCGTATACGACATTCAGTTTCGCAAAGCTCCTAATGACGAAATCGGCCGACTATCTTTAGCGTTTACCGAGAGGAGCCGGGGACTTGCCGAACGAGAACGCATCAAGACCGCCTTTGGTAAGTTTGTCAACAAAGAAATTGCCGAAAAAGTCATGCGCGACGATGTCCGCTTAGGCGGCGAAATGCTCAAGGCGGCCATCTTTTTCTCGGACATCCGTTCGTTTACAGCGATTTCAGAAAAACTCACGCCGCACGAAGTGGTCGAGTTTCTCAACCGGTATATGACGGCCATGGTTGAGTGTGTCAACCGCACACAAGGCGTCGTCGACAAATACATCGGTGATGCCATTATGGCCGTGTGGGGTGTGCCGTATTCTAGGGGGAACGATACCGAGAACGCGATCAATGGGGCCCTGATGATGCGACGTGCCCTTAAAGAGTTTAACCAGGACCGTGGTACAGACAGCAAACCCTTTATCCGCATCGGGATGAGCGTCAACACCGGCGAAGTCGTTGCCGGTCAAATCGGTTCACCCGAACGCATGGAGTATACCGTCATCGGCGACCCGGTCAATTTGGCCAGCCGTATTGAAGCCCTCAACAAACCGTTTCATACGGATATTTTGATCAGCGAGTTTGCGTATCAAGAAGTCCAGGGGATCTTTCGAGTGGTCCCCATGAAAAAAATCATGGTCAAAGGCAAGGCAGAGCCGCAACAAGTTTACGCCGTCTTGGGACGCCTCGACGATCAACTTTGCCCCACCGATATCAGCGTTCTTCGTCAAGACTTAGGTCTTGAAGAGGTGAATGTCGAGTCTGTGAATACCGAATCGGAAGAAGTCAAGTATGAAGTTCTGGAGTAAATACGACCTGACTTTTCTGATCGGTTCAACGTTGATACTTCTTGGCATTGCCTTGGTTGAACTCAGCTTTGAGTTTGCTCCCCAGCCTAAACCTACAGGTCAGCGCATTGGTTTAATCACCTATAAAAATCACTATGCCGAACGAAAACTTGAAGGGGTAATGCTCTGGACTCCAGTGACCCAAGATGGGCCGCTTTTCAACGAGGATACCATTCGTACTGCTGCCGATTCTTCAGCAGTTTTGCACTTGCAAAATGGTGTCGATATCAGCATGTCCGAAGAGACCATGGTCGTTGTGCAATTGGCCGCAGGACAAGCCAAACTGAGTCTAGGTTTAGGTCAAATTGGTGTGGCGCATGTCCCGCCTTCGTCAAAGAAGGGGGCTCAAGGCGGTCTTGTTATTTCTACCTCAGCAGGACAAGTCAAAGTTCTTTCTGGGGCTTTAACGGTGGGCCGTAAAGCTGATGGTCAAGCGGATGTTCATGTCATTGCAGGCGAAGCTCAAGTGACAGAAGGCGGGAAAGTTCACACCCTTTCGCCCAAGGATGAACCCGTCGAACTTCTCAAACCCGACCTCGGGGCTGTTTTCATCAAAACTCAACCTCAAATTCCCGTCGACTTTAGTTGGAAGACGGCACGACCAGGCTACGACCAAAATCTGGTGATTGCCTTAGACGCTTCGTTTAAACGGGTGGTCTTGAATCAACAGGCCTCCTCACCCCTTAAAGCGGCCCTTGGTGATGGCGATTACTTTTGGAAACTTACCGGTCCCGATGGGGATTCGCGAGCCTCTTGGTTTTCTGTCCGCAGTGTTTTGCCCCCCACTTTGGTAACCCCCGAAAAAGGCAAACAGTTTACCTATTTTGCGGGTTATCCTTCGTTGAGTTTTTCGTGGTTGCCTCTCGAGGTTGCCAACTATTACAAGGTCACGGTGACGGATGCGTTGACTGGTACGGTTGAATTCACGCAGTCTACTTTTCAGAATACCTTGGTGACGAGTCAGCTTGGAGCAGGCGCTTACCAGTGGAAAGTCGCGGCCTATTGCGGTCCTCAAAATATTGAAGTCGATTCACAACCTTTGGCCTTTACCATCCAACAAGTCTCTGCCGCGGCACCACTACTACAACCAGTCCAACCAAGCGGGAACAAAACTCAAGTCTTTAGCGGAGTCGCTTTAAAACAAGGGGCGATTGTCGCCAAGTGGAATAATGTCGAAGGTGCCGATCATTACGATGTAACCGTGTCAAAGCATGCAGACGGTACTGAAGTTGTGCTAAAAAAGTCCGTGATTACCAATTCGTTACGCCTCGATAAAAAGCTAGACGATGGTCAGTACTACCTAACCGTTACCGCCGTTTCAAATCAGGTCTCTTCTCCTGAATCGGCGCCCATGCCCTTTCAAGTGGCCAATACTCAACCGTTGATTCCGCAACATCCGAATGTTCAGGATGAACTCGACCCCGGTCAAAGCAAAGTATTCTTTGACTGGAGGGACCCCAACCAAGGGGGGAATTATCGGGTTTTGGTTTCCTCTACCCTAAATATGAAGACCTTGATTGCCACACACAACAGCACGAATACTTCCTGTGAGATTTCCTTGCCGGCAGACCTTCAAGGTATGCTGTATTGGCAAGTTCAATTGCAAAACGACCAAGGCGTTATCTTGTCGCAAAGCCCAGTGCAACAGTTTTCGCGGCCACGACGGTTATCGTCTCCGGTTCCCCTCACACCGATAGCTGACTTTGGGGTCGATGCGATTTATGTCCCCGAAGTCCAGTTAAGATGGAAACCATCCCCCGATGCAAATTATTACCAAGTGCGCTTATACCAAATTCTGGGCGGCTTTAAGGTTCTTTACAAAGAATGGAGAGGGTGGGACACCACAGCGGCATGGAGCTTTCTTGAACTAGGCAAAGGCAAGTACGCGTGGGAGCTGGTCAGTCAAGAGCGTGAAAACGGCTACTTGCTGGGGCAAAGTCCAGCTGTGATATCGTACTTCCGCGTGATCCAAAGCCATTCCTTAGCCGCACCAGCAACCGACATCACCGTCTTATCAGGAGATTGATGTTAACGACGTTAACATGGATAAACCCGGTCGCTGATTTCGGATACTTCGATTACAAAAGTTTTGGTGGTGGCCATACAAAGCGGGACAAGTGAAGGGACTGGAACGTTGAGCCCAG
>DAIDJJ010000147.1:0-6622 GCA_027451385.1 Spirochaetales bacterium | reverse complement strand
TCAGGAAGAAAAAGGTCTACAAGAAAATTCGTTTCGCCAAACTCAGCAAGACTCTCTGTTAAGCGTTGACGAAGGGGTTGAGCTTTACCGGCTTCCGTTCGAGCAAGAAGCTTCAAAACTTCCATTTCATACCATCGCAGACCCGCCTTTTGAAATTCCTGGGATATTCTCGTCAGTCTGGCTTGAGCCTCTTTGGAAAGAGAACCACCAAGCCAGACTTGTCCCAGTAACCTCAGCACGAGATTCCACGTAGTATCGGTGGGCTGTTTATCAATCTCTGACAAATAGGCTGGGAGCGCCTCGACTTGTCCCAGGTGACGAAAAAAACTTCGCCACATGAGACCGACAAACTGACGTTCTATAGACGCTTTTTGCACCCAAGAATTCAATTTGGTTACTGTTGAGGGTTTGCTCTTTATAAGAATGGGGGCCTGAAGAAAAAACAAAGGGTGGTCTAAGAAGAGTTCTGAAACGTTTTTGTCAGGAGGGTTTTCCAGTATTTCCTGTTGAAAGAGCGCTCGTGCCTGATCGACCTCCCCTGTGAGGTACGCCCAGGTTGCCTGATACACCAAAGGCAGACCGGAAATATCTTGCGGAGGTTGTAATCGCAAAAGGTCATGAACGACTTTCAGTTCACGACTAGTTTTTTGCAAATAGGGAAGTTGTGAGCTTTCCAACATAGCTATCAGGTCAAAGTCAAAAGAAGCCCCCGAAAAAGCATACTCAAGGATTTCTCTGTTGATGACCTCCCAAATGTTTTCTTTCAGCCAGGCAAGTCTCTTCCATTGAGCCAATTCCTTTAAAAGAAATTCCCAATAAAAAGATAAAGACCAGCCATGGTTTTGTGCCAGCTCAAGCATGTTTTCGAGAATATCTTGAAAACTCACTTGAAAACCGATCACCGCAGATTGGACTAATTGCCTAAAAGCATTTTGTGGACCTCGTTCATCTTTATATTCCCAGTACGAAGACCGCATTGAAAATAGGCTAAAACTTAACTCTTGAAGAGACTTTGCTAAGGGCAAATGCTGGCTAACGAGCTCGACCCGTAACCATCTCGCCGAATCTAAATCGAACTGGAATCGGCTATCATCGGATTTCAGGGATGTTAATTCCTTTACACATCGACTCAGGCCATCTTCAATTTGAGACAATGTAAAAGCTTTCTTGCCGGTGGACTTTATACCAATTTCTTTTAGCCAGACATAAACATCCGTCTTCTTAATGGGGAAAATGGCAAAAGCCACCGTAAGACCTATCGTTTGCTCATCTGCCGAGAGCGTATTCCATTTGGTCAGAAACTCATTGTCCATGAGTGAACCATAACTTTAGGCTCAGAATTTGCCAAGTGATCAATTTGGCGTGACGTTCACTGGGGAACCAGAACGAGAACGAAAGACAATTAAAAACAACACAACCCCAGCGGTGACGACTCCCGCAAAGATGAGAATCAGGGGAGTAATGACCGTCTGTCCCTGAGCTTCGAAGACTTTCCCTACTAGAGCTGTCCCCACGGCTCCCGAGATAATGCTCACCAAGTTAAAGATGCCCATTCCGACCCCGGTGTCTTCCGGCGACAGTGTTGTCGAGACACTATTCATCAAGGCAGTTTGGAAGAGGGCAAGCCCCCCATAAGCGAGAATCAAAGTTCCAGAAACTAGCCAGGGTGACCAGGAGAAATATTCCGCTAAGACCAAAAGGCCCAAGAGGAGAAGTCCCGCACCTAAGGTGAAGACCAGGGGATTTCCACGACGATCTGCCAACTTGCCAGCCACTGGCCCTAGTAACATGGAGGCTAAAGAACCAGGCAACAGAAATAACCCAATTTCCCACTGAGGCGTGTGGTGGACTGAATTTAAAAGCAACGGCACGAGGAAAAACACCCCCATCACGATCGAAAAGGTACTGAAGCCTACAAGAACGGCACTCAGAAACTTTCCCTCACGAAAAAGGGCGGGGTCCAGAAAAGGCTCTCGAAGGAAGCTTGTCGCCAGAATGAGAGCGAGGGTGGAACCTAATACGACATAAAGAAAGAATGTCCCCCCCACATTGAGCCAAAGAACCAAAGAACCGACGGTCAGAGCTACCAAAACAGCTCCCAGTACATCCACCCGACCCGGACGCCGAGCTTCTTGCGGTAGTATCTTTCGTAGAAAGGGAAGAGCCACGAGGGTGGGGAACGGGAGCAGAAATAATAAAGCCCAATGCCAAGAAGCTATCGCACTCCCTAGGACCGGTCCTAGGCATAGCCCCACCGACACAATTGATGTAATCAACCCGAAAACACCTCCCCTCTCAGATTCTGGGTAATAACGGGCTACAATGACAAAGACCAAAGCAGGAAGTGCCGAAGCCCCCCAGCCTTGAATAGCCCGAGCCAAAATCACTAGGGGAAACGAGGTTTCACCTACAATTCCCAAAAGGGAACCCAAAGAGTAAATGACCACCCCCTGTGTGATGAGGGTTCTTAGGCTATAAAGATCTGAAAGACGCCCAAACACAACCGAACCAATACCAAACAAAATTAAAAAGGTCGTCATCACCCAACTTACTTCCGAAGCATTGAGCGAAAAGGCAGCCGCAATGCTCGGTGTTGAGGCATTAAAAACAGTTTCGTTGAGTACCGCAAAAAAGATGAGGTAGAGAATCCACGGTAAAAGTTTTTTGAGTTGGATGTCTTGGGGCATAACACTCCCTTCAGTCTAGGAACTGGCAGACACAAAGATGCAAGTGACCTGATGAAAAGGCAAGCTTTTGTGGAATAGTTGACGCAAGAAGGGCGAATGAAAACACCAGGCCTTGTTGCCGTGGAACAAGCTAAGTTATCCGGTCAGTGGGATTCCGCCTATCAATCCATGACTAGCTGGGATGTTCCAGTGGACTTTGAGCAAGCTTTAGTTCAAAGCCCCAAAGCAAAAGAGTTTTTTGAGTCACTGGGCAGTCAAAACAGATTTGCTTTGATTTTTCGTCTCTCTACGACAAAAAAAGAAGAAACACGCCGAAAAAAAATTGCTCAGTTTATCGAAATGCTTGAACGTGCCCAGATTTTTCATCCTTTGAAAAAAAAGTAATAAAGAATAAAACAAAAGTCGAAATTAAAGCGGTAAAGCTTGAAACTTCATACCTCTTGAGAATTTGACACATCATACTTTGAGCTGTAATATGTATGCAGGAGTTTCAAATGCCATTACTTCAAGTAAGAGACTGTCCGGAAGATATTTACAAAAAAATTACCCTAGTAGCAAAAAAACAAAATCGGACAATTGCTCAGCAAGTTGTTGTTTTATTGGAAAAAGGTTTAGGCCAGGAAATTTCTAATCTTGAAAGGCGAAGACAGTTGATGGATAAAATAAATTCACGTCAAATCGCTGATAAAGTTAAAGAAGTTGATGCGGTCGCCCTAATTCGTGAGGATCGTGATCGATGATCATCATTTTGGATGTAAGTGCGGCTGTCGAAATTTTGCTATTAAAAGAAAAAAAGGAAATATTTCAAAATAAGGTTAATGCTGAAAATTGGGTTATAGCACCAGATCTCTTCATTTCTGAGATTTCAAATGTGCTTTGGAAATATTACAAAGCTAATATTATATCTCATGAAGAGTGTATCCAATTCGTCGAAGATGGCATAAATATGATTGATGACTTTCATGCTTGCCATGATTTATGGAAAGAAGCTCTCGGTGAAAGCATAAAAAATGCCCATTCGGTTTATGATATGTTTTATGTGATTCTAGCAAGAAGAAATGACGGAACTTTACTAACCAATGATAAAAAACTATCAGGAATCTGTAACAGACTTAATGTAGAATATGTGATCTGAAAGATAAATTGTAAAGCAAATTTTTATCAGTGTCTAACATGGATGACGCTGTAGGCAATACACCAGAGTTTCTCTTTCATGCCGCAACTATGCGTCAACTGGGTGTTTATGATGGTTTTATCAACACCTGCCCAAGAATTTGGGGTCTAACCCATCGAGAATTTATCCCAGATCAGGTCTTTCTCTGTCGAAGTCCGCCACACCAGCTAATAAAACTCGGCAAATTTACCACCTGCTAATTGGAGAATTACATGTCAAATAGCATATACCAACCTACACCTACGGAAAGTTTTTCACGTTGGGTTCTTCGTTGGAACATAGGTCCGGGAATGAATGATCCCCAGGGTACCACACATTATTCCGGTTGGGACGGAGACGTTCCCGATGAATGGATCCCTACACTGAACTGGTTGTGCCGCCGATTAAGAAAACTGGGTTGGGCTGGTGGACTCGACCAGGTGAAGGTAAAATTCGGCACCTTACGATTCTACGCCACGGGTCTCCCTTCAAAGAAACGAATTCTCGCAGAGAGACTAATTTATCAAGCCATGCTACGGTGTAGTCGGGTGAAGTTGAAACACCTGAAGGAAAACAGCGACTAATTGGGGCCATAGCGATTTTGAAACTACAGCGTTGTAATTCAGGGATCGGTGTCGGAGTTGTTCCAACTTAAAAAGGAAATAGTATGTAGTAAACTCCCGGTTTGCTACTAAAGAGAGAGGCTCACAGTAACGTATTAAAGAGGTACACTGTAATGTAGCAAATAGTCTCGAATTTACTTAACAGAATTTGACTTTAATACGTGGTAAAAACTAAGACCTTCGACAGGCAGAAGCCAAGCCATCCAGTTGCCAAAGGAATATCAGCCAAAGATGACCTCCGTTTAGACATTGCTTTCTTGGAACTTGTCGCCACTTGGGTAAAATTAACCCTTTCATTGCTTTTCTCCTGGTATGATGTATTATCATACCAGGAGAAAATCCGATGTCAGCATCAAAAATTGCAATAACCATTGATCGTGAAACTTTGCAAAAATTAGACTTGTTGGTTAAGGTGCAAAGGTTTCCTAATCGAAGTCGGACAATTCAAGAGGCTTTGGACGAGAAAATCGGAAAAATCGAACGAAATAGACTAGCGAAAGAATGTGAAAAACTTGATCTGATTGAAGAAAAAGAATGGCCAGTATATTAAGGGGAGAAATATATTGGGTTGATATCAATCCGACCATGGGCCATGAACAATCAGGAATTCGTCCGGTCTTGATATTGAGCTCAAATATTTTCAATGAAAAGTCAGGAACGGTAATAGGAATGGCTATTACCAGTCAAAAACCTAAAGCAGGATATCCACTTTCCTATTCACTCGAAGATGAAAAATTGCCAAAACCATCTTGGGTTAAAATTGGTCAAGTTAGAACGCTTTCAACCGATCGAATCCATGAAGTAATTGGTAAAATCAACGACGAGAAACTTAGAGAAATCATTGAAGGGTTGAATGAAATCCTTGGCACCTAAATCGGGTGAGTAGGGGGAGTTCCCCTACACTCCCCACGACTGGTTTTAAACCCTTAGCTGGCTCTTCTTCTTGGAAGACCGAACGGTGTCAAAATCACAGCTATCAGCCAAATAACCGGTCCCGAGATGCTCTCCCAATTAAAGGAGATGATACCAGGTACAACCATGAATAAAGTGAAAGCTAGGTCACTAATACCTATGAGAAAGACTCCAAGGAAGTAACCTAGCCAAGAGCCCTGTTTGAAGATAAGCCACGAGACAAGAAGGCCAAGGATGCCGTAGCCTCCCACATCGACGACGAAGTTTCCGAAGAGGTGACTTAACGCGTTCCTCGTTACACCATCGGTGGGAAGGTGAATGGCACTCCACGGGGCGTTAGTCCCACTGAAAAGCATTTGAAATTGTGTATCTGTAGTTCCTCCGAAAAAAGCTAGAATACCGGCAATGCCGACGTAAATATGAAGAACGCTCCAGACTAGGAAAAGAATCGATCCCAGTTTAGCCGCCAGTCCAATTGTTGATTTGCTGTTTAGTTGGCTCATAAGAACTCCTTGTCTGAAAATTACTAACCTGAGCCAACGCCTCCCATGTACGCTTGCCGGAATTTTCGGTACTTTTCCGAGATATGGGTTACCGATTAGAAAATTCACACCAAAGGATGTCGAGCATACTCGTCAAGCGACTCTCGTCCACGGAGCGAGACAGCTCCCCTGCTCAAGCAGATGATTTTCATCTGCTGTGGATAACTGGCGGAGAAGCCGAAGTCATCATTGACTTTGAAACTTACCAAGCGTCCGCCGACACAATGTATTTCTGGTCTCCTCATCGTGTGAGGGGTTGGCGGCACGGCCAAGACTTATCAGGCTGGGAGCTTAGTTTCTCCGTTGACTTTCTCGATGGGGGTCCGGCGGACCAACGGCTTTTGCGTACTCTAGGTTATTTTCACTCTATTGATCGTCAGCCCGAATTTAAAGTATTAAGTTTGCAAAAGAACAGTATCGAAGAGATCTTTGTTCAGCTACAGCAGGAAGCTCAGTCTTCGAACTTTTTATCTACCGTGGTTCAGCAATCCTTACTTCGTATTTTGTTAGTGATGTTGGAACGGCTATACCCAGACTTCTGGGCGGGAGTACCGGCCTCGGCCGCTCGAAGACTAGTCGAGGAGTACTGTCTCATGGTCTCTGAAGAGTTTTTAGATCACAAGCATGTTTCCGATTACGCTGGTCGTCTGGGTGTTACCCCAGACCACTTATCCGCAACATTCCACAAACTGCTCAATTACTCGC
>DAIDJJ010000146.1:0-6630 GCA_027451385.1 Spirochaetales bacterium | reverse complement strand
GCAAAGCCGTTCGGGGGACCTGAACCTTCGTGCGCCCGTGGAGCCTTTTACCGAAGTAGGGCAGATAGCTGCTCAATATAACAAAGTCATGGACAGGCTCCAAGAAAATCTCATTGCGAAAGCGGATTACCTGTCCATTCTTAACAATGTTCATGAAGGCCTGTTCCTATTAGACCCCGCAGGTCGCTTGGGTCCGTTTTACTCGGGAGTCTTAGAAGAGATTCTCGGTGTTCCATCGTTGGCGGGAGCTCAGTTCTCCCAGGTTTTAGCCCCCTTGGTCCAACCAGCTTTATTAGAATCTTGGCCCGAGTTTCTCACGGTGCTTTTTGACAATTCGATAGATGAGCAAGCCTTGGCCCGACTCAATCCGCTTCGCCAAGTGGAACTCGTACCCTTGGCGTCTCCCGATAAAGCTCAAACACGGCATGCTCGGTTTCAGTTTCGACGGCTTGTCGAAGAGGGAAAGGTTGTTCGAGTGATGGGCATCCTGCGCGATGTCAGCGCGGAAATGGAGTTACAAAAGAATTTAGACTCTCAAAGGCAGGAACGCGAAAGTGAGATGGAATTATTTTACAAAATTCTGCACATTGCGCCCGAGCTTTTGTCCGAGTTTCTCAAAGAGTTTGATCAGAAATCTCGGCAAATCAACCTTTTGATGGAAGCAGGTCAGCACACCCCTCTGGAAGTCCTTAAACTGACATTTCGCTTACTTCATGGTTTAAAAGGAGAGGCTTCTTTACTCGAATTAACGTTTTTAGTTACAGAAATCCATGAACTCGAGACAGAAATTCAAACCTTGGAACGAAAGGCCAATTTGCAGAACGCCGATTTCTTAACGCTTGCTTTGAAATTAGGACGGTTTCAAGAAACAGGCCGAGAACTGAATCGGCTAGTCCAAAAACTTCGAAATTTTCAAACCAGTTTTGTTCAAGCCGACAAGTCGGCAGAACAAGGGCTAGTTTCAGCGTTGAAAAGTCTTGCCATGAGAACAGCCCAGAAAGTCCAGAAAACCGCAGGTTTATTGGCCTCACGGGATTTTGAACAGCAACTTGAGGCAAAGGATTTGAGTTTCTGGCAACAGATCCTTTCGCAATTGATTAAAAACGCGGTGATTCACGGTCTTGAAACACCCGCAGAGCGTCACAAACTGGGAAAGCCCGAAGAAGGCCGCATTACCTTAACAGCCGAACAACAAAACAACCGCTTGGTCGTCAAGGTGCGAGACGATGGGCAAGGCCTGGACCTGACCGCCCTGCGGAAAAAAGCTCTGGAAAAAGGGTATGACCCCAAGACGATCAGCCATTGGTCACGTGGCGATGTGGTGAGGTTCCTCTTTACCGATGGGGTGAGCACGGCTTCAGGGGTAACAGAAGATGCCGGCCGTGGGGTTGGCCTTTCGTTTGTCAGTTCGGCCGTCACGGAGCGCGGGGGCACCATCGCCTTAAGTTTTCAAAAGGGGCATTACTTAGAGTTTGTCATCACGCTTCCTGGGACAAGGTGAACTATGTACCTCTACCGGGACCATTATAAAGTTTTCTTCGACACCTCGCGGGAAGGAATGTACATCACCACGAAAGAAGGCTATTTCATTGATGCTAACCCAAGTTTCTGTCAGATGCTTTCTTTTACAAAACTGGAATTGTTGCGGCGGCATGTGGATGATATTTTGGCTCTTCCCATGGAACGGCGACGTTTTCGAAGTGAAATTGAGTCTAGTGGGGCCGTCACGGCGTTTCGAATCAAACTTAAAGATAAACGGGGCAGTGAACTGGCTTGTTCCCTGAGCGCAGTGGTTCTACGAGACTTTGAAGGCGCTGTGGATGGGTATATCGGCATGGTGAGGTTGGTCAAAACTCAAAATCTTTCTGCGGAAGAAGCCGAAGCCCAGCGTTTTTCTTTGGCCTTGAGGGGCTCGCACGATGGAGTTTGGCATTGGGATCTTAAGCGGGGTGAAGTTCACTATTCGTCCCGTTGGAAAGCCTTGTTGGGCTATGCCAGTTACGAGCTGAGTTCGAGCATTTTTGAATGGTTTGACCGTGTACACCCCGATGATTTGAACCAACTTAAGCAAGGTATCCAAAGCTGTATTTCGGGACAAAGTCCCGTCCTTTCTACCTACATTCGGATGAAAAACCGAGCTGAGGAATTTTTATGGATGATGGTTCGTGCCGTAGGTGAATTTGACGAAAACGGGAAATGCTTAGCCTTGGCGGGGTCTCTCACCAACATCACCGCTCACATGAAAGTTCTAGAAACTCTCACCAAAGACAAAGCGGTCCTCTCACGTTATTTTTCTGGAGATATGTTAGCCCAGCTTTTACAGACGGGGAACTCAAAGCTTCGTGAAACCTCTGGTAAGGCGGCTATACTCCAAGTCAAGATCCTGGGGGTCCAGAACCTTTGGCATAACTTAGGGGCCCCTGTTTATGCGGAATTCCTCAATGATTTACTCACGGATATGATGGACTTGGTCTATGGCCATAAGGGGAGTGTCAATAAGATTTTAGGGGAAACCTTGCTGATCAGTTTTGGTTGTCCTCTGAGCGATGAAAACGATTTGGAACGTGCCGTGGAATGTGCCCGAGAACTTTTGGATTATCGTCAAACCTTTAATGATGTTCGACCTGATTTTTTGCCAAAAGGGCTGAATTTAGCTGTGGGACTTTCATGGGGTGAGGTGTTTTCGGCGACTTTGGGGAGTGTGCACCGCCTAGAATATACTTTGGTGGGGCGTCCCGTTCAACGTGCCGCTCAGCTCCAACAATTGGCAGAGCGAGACAGTGTCCCTTTATTCATCGACTCGAGTGTTTACGAGGCCTTTCCCTTGCGCTTTCCCTTTATTAAAGCGGGAGAGTTTTGGACTTTGTGACCCTTTTCCTTTTTGAGTAGGGCATGAGTATACTAAAGGTATGAGTGAACAAAAATTTGAAGCGATTCTTCAACCGCTAAGTCTGAGGGGGCTGACGTTGCCTTATAGGGCTGCCCTCTCGTCGATGTGTCAATATTCTGCCGACCAAGGTTTCCCCACCAGCTGGCATTTTCGCCATTATGCAGAGCGAGCTGTCGGTGGGGCTTCTTTAGTTATGTTGGAAGCTACGGCAATTCTTCCCGAAGGCCGGATTTCGCCGGATGACCTAGGAATTTGGGACGCCGAGCACGCCCAAGCCTTGGCTCGTTTAGTCGAGCAATTGCACAGCCTTGGGGTCGCCGTGGGGGTTCAGTTGGCCCATGCCGGCCGAAAGGCTTCTGTAGCGGCACCTTGGAAGTCGGGGAAGACTGTACATCCTGACCAGGGCGGTTGGGTTGTTCGTGCCCCCAGCGCGATTCCTTTTACCGAAGGGGACCCCATGCCCTCCCCCCTGAGTTCCGATGAAATCTCGGAAGTGCTCGAGGCTTTTGTGTCAGCGGCCCAGAGAGCCCATCAGGCGGGCTTTGATGTGATTGAGCTTCATGCCGCCCACGGCTACCTTGTTCACCAGTTCCTTTCGCCCCTTACCAATCAGCGACAGGATTCCTGGGGCGGGGACTTTGATGGCAGAACCCGGTTGGCGGTAGAAGCCTCCCGGGCTTTACGTACGGTTTGGCCTGCCGAGAAACCTCTGTTTGCCCGTATTTCGGCTACTGACTGGGCTGAAGGCGGCTGGACTCCGGCCGAAACTGTCAAGTTGGCCCGCTTGTGGAAAAAAGAAGGTGTGGATCTCGTCGATGTGTCTTCTGGTGGTTTAGTTCCTGGGGCGAAGATACCTTTGGGTCCTGGTTACCAAGTCCCCTTTGCGGCCCAGGTACGTTCCGAAGCCCAAATTCCTACGGCGGCGGTCGGGTTATTGCAAGACTGGCAACAGATCAACGAAGTCATTTCTTCTGAACAGGCAGATCTTGTTTTGTTAGGCCGACAACTGCTTCGAGACCCGTATTGGTTGCTTCGACACCTTCCGGCCAGTTTTCAAAAGGTTCCGCCCCAGTACCTGAGGGCGTTTTAAGGACTTTTTAGAAAAGACAGGGTATGAGAGAAGAACAAGGCTTTTTTGTACAGAAAATTGAGGCGGCCCTGGACCAACTCGGGGAACGCCGGACTCGTCCCCGGCATCTGATGGCCGAGCGCTTGGGCTGTTTAGCCGCCAGCGGTCAGGGCTTTACCGCCGACGAACTCTGGCAGTCGCTTCGCGGCGATAACCCAACCTTGGGTCGGGCCACGGTTTTTCGAACCGTGCGCCGCTTGGTCGAAGTTCAGGTCGTGGATTTGATTGATTTTTTGGATGGGACCAAACTGTACCGTGTTTGCGGTGAAGTTCTCAATGCCTTGGGCCACCACCATCACTTGGCCTGCTTGAATTGTCACTCGATCCGCGAGTTCAGTTTTTGCCTTCCCCAGGACCAGTTAGAGGCTGTGAGCCGGGAAAATCATTTTTTTGTACAAGCGCATTCGCTGACCTTGTATGGAGTCTGTGAAAGCTGTCAGTCTACTTCCCCAATGCCGCCGCCAAGCGATTCAGCTGACCCCCCAGCCACGACGGCATAGGCCCTTGGTTCATGGTTTCGGTAATAGGGACAACAGGAATACCCGCTGAGGCGGCAAGTGCTTGCAGCTTAGTCACTAAGGGGCTTAAGGTTTGCTCATTAATAACCAGAACTTTGATGGCATGCGTTCGAATTTGCTGTTCTACGGTATACGTGTCTTGTAGTGAGGGGTCTGTGCCTTCGGCGACGGCTTTCATAAAGGGAAACGGCGTGACGACGGTTAACCCCAGATCTCGGGTTTGATACAGAAAAATTGTTTCGGTGAGTCCAATCGGAGTGCCCTTGAGCTTGAGTTTGAGCTGGGCCATTTGGTGGCTTAGGGTTTGCCATTCTGCAGTAAGTTTTTGGGCGTTGGCGGTAAATTCTGCGGCGTGCTCGGGAGCCAGTTGCGTCAGTTTGGCGGCAATCGCTTGGGTTAAGGCTTCATCATTGGTCACGCTGTACCAGATGTGTTCGTTTTCGGGTAACTTCACGGGAGCGAGGTCCCAAGCGGTGAGGACAATCCGCTGGGAAGACGGTGAGGCCGTTAAAAGTTTGTCCATCCAAGTATCGTACCCGTCCCCGTTTTTAATCACCAATTGAGCTTCGGACACCTGCTTTGCCGCCGCGATATTGGCTTCGTACTCATGCGGGTCAAGGTTAGGGTTGCTCATGAGGCTGACGACTTGGACCTCCTCCCCCCCGATTTGCTTGGCAATATCGCCCCAAAAGTTTTCAGCGGCCACGACCAGAAGTTTTTTGGGGGCTGTTGGTGAGGCCGTGCAGGACGCGAAAACAGCCAGGAATAGCGTAAAAGTTCCTAAGAACCAGGCAGATTTTGGATATCTCAAAGCGGTCTCCTTTGGGGTTACTGGGGGGCAACTTCCCGGCTGTGTTGACAGCCGCACGTGTCACGCCGACGCTGACTCCGGGCGGGTAAGGAAGCAAAATATAGCCCTGACGCCAAAAGCGCCATAAAAAAACTGGGGGGAATATGCCCCTGAGGCAGACAAAAAGACGCGGCCAAACCAAGCCAGGCAATCCCCAGGGCAAAAAGCAGGCTGGCGATGAGAGCTTGGCGGGGACGACGGAAAAAGTTCAAAGCGGCCGTCGCGGGGGCAATCAATAAAGCTGAGGTCAGAAGAGCTCCCACTACCAGGAGGGTGACCGAGGTGGCCAGCGCCAAGACGACCAGAAAGGCAAGCGCCAAGGCTTTGACGGGGACACCACGGCTTTGGGCCAAAAGCGGGTCCAACGAGGCAAACAGCAGAGGGCGGAACATGATCGCCAGCGCTGAAAGCGATAGGACGCAGAACACTCCGGCCAACACCACATTCCCGAGGGTGAGGCTAGCTAACGAGCCGAACAGTAAACCTAAGCCCCAGCTGGACTGGGACGCCCCGGACTGAGCCGAAAGGTTTAAAAAAAGAACACCTAACCCCAAAGCCAACGACAGCACGATGCCGGTTTCGATGTCTCTGCCTTTGAGCCGGTCGTTCAAAGAGCCTAGACCCAACACCGCCAAAAGGGAAAACCCAGCCATCCCAGCCAGGGGGTTCATTCCTGCTAACGCCGCTCCCGAGGCCCCTGCAAAGCCGATGTCGGTCAACGCCTCGCCGGTAAAGGCCAAGGCTCGTAAGGAAAGAAAGAATCCCGCCGCCCCTGCGGTGAGGGCCGCTGCGGTCGCGCCGGCTACGGCGTTCCAAAATAACTCCGAAGTCCAAAAACTGTTCATGAAGACCTCCGGTGTGATTTTCGAGAAGGACGGGGGGTAAGCCGAACAACGAGGTAAAGCAAAAAAGAAAGTGCCGCGACAAAAAAGCCGGGAATACTATTGAAGTTGTACGCGAGAATGAAGGCTGTCCAAACCAGAACTTCAGCCAGGAGCAGACTTAAAAGGACGGCCTTGACGGGACTACCGGTCAGGCGGGTCGCGATGGCGGCGGGGGCAACCAACAGAGTAAAGACAAGCAAGGTTCCGGTAATTGGTACACACAACGCGACGACCAGGGCCGTTACCGCCATAAAAGCGGTTCCCAGAAGACGGGTCGGGACACCTCGTGCTTGTGCCGCTTGGGGGTCAAACGAGGCAAATAATAGGGGTCGAAACGTGAACACGAAGAAAAGACCCAG
>DAIDJJ010000145.1:258-6713 GCA_027451385.1 Spirochaetales bacterium | reverse complement strand
AAAAACTGGGTTTATCGCGGTAAAGAGGCAAGTGACCAAATCAACATTCTGGGTGACGATGGTGTTCCGATTGATTACCACTTAACTTTCTGGAAAGCTGAGACGATTGACTTCGTTTTGATGCAACAGGACGCTTTCGATAAGATCGACTCCCAATGCTCCATGCCTCGCCAAAAATACATGATGGATCTCGTGACGCATGTGGTTGAGTCGAACTACAACTTTGACTCGTTTGACCAAGTGGCTCCCTATTTCAAGAGAGTGATCAACGTCCTTAAGCAGATGAACTATGCGGTCTATGAGTCAGATGAGTTCCACAAATACGAAAAAGAATTCCGCGACATTCTGCAAGAACGGAGAGTGATGTAATGGTGACACAAGCGTTTCAGAAGGTTTATACCAAAATTCTCAAGCTGACGAAGGCGACCTGTACGCTCAGAGCGACAGGGATTGGCAACGAAGAACTGGCTTACGTGGATGGACGTCCCGCTCAGGTCGTCAAAATCCAAGGGGAAGAAGTTACTCTCCAGGTTTTCCAGGGTACTGAGGGAATTTCTACCAACTCCGAAGTGGTGTTTACTGGCCGTTCTCCCACCTTAAAAGTGTCGGATCAACTGGCTGGTCGTTTTTTCAACGCCTACGGTCAGCCCATCGACGGTGGCCCGGAGGTAGATGGACAAGAGGTGCCGATTGGCTCGCCAACCGTTAATCCCGTTCGTCGTAAACAGCCCTCCGAACTGATCACCACGGGTATTGCCGGGATTGACTTAAACAATACCCTCGTTACCGGACAAAAAATCCCGTTCTTTGCCGACCCTGACCAGCCGTACAACCAGGTTATGGCCGACGTAGCCCTGCGAACCAAGGCCGATAAGATTATCCTCGGGGGAATGGGGTTGTCGAATGACGACTACCTGTACTTTCGCAATTTGTTTGATAACGCTGGTGCTCTTGACCGCATTGTCAGTTTTATCAACACCACAGAAGACCCCCCGGTAGAACGCCTCTTGATTCCCGACATGGCCCTGACTGCGGCCGAGTATTTCGCCGTCGAGAAAAACCAGCAGGTTCTGGTTCTTTTGACCGACGTTACGCTTTACGCCGACGCCTTGGCCATCGTTTCGAACAAGATGGATCAAATTCCTTCGAAAGATTCGATGCCTGGTTCGTTGTACTCGGACTTGGCCAAAATCTACGAAAAGGCCGCTCAGTTACCCTCGGGGGGCTCGATTACGATTGTTGCGGTGACCACCCTTTCGGGCGGGGACATTACCCACGCCATCCCCGATAACACCGGTTACATTACCGAGGGACAGCTCTTTTTACGTCGAGATACTGAAGTCGGTAAGGTCATCGTTGACCCCTTCCGCTCACTTTCGCGCTTAAAACAGTTGGTTATTGGGAAAAGAACCCGCGAAGATCACCCTCAGGTCATGAACGCGGCTGTTCGGCTTTTTGCGGATGCCGCCAAAGCTAAAACCAAACGGGATAACGGCTTCGATCTCACCGATTATGACGAGAGAACGATTCACTTTGGCGCGGACTATTCACGGAGTTTGCTTGCCATCGACGTCAATATTCAGGTAGACGAGATGCTGGATACCGCTTGGAATTTGTTTGGAAAATATTTCAGCAAAACGGAAGTCGCAATCAAGCAAAGCCTGATGGATAAGTACTGGAAGGCATAAGATGGCCCTAACGTATCAATTTAATAAGATTGCGATGCAGCAACTGAGGGCTCAATTGAAAATGAGGCAAACGGCACTTCCCGTCCTCAAGAGTAAAGAGGCTGCCTTGCGCGTCACCATCCAAAAGCAAAAAGACGAGCTGAAAGAACTCAAATTGCAGTTGCAAAACAGGCTTTCAGCTCTAAGAAAAGATGTGGGGTTGTGGGCCGAGTTTCCGTTAGAGATTTTTGAACTGAAAAACGTCGAAGTCGGTGTCAAGAAAGTCGCTGGTGTAAAGACCCCCTTGTTGCAAAACCTTGAATATGGGATTGCCTATTTCTCGCGCTTTGCAGGGCCGAACTGGTTGGCTTTTGGGATCGTCGAGTTGAAACAGCTCACTGAACTTTTATCGCAAGTTGAGGTGGCTGAAAAACGTCTGTCGATTTTGGAGTATTCCCTCAAAAAGACCACTCAAAAGGTTAACCTCTACGAAAAGGTTCAGATTCCCGAGTACAACGATGCGATTTTACGCATCAAACGTTACTTGGAAGACGTTGATAACCTCGAGAAGTCGGCTCAGAAGATCACCAAATCCAAACAGGCTGCTGAAGAAGCCGGAGCGGGTGCTGCATGATCGAGAAAATGAAAAAGCTTTCGCTTCTTTTGAGAAGCGATGACCGGAATGTGATCTTGCGGCCTTTGCAGGATTTAGGGGTCGTACACGTTGAGTTTGGTAAGGATACCCAACGTTTAGAAGTTTTGCTTCTTAAAGAAAATATCACGAAGCTGGAACGTATCTATTCGTTTATCAAAGCTTTAACAGCCGAAGAGCACACGACGTTTCACCAAGAAGCGACCGAAGACTTAGACGCGATTCTTGATGTCATCGAGAAGACCAATGTCGAAATAGAAGACTTAAAGGCTCAAGGCGAAAAGCTGGCCAAAGAAATTGCGGCGCAGGAAATTTGGGGCGACTACGACGCTTCGAAGTTGGCTGCCCTCGAAGAATCCGGCTTACATTGCCGCTTTGCCACGGCTTTGATCGCGGAATACGAAACTGTTTCCAAGGAACCTTCTTTTGTCGAAGTGACCCGGGATGCTTCGCATGTCTATTACGTGGCCCTGAACAAAAAAGGTGAAGAAGTCACCTTGGTGGGTCAAGAAGTCTTTTTAGCCGGCTCTTTAACTCAATTAAAAGCCAAGGCTCTGGGGCTTCATGAAGATATTATGAAGCGACGCAAGACTTTACTTTCGTACGGCCGCTATTTAGACGCGATTTCCCAGGGGATCAAGTCCTATCAAGATCGCCTGGCTTATGCCTTAGCCAACAACAGCTTAGTCGAAGTTGCTGATGGGAAAGCTCTTTTGCTTCAAGGCTGGTTTCCTGTCAAGAAAGAATCTGAGGTGAAAGCCTTCTTAGAAGCTTCAACCTGTGCCTTCTTGATTGAAAGCCCCACACACAAAGATTCTCCGCCCATTGCCATGAAAAATGGCAAACTGGCGACGCTGTTTGAACCCATTACGAAGGTCTACAGTTTACCCAATTATCATGAAGCAGATACGACAGCCTTTTTAGGGCCGTTTTTTGCTTTATTTGTGGGGTTATGTTTGGCCGATGTCGGGTATGGGTTTTTGATGCTGATTGCCACCGTAACGGCTTTCTTTGTCGTAAAAGGCGAACTGAAAAAGTTTGCCGGTCTGGGGATCGTTCTTTCGCTGACGACAATTTTGGGCGGTATCCTGTTGGGCGATATGTTTGGTATCCAAGCCGATAGCTCTGTTTACCCAAGCTTTTTAAAGTCCTTCGCGAGTTTTGGGTCGATGGATCAAGCCATGCGGTTGCCCATTTTATTAGGGATCGTTCAGGTTCTGATCGGGCATCTCCTTCGTTCCTACAATGGTTTCCGAAATAATGGGATTCAGGGGGCTTTGAAACCCTTGGGTACCGCTTGTTTAGTGGTGTTTGCCGCGATTGGAATTCTTCAAATGGGCTACTTCGGGGATGGACCTCATTTGATGGTGGGACCGATTCCGATTGGCCCGTGGATTTATGCTATTCCCAACCTTCCGTTGGTAACACAAATTCTGGCCATCGTAGGCATTGTCTTAGTTCTATTCTTCAATGGTGTTGAACATCATGTGAAGTTTTATCTGCGACCTGCGCACGGTCTTTGGGAATTGTTTGAATTCTTTTCCCAGATCTTAGGTGACTTTTTGTCTTACCTGCGTTTGTTCGCCTTAGGCTTAGCTGGCGGCCTTTTAGCCATGTCCTTCAATACGATTGGGCTCATGGTGCTAGGTAAAGGGGATAATCCCTTGCTCTGGCTAGCTTTGGTAGTGGTGTTGCTTTTGGGGCACTCTATCAATCTTGGTTTGGCTTTGATTGCGTCGTTCGTGCATCCCGTCAGGCTCACGTTCGTCGAGTTCTATAAAGCGATCGGATTTAAGGGGGGCGGAGTTTCCTATTCCCCCTTCCGAATGCAGACAAAATCTCATCAAAACTAGGAAAAAACTAGGAAAAAGGAGTTTTTCATGGACGCTTTAGGTATTATCCTAGCAGGAGTTGGCATCGCTTTGATGGCGGGTCTTTCGGGCATGGGAAGTGCGATTGGTCTGGTCACCGCCGGCAATGCTGCCGTTGGTGCCTTGAAGAAGCGACCGGAAGTTTTCGGAACCGCACTGATCCTTTCGGCTCTTCCGGCTTCGCAAGGTCTGTACGGTTTTGTGGCGTACATTCTGTACCAGCCGTACTTGACCGCACACATCAGTGTGTTTAATGGGGCTGTCATTCTTGCCGCCGGCATTGCCTTTGGTATTGTGGCTTTGGCTTCAGCTATCAAGATGGGGCAATTGCTCGCCTCTGGTATCAATGCCATTGGGTTGGGTAGTGATGTCTTTACCTCAACCTTGATTTTAGCGGCGTTCCCTGAACTTTACGCAATTCTGGGACTCGTTGTTGCCATTCTTTTGAAGAATAGTTTGACCTAACTTGGGTAAGAGCCAGCCCCAGGCTGGCTCTTATGGCTACCTATAAATGAGGGGAATATGCTGATTTCTGAGATTTTCAAACCGGATTGGGTTCTGGTCGATTTGAAAAGCACAAGTAAAGAAGATCTGTTTCGCGAAATGGTAGATTTTCTGGTTCATAAAGCTCCCTCGCTCTCGCGTGAGACCTTGTTGACGGGTTTGTGGGAACGCGAAAAGAAAATGACAACGGGTATTGCCCGGAATATCGCTTTGCCACATACGCATCTCCCCAATTTGAACCGGACTTATGGCGTTTTGGGTATCTCGCAAAAAGGGATTGATTATCAGAGCTTGGATGGTAAACCAGTTCATGTCGTCATGATGCTGGTGGGGGATGACAATGCCCCTGATGGCCATCTTTTTGTTTTAAAGAACTTGGCGCTTCTGATGACCAACCCTGAGTTTTATCCTGCACTCATGAAGTGTAAGACTGCTAAAGAAGTTTCGACGACGATCAGTGAGTTTGAAGAACTTTCCAAGTTCTATTTCAGTTAAAGTCTTTTCTCTTCGGTAACCCTCAGGAACTTGTCAGTCTAAGGGCTCCTCGGTAAGATGAGCTATGCTAGACTTGAATTTTCTGAGGGAAAACCTCGATGCAGTCCTTTTAAATGTGAAAAATCGCCATATGACGGCTGATCCGCAAGAAGCGTTGCGCTTAGCGGACGAACGTTCGAAGTTGTTGCAAACTTTGGAAGCACGCCGAGCCGCCCGCAATGAAAATGCGGGGAAAATGAAAGGCAAACTAGACCCAAATACCAGAACAGCTCTCATTGAAGAAGGCCGTCAGTTAAAAGAGGCGATTACCGTCCTTGAAGAAGAACTGACTGGGGTCGAAGAAAGCTTTAAAAAAGCCATGATGGCACTCCCAAATATGGCACACCCCGAGGCTCCCGTTGGCAAACTCGAAGGGGATAACCTTGAAATCAAACGGGTGGGAGTTCCGACAACATTTGACTTTCCGCCCTTGGATCATGTGCAATTGGGTGAAAAGCTCGACATTGTCGACTTTGAGGCTGGGACCAAAGTTTCTGGGACGAAGTTTTATTTTCTAAAAAACGAAGGTGTTTTTCTTGAACTTGGGTTGGTCCGTTATGCCTTAGACCTTTTGACAAAAAAAGGCTTCACTCCGCTCATTACGCCAGATATTGCCAAAGAAGAAGTCCTGGCGGGGATTGGCTTTAATCCTCGCGGGGAAGAATCCAATATTTACCCCTTAGAGGGAACAGGAACTTGTCTCGTCGGAACGGCGGAAATTACTCTGGGTGGTTATTATTCCGAAGAAATCTTAGATTTGTCGCAAGGTCCCATTCGCATGGCTGGTGTTTCTCACTGTTTTCGCCGTGAAGCTGGTGCCCATGGTCAATTCTCAAAAGGGTTGTACCGCGTCCATCAGTTTACTAAGGTAGAAATGTTTGTGTATTGCCGACCTGAAGAATCGAGTGCCCTACATGAAGAGCTTCGCGGAATTGAAGAAGACTTATTCACGTCCTTGAACATCCCTTTCCGCGTGGTCGACACCTGTACAGGCGATTTAGGGGCGCCAGCTTACCGAAAATACGACTTAGAGGCTTGGATGCCCGGAAGAGGCGAGGGAGGGGACTGGGGCGAAATTACCTCCACTTCAAATTGTACGGATTTTCAAGCACGCCGCTTGGGTATTCGTTATAAGGATGAAAACGGTCGAAATCGCCCCGTTCATATGTTGAATGGTACCGCTGTCGCGGTCAGCCGAGCTATAGTAGCCATCCTCGAGAACTTTCA
>DAIDJJ010000145.1:0-248 GCA_027451385.1 Spirochaetales bacterium | reverse complement strand
AACAAAAAGATGGCTCGGTGAAAATCCCCGCCGCTTTAGTACCGTATTGCGGGTTTGAAATCATCAAGCCCCGTAAATAGCTTTAACGAGTTTTACCAACGGGAATGATGTGACGAGGATGATGTAAAAAAACCGCCTTTGAGGCGGTTTTCTTTTGAAGTCATGTATTCCAAGGAATTCTTGCTAAGAAAATTATTGCCAATAAGATTGATGACTTGAGCGGAAGTCATTTTTGTTTTCCGCATGGA
>DAIDJJ010000144.1:0-6748 GCA_027451385.1 Spirochaetales bacterium | reverse complement strand
AACGAGGGGTATATGAGCGAATTCGTATTCGAAATGGATAATATTTCCAAGGAGTTCCCCGGTGTCAAAGCCCTCGACAACGTTAGTTTCCGCGTCAAAAAGGGGGAAATTCACGCGTTGGTCGGAGAGAACGGCGCGGGTAAATCCACTTTGATGAAGGTGTTGAGTGGTGTACACCCTTATGGGAGCTACACGGGGCATATTCGGGTTAAGGGTGAGGAAGTTCAATTCCGCAACATCCGTGACAGCGAACATCATGGCATTGTTGTTATTTATCAGGAACTAGCCTTGGTTAGACTCCTGAACATTATGGAAAACTTGTTTCTGGGAAATGAGGTTGCCAAAAACGGCGTCATCAATTGGAATGAAGCGTTTGTCAGTACTAGGAATTACTTGAAAGAAGTGGGCTTAGACGTTTCACCAGAAACAAAATTAATCAGCTTGGGTGTGGGGCAACAACAGCTGGTAGAAATCGCCAAAGCTTTGTCCAAGAAAGCTGAAATTTTAGTTTTGGACGAACCCACCGCAGCTTTGAACGAAGAAGACAGTAAGAATCTCTTAAAGATTCTCCGTGAACTCAAGAACAAAGGGGTCACCTGCATTTACATCTCGCATAAGCTGGAAGAGGTTTTGGAAATCGCTGATTCGGTTACAGTCTTGAGAGATGGACACTCGATTCATTCTCAGGGCGTTCACGATGATGGCGGAATGACCGAAGAAAAGATGATCAACTTTATGGTCGGTAGAAAGCTGACTAGCCGCTTCCCCCGAAAGGAACATAAAGCCGGTGAGGTGGTGATGGAAGTGAAAAACTGGACAGTTTATCACCCCGAGTTGGTTGAGAAGAAAGTCATAGATAATGTCAGTTTTCAAATTCGTAAAGGTGAAATCCTGGGGATTGCCGGGTTAATGGGGGCTGGCCGAACTGAACTATTTCTCAGCCTTTTTGGAAAGAGTTACGGTAGAGAAATTAGCGGCGACATTATGATTGAAGGAAAACATCTCACCTTCAATTCACCTCGAGATGCGATCCGGGCTGGCTTTACGTACCTTTCCGAAGATCGGAAAGAAAAAGGTCTTGTTTTGGGTATGGATATTTTATCGAATACCACCTTGTCTAGTTTGGAAAAGGTTTCTGATCATGGGGTCATGGAAACTTTCGACAAACAAGTTGCCAAAGCAGGTGTGATTAATTACCTCAAAGAAGTCAAAATTACCAACCATTATGTGAAGCAGTTACAGATTAAGACCCCCTCTATAGAACAGAAAGTAAAAAATCTCTCGGGCGGAAATCAGCAAAAAGTAGTCATCGGAAAATGGCTCATGACCGAGCCTAAGATTCTCGTTCTGGATGAACCAACCCGGGGTATTGACGTTGGTGCCAAGTTTGAGATCTACAACCTCATGAATGAATTGATTGACAATGGTGTAGCCATTGTATTGATCAGTTCAGAATTGCCGGAAGTTTTAGGAATGAGCGATCGTGTTTTGGTGATCCATCAGGGCAAAGTTACTGGTGACTTGCCGTGGCAGGAAGCCACACAAGAAAAATGCATGTATTACGCCACGGGAGGTAAATAAGCATGGAAACCCGAAATAAAAGTATGAGCCAGATCATTATTTCTGGCTTTAAAACGAACATTAATCAATACGCGATGTTCATCGCCTTGATTGCCGTCTGGTTGATTTTTCAGGTTCTTTCGGGTGGTGAGTTTATTACCCCAAGAAACCTGTCCAACTTGTTAGGGCAAAACGTCTATATCGCCATTCTGGCCGTGGGTATGGTGCTCATTATGGTGGCAGGGCATATCGACCTGTCTGTAGGTTGGTTAGGTGGAACCTCAGGTGCGGTAGCCGCCTTAGCCTGGTCGAGCTGGCATTGGAATATTTGGGCAGCAATCGCTTTAGCCTTGTCAGTAGGTATCTTAACCGGCTTGTGGCAGGGGTTCTGGGTAGCCTATCGAGGAGTCCCCGCGTTCATTGTAACTTTGGGCTCTTTCCTCATGTTCCACGGATTTATCTTGCTCGCGGTACAAAATGGTCAAACGATACCAGTTCAGTCCGGTGTGATTTATCAGTTTGGTTCAGGCTTCTTGCCGCAGTTGTTCCTGAAAGGGACGGTGGGTAAAGACGTACCCTTTCACGATCTCTCATTAATGTTGGGAGTTTTAGCCATAGTGCTTTATTGGGTGTTTGAATTCCGAAGCAGAGCCAACCGCATTAAGTTTGGATTTGAAGTACTTCCTTGGTCATTGCAACTAGGGAAGATCATCTTAGTATCTATTTTAATTGCTGGAATATTTGCCATTCAGACTTTCTATGTGGGTATTTCTTATGCTTTCTTGTTTTTAATCTTGTTAGCTCTTTTATTCGTTTTCATCACGACTAAGACGGTCTTTGGTAGACATGTCTATGCCATTGGTGGAAACAAAGAAGCTGCAAAACTATCAGGAATTAATATTCAATCACGAACGCTAATTGTCTTTGTCATTATGGGAACCTTAGCTTCGATTGCAGGCCTAGTCTTTACAGGTCGCATGGCAAGTGCCTCGCCAGCTGCTGGTAACCTGTGGGAATTGGACACCATTGCTGCTGTTGTAGTAGGTGGTACATCAACTCTCGGGGGTGAAGGGACAATTATTGGTGCAATTATTGGTGCCTTATTTATGGGTTCACTCAATAACGGTATGTACTTACTAAACTGGGATATTCAATACCAATATATCATAAAGGGTGTAATATTGACTGTTGCTGTTTGGTTTGACATTACTTCGAAAAAGCGACGCTAATTCTTGACGGGGGATCAAAAAGATCCCCCGTTTTCATAAGGGAGTGGCGGGAATGTTACAAGCTTCCAATTTATCCAAGATTCAAAACAATAGTGCAGTTTTACGTAAGGTTAATCTTGAAATTTTACCCGGAAAAGTGACTGGGGTTTTAAGCTTAGATAAAACTGAGACATCGGCACTGTTGAATGTTTTGGCGGGCTTAGAACCTGCTGACAGTGGAACTGTTCTATTAAAAGGACAAGTTCTTGAGTCTGATCGGCAAGGGTGGGGTTCTCAGGGAATTCAGCTGATCCCCGGTGCGAGTCGCTTATTTCAGAATCTCAACATTCTCGATAATCTTTTGGTCGGCATGGCTTCTCATCAGCATCTTGTTCAAGAAGATCAGTTATTTCAGAAAGTTCGCCCTACAGTAGAATATTTTGGGCTTAAACATTCTCTGGACACTTTGGTTTCGCAACTTTCGGTGGCCGAAAGACAGCTCCTCTCTTTGATACTTTTTTTCTTTCAAGATGCTGAATACCTTTTACTGAGGGATTGCTTGAGTTCTGTTTCCTTAGAACAATATAAGAAGTTTCAAGAAAAACTTAAGGAAATGAAAGACCGCGGCAAAGGAATCTTGTTGGTACCTGAAGCCCCGGCACAACTGTTTGAACTTTGCGATAATGTCATACTTTTACGACGTGGCAAGGTGATTTATTCGGGAAGTGTCACGGAGATCGATATTGAAGAAGCCCACAATATTTTGAACAACTCAGAATACATGATACGGCAAGCGATCGAAAATAAGTTCAACCAGTTTCATAATAATATTACCAAGGCCGAAGTGCTCTACGAGCGTTCTTTAAAAGTCGTAGGAAACTTCTGTGGTATTCCCAACGCCTTTATCCTTTTTCGAGATGAAAGTGGGGAGGCTGATGTCCGCTTTTCAAAATATTGGAATAAGACAACAAAATATGGCTTAGAGAAGAATTCTTCAAAAATCCTTTCGGCACTCCCCTTTGAAAAAAAATTAGGTGTTTTGAACTTAGCTGAAGACAAATATCTTTGGTATGTCTTGAGCTCGGCCACGGACCAGTTGGTCATCCTGGCCGTAGAGGCCACTGAACATCCTGGTTTTCCTTTTCGTGAGATTCGGAAAGAAATGACATCTACGCTTTCCGCTTTACGCGAAAAATTACTTCAAGAAAAACTCGCACGAGAGTTGGAATTGAAGTCCTTTCGTTTAGCGCAAGAAATGGACATTGCCAGAAATATTCAAAGTTCAATACTTCCCAAGAATCCCCTCTTGCCCGGTTATGAAATTGCGGCACACATGGAAACAGCAACAGAAGTCGGCGGAGATTCCTATGATTTGCTCAATACGCCTTTAGGAAATTTTATTAGTATCGGCGATGTTTCAGGACATGGTTTGCCCTCGGGTATTATGGCCTTAATTGAAATGTCAGCTCTTCATGGCATTATTCAAAGTCATCTATCCTTTGGCTCACCTCCCCAACCAGATAAAATCTACGATATGGTGAATCGAGTTTTGTGTGAGATCAACCGAGATCGTATTGGTAGCGATAAGTTTATGACAAAGCTCTTGTTGATTGAAAAGGATGGACGTTTCTTTCATGCCGGTACGCATGAAATTGGTCTGTACTATGATAGTCAACGTGATGAGATCTTGGAGCTTTCAGAAATGATTGATCGTACGGCATTTTTAGGTCTTTCTGAGCTAGTAGATTCTGCGAGCTCACTTGGTTCTTTTTCTATGGCCGAAGGAGATTTTCTCTTACTTTATACAGATGGTCTCATCGAAGCGAAAGATGCTCAGTCAGAACAGTTCGGTCTAGAGCGAACGAAACTGTGGCTTAAGAAGAACAGTAAAAAAGCTCCAGAGGAAATTTTGAAAACGTTGCGTGATGAGTTGTATTCCTTTGCACAAGAGGGAGACGTTCGCCTTCATCAAGGTCATCTCGCCGATGATCTGACCATGTTACTCATTAAAAGGAAAATTGGATGAAACCTATACGAGTCGGTCTAGTGGGATTTGGTTCTTCAGCTAAGACGTTTCATTTGCCCTTGTTGAAAGCCTTAGATCAAGATTTTACGGTAACCGCTGTGGTGGACCGAAAAGGGGAGGAATCCCGGCGCCTACTTCCTGAAGCCACAGTTTTTGAATCTTGGGAAAAAATGGCTGACTCGGAACTCCTGGATGTTGCGGTCATTTGTTTGCCAAATGGGTTGCATGCCCAAGTCACAAACCTGTATTTAAAATCGGGCAAACATGTGATTGTGGAAAAACCCATGGCGATTACCACCCAGGAAACGGAAGCCATGATTCGTCAGTCCCAAGATTCTGACCGCCTTTTAGCTGTCTTCCAAAGTCGACGACTTGATGGGGATTTTTTGACGGTTGCAGAGCTGTTACGGACTCAAACTTTGGGAAGAATTGTGCATGCCGAAGTGCGTTATGATCGCTGGTCTAATACACTTCGAAAAAAAGCCTGGAAAGAAACAGGGCAAGAAGGAGACAGCCTTTTAGAAGATTTGGGCAGTCATTTGTTAGATCAAGCCTTGCATTTGTGGGGTTTTCCTCAGCAAGTGTTCTGTCGGTGGGGAGTTCAGAGAGATGGTAGTGCCGTCGTGGATGCCTTTCGGATCAGCTTAGACTATGACGGGTTATGGGTCGATCTTTCATCAAGTATGGTGGTACGAACCAGCCCTTTTCATTGGTCTCTGCAGGGAACCAAAGGCTCATTTCTCAAATCTGGCATGGATCCTCAAGAAGAGCAGTTGCAAAAGGGCTTGAAGCCTGGGACTGAGACTTTTGGTGCGGAGGCGAAGGAACACTGGGGTGTTTTAACCCTAGCAGAAGAGGGGACTCGAACAGTGCCTACCTTAAATGGTCGTTATCTTGAGTTTTACCAGAACTTTGCCAAGGCGCTGAGAGGGCAAGAACCTTTAACCTTTACAGCCCAGAAAGGGCAAGACGTTGTTCGTTTGTTAGAAGCTTGCCGTTTAAGTGCTCGTGAAGGTCGTGTTCTTACGTTTTAAGCGTTTCTAATTCTCGAGCTGTCGTTTCCCATTGGGCTTGAGCTTCTTCCCGTTGACGCTCTAAGTCTTCTCGTTCCTGTTGTAAACGGCGCATCATAGGGCCGTCCTTATAATTTTGAGGATCTGACATCTGTTGAAGGGTTGTCTCTAGACGCTCTTCTAAGTCCACTAAACGATTCAAAAGGGTCTCTTCTTCGCGTTGAAGACGTCTTTCTAAAGCTTGTCGTTTTTTGACTTCATCGCGTGAAACTTGTGATTCTGTTTTGACAGGAGTTTTGAACCCTGAAGCGGAGGACTCTTTACTCAGGAGGCTTCCCGCGATATTCGACGCACGTTCTTCCAGCTTTCGGGCAAAGTCTTGCCAGCCTCCCCAATGACGTGTTGGGGCTTCATGGGATAGTTCCAGTACTTGATCAACCAAGTGTGACAAGAAATATTTATCATGCGAAACGACAAAGATGGTTCCTTCATAATCCTTGAGTGCTTCAAGGAGGACATCTTTCGACGCGATATCCAGGTGGTTAGTCGGTTCGTCAAGAATGAGCACATTGGCGGGGCGAATTAAAAGTTTGACTAAAGTGAGACGGTTTTTTTCACCACCACTCAAAACGGAAGTTTTTTTGTCGACGTCGTCCCCAGGAAAAAGAAAAGCTCCCAGAAAGTCGCGTAATCGAGGAAACAATTCGGTGGGGGCCTCGGCTTCGAGTTCTTCTAGAACAGTTTTTTGGGGATCAAGATCATTTTCATGATCTTGAGAAAAATAGGCGGTTTGAACACCGCTCCCCCAACGGAGTGTTCCAGAAAAATACGGGTCCCGACCTGCTAGAATTCTCATGAGTGTGGATTTTCCCACTCCATTGGGACCTGTGATGGCAACCTTTGCCCCCCGAGAGACATCCCAATCTAAGTTTGAAAAGGTT
>DAIDJJ010000143.1:0-6776 GCA_027451385.1 Spirochaetales bacterium | reverse complement strand
AATCTAGATTTCCACAAGCTTGATGTCAAGGGGGAATATTTCAACCTCACGGCTGAACACCTGTTTCTTTCCAACGTCTGAGCTGGTCCAGAAACTCTGGACTAGCGAGACGACCCTGCGGGTCACCTGCATAAGGGGCGCGAAGACGTTCCAGGTAAACCATGGATAATTCACCACGGTTCTTTGCCGAGATCATGCCGCGCATTTCCCCTTCAAAGAAGGTCGAGACTTGTTCCCAAAGGACACCTGAGATATTGACGCGTCCTGGGGAACCTCCGGATTCCATTCGTGAAGCAATATTTACGGTATCCCCCCAAATATCAAAAGCAAATTTATTCGTACCTACGACACCAGCTACAACCTCTCCCGAATGCAATCCAATTCTTATGTTCCAGGGACTACCGGACTTGTGTTTTGCTTGAACAAAATCCACCATTTCTAGCGCCGCAAGGCAGGAACGAACGGCATGGGTTGGGTTATCAAGGGGTAGCCCACAAACTGCCATGTAGGCATCGCCAATCGTCTTCAACTTTTCGAGACCATGTCGAGAACAAATTTCATCAAAGGCAGAAAAGTATTCGCCTAAAGTGTTGATGAGTTCGAGAGGCGTCATGCGGCTTGCCAAGTCAGTAAACTTGCTAAAGTCTGTAAATAACACGGTGACATTTTTATGTACTCGGGGAACGACTTTTCCAAAGTATTTTAGTTCATCGGCGATACTGACTGGGAGTATATTCAACAGGAGGCGATCGCTGTTTTCTTGGGCAATTTTTAGGTCTTTCGTGCGAAGTTCAACTTTCTTTTCCAGCTGCTCATAACTCCGGGCGTTTTCGATCGAGATTGCGGCTTGAGCTGAAAGCATGTTCAGTACAGTGAGGTTAGCCGGTGTGAAAGCCCCCTCAGAAAGATTATTGATCAGATAGATTAACGCGATAACTTGTCCTTGATGAAGCACGGGAGTGCATAGCAAGGATTTTGTGGAAGCTAAGGCGGGACCATGATCCGTAAAAGGTAAGACAGAAGCTGAAGAATCCAGAATGAAACTTTCTTTGGTCATGCGAACATAGCGAAGTACAGGTTCAGAAATTTCTTTCAGGTTCGTGTTGATCTCGGTGTGCAAGATGAGTGGAGATTGTCCTAATTCTGATTGAACTTCAACTTTAAAAGTGTTCGAGGATGGTGATAAAATAAAGCCCTTCTGAGCTCCGGCACTTTCGAGGATGATACTGATGAATTTGCCTAAGAGGACATCATATTGAATTTCTTGGCTAATAACTTGGGTGGCTTTTAGTATACTACTGAGATCTAGATCAAGGTTATGATCCGTGCTTAAAGAGTGACGTTTTGTCCTTCTTCTTGAAGTACTCAAAGAACTGTCTTGCTGAGAAAGATGCAAATCAAACTCAGGATACTCTTTTACCAAGGCTTCCGCTTTAGCTGTGGCTCCCCAGTAATCATAGCCATTCTTGGCCGAACGAAGCAGACGTGATGCGAGTTCTTTGTTTCCATCGGCAAGAAGAAAGCATGCGCAACGCTCTTCCGCCAAAGCTTTCAATTGATAGGCTTTTTGATGTTGTGCGGCTTGAATAGCAGCCTGATATAGCCAAAGGGCCTTTTGCTTTTTTCCTTTTAGTCGAGCTTCTTCGGCTTCTAACAAAAAACGTTTATGCTCAAAGTTTTCAGTGTTATCCTTGGCCCAGTTGGCAAAGCGTTTAACAACGCTATGGAGAAGGGATTTTTTGCGAGACGCTGAAAACTCGGGATTCAAAGCTGCTATCATGCCTTGATAGAAGTAATGTTCGGTCGTATGGAGCATGCCAACGGAATACTTAAGATACTTTTGTGATTCTTGGCACACTCTCCAAGCTTCTGTGTATTCCTGCCAAAGCAGTAAGGTCTGCATTTTGTTAATGAAGTAAAAGTGAGAAAAGTGACGGGAGTCATATTGAGCAATCTCAGAAACATACGACTCCTCAATAAATCCTTCAGTATCCCAACTAAGCTGTGTAGCCGTTTTTCCTTGCAGGTTAGACATAGCTTGCGTGACTGCTAAGATAGCTCCGTAGGCTTCCCTGCGTCCAATTTTCTTTAAAAGAGGCAGGTAGGCCTGGGATAAGTGGGAAAGTTCTTCAAAGTTTTCACCACGAATCCAAGCACTTTCTACTAAAGTGCAGGCTGCACACGAGAGGTGGAAGTGATCCCCAGTTTGTAAGGCGGATTCGTACGCCGCATGAAAGTACTTTTCGGCGTCGAGAGCTGATTGTTTCCAAAAATGTACAAAATAGCCGTAGATAAAATTCACCTCAGCCTTTTGCTTTTCATTTTGAAATTTTTCGATCACAGCTAATGCCAGACGACCAAAATCCCAGCCTACTTGATGCTTGCCTACAATGCTTCCTAAGAAAATCCCCCCCGCAGCCATAAAGGCGACAGGCATATCTCGAATGAGTCCATATCTCAGGGCCATATTGATCAGTTTAAAGGCATTGGCCACACAGAGTTCAGGACGAATTTGATAACAGGCTTTGAGTACGGCGGCAATCAGACGCATGGCTGTGGCGTGTTCTTCTTCAACACATTCTGAAAGTTGAAGTAGATCTTCAGCACGACGTTTTCCCCATAAGGATTTGCAGACGATGAGGTCTTTAATAAATAGGGGGGGGATAAACCCAGGTGGCAGGCTGACGGCATAAGGCTTCAAGGCTACTCGTGAGACTTGATAGGCTTCTTGAAATTGTCCCAGGTTGGTATGAAAGTGGATTAAACTTTCATGGATAAGTGATCGATCTTGTTTTGTTACCGCTTTGGCGAGGGCCTCTTGATACAAGGTTAGAGCCATAGAAGCATCACCAAGAAAGGCTAGGCATTCTGCTAAGTCTAAGTGTAAATGAAAGCGGGTTTGATAGTAGTTTTGCCAAGGGTCATAAGGTTCAAGAAGCCTCAGACCCTGCTCTAAGTAGTTTTTTGCTTCTAGGAAGGCTGCCGAGTTTTTTGCTGTTTGTCCTGCGGTTAAGTTAAAACCTGCTAATTCTATGCGGAGATCAGTATCGGTTCTTGAGTTCGTCAGAATAGAAACCCCTGAATTGAGGTGATCGACAATCTCAAAAAGTGTTTCCTTGAACTTCTGAGAGGCTTTGGCTTCTTCAAGTAAAAAATAACCCACACGCCAATGGGTTTGAGCCTGTTCTTCAGCTGTGAGTAGGCTACCGGAAGCTTGTTGAATCCGGTCATGAAGAAATTGGTACCCACTGTCCAAGGTGGAAATCAATTCTTGTTCAAGAGCTTGCGGAAGCCATGTCATAAGCTCATCAGTCGAAGTTTCCATGGCTGCCGCTACAGCCTTGAGTTTAAACTTCGGGCCAATACAAGACGCAATGGCCAATAAACGTGAAGTTTCAGGAGCCAAGGTTTCAAGTTTCGAGATCAAAAGTCCCAGGACATTCTCTGAAACCTGTAGCTTTTGTATGGTGGCAAGGTCCCACACCCACCGCGTGAATTCTGGTGAAAAACTTAAGAGTTGATGTTCGTAAAGGTGCCGCAACATTTGTGTAAAGAAGAAGGGGTTACCGTGAGTTTTTCCGGTAAGAACTTGCGTTAGAGGGTGAACGTCTTCTGAACTGAGTGTAAGAGTGTCGGCAAGCAAATGGTTCAGGGATTCGGGGGGTAAAGGAAGAAGTTGTATCTGCTGTTTGAGCAGAGTTTCGTTATTCAGCCGATTGAGCATCAGAAGAAACGGATGAGAAGCGTCTACTTCTTGATCACGATAAGCTCCTAGGATGAAAAGACCTTGAAGATCCTGCTGAGTCAAAAGACGCTCCAGAAATCCCAGGGAGGCTGAGTCAGCCCATTGAAGGTCATCGATAAACAGCACAAGGGGGTGAGCGGGGGAAGCAAAAACACGTACTAAACCTTCCATAAGATGAAGAAAGCGGTTTTGTGCTTCTTGTGGTTCTAAGATCGAGGCAGGAGGTTGGTCCCCCGTCAGCCACTTTAGCTCAGGGAGTAAGTCAAATAAGGCGGAAACGGCTCCATTAGTCCTTTCTAGGACCTGTGATTTCCACATTTGAACCCGATCTTCGGATTCTGACGCAATTCTGCGAAATAATTGGGCAAACGCGGACAAGAAGACAGAGTACGGAGAGGCTCTACCAAACTGATCAAATTTACCAGAAAGAAAGTAGCCTTTACCTGCCGAAAGAGGTTTATGGATCTCGTGAATCAACGATGACTTACCGATCCCAGCACTCCCTGTCACTAAAACCAAGGCGGTTTGCCCTGAGGCAACTTGGGCATAGGTATCAAAGAGTGTCTGAATCTCGTTTTCTCGTCCGTATAATTTTGAAGGAACGAGAAGTTTATGGGAGTGATCTTTTTGACCAGGAACAAAACCTTGTAGGGCGGACTCCTCAACGTTATGTGCCAAGAGAAACTGAAGGTCAGCTATAAGTCCTTGTGCACTGAGGTAGCGGTCTTCAGGAGCTTTTGATAGTAATTTGAGAACGACGGCAGAAACACACCGCTCGAATTCTGAAGAGGCCGCCAAGGGAGGATCGGGAACAAGAGCAATATGCCGATGGACCAATTCATTTTTATCCTCGGTGGGGAAGGGGAGCTGGCCTGCTAAAGCTTCATAGAATAAAATTCCCAGAGAATAGAGGTCTGTTCTGAGGTCTACGGGGCAATTCATGCGTCCCGTTTGTTCTGGAGAAATGTAAGCTAGTGTGCCTTCGATAAGTTCTGGGGGTTGAAGTTGCTGAGTTTCTCGGGGGAGGGTCGTCGCTAACTCAAAGTCAATGAGGCGAAGGTTGCCCCCTGTGCTGTCTACAATAATGTTAGAGGGGTTAAGGTCTTTATGAATAATTCCCTTTTCGTGAACAGACGCTAAAACAGCGGCAATATTTAATATGACTTCGACAATACTCGAGACACTAGGCTGAAAAGTCTGAAAATACTCTCGCAACGGCATGCCGGAAATATCTTCTAGAACGATTACTGCTCCGGCGTCGGAATCTAAGAAATCGAGGTATTTAATAATACCGGGGATATTCTTTAATCTAAGTCCAATTTCATATTCATGTTTGAGACGAGACGTGCCTGAAGTTGTGGGATGTTCTTGGCCCCCAGCTTTTAATATCACAGTACTTTGGTCACTTTCACGGACAGCTCGGTAAACCGTAGAGCCAGATCCATGATAAATTTCCCTAATTGAATGAAAACCCTTGAGCGTCATTTCGTTCCTTTGTAAACCTGAGTGATATAATCTTAAATAATGTATTCCATCCATACAATAGAAAAATGAACGATTTGATTTCTCTTTTGTGTTGAAACTTATGCCTGAGGGGTGTATATAGGGCAAGGATCACGATCAGTGTTGCGCCGAACTGCGGGTGTCATCCTGTCTCATCCCCGACTTTGGGGGTTAGTCCTCTGCAATATTCTGATGGGCTTAGCAACCTCTTTTGTTTCACCGTTTACTTCGTTATTTGGGGAACGAGAAGTCGGCATGACTTCTTGGCAATTCGGGGCTTTCATGGTGGCAACGGGCTTGGCTGGGGTAATTTTGAGCACCATCCTAGCTAGGTTGAGCGATACTCGATATTCCCGCCGTCATGTTTTGCTCTTTGGGTCGCTTTGTGGCGTTTTGGGGTATGTCGGGTACGCTTTTGTTCGCAATCCTTTAGTCTTGACGTTGATCGGCTGTGTCTTTTTGGGCTTGTCCTCAGTGACCTTTTCGCAAATTTTTGCGCATGCCCGCGAAGTTCTCGACCAATCGGCAATTCCCTCCCACGAAGTTCCTTTGTATATGAATATCTTTCGTCTGTCGTTTGCCTTATCGTGG
The DNA here is from genome assembly GCA_027451385.1 of Spirochaetales bacterium. GTDB lineage: Bacteria > Spirochaetota > Spirochaetia > JABEVK01 > JABEVK01 > JABEVK01. The sequence goes on along the minus strand of DAIDJJ010000143.1, from coordinate 937 downwards.
ACGATAGGTCCAGCCCTAGCTTCCCTAGTCATGCTTCAGTTCTCCTTTCAAGGGACTTACCTGACGGCGGCGTTTTGTTTTTTAGCACTTTTTGTAGCGGTGGGCGTCTTTGTTCCTCAACACACAGGAAAGCGCCGCAACCTCCCCGCAGGGCTAAAACAAACCCTGAAGGCCTTAGCGCATCCTGAAGTTCTTTCAGCGAGCCTCGCCTTTGTTTTAGTTTTTGCGACGAGCTCGCTTTTGATGCTAAGCCTGCCTTTGTTTATCGTCGAGACACTCCACGGGACTCAGGTGGCCGTTGGAATCACCTTTTCGGTGGCGCCGTTTTTTGAGTTGCCGCTGATGTTTTTTGTCGGGGCGCTCGCCTCGCGTTCGAACGCCACACTACCCCAGGTGAGAACGGCTCGCCTTATAAGATTAGGGGTATTGTTATTTGCGGTCTACTTTTTGGGGTTGGCGGTGGTGCGAGAACCCTGGCAGATTTACTTCTTGCAGATCATCAGTGCCGCTGTCACCGCGATTCTCCAAGGACTTGCCATTAGTTACTTTCAAGACTTCTTACCCGAACAACAGGGAACGGCAACCAATTTGTACGTCAATGTGACCAATACAGGCCGCCTTCTGGGCTACGTTTTATTTTCGGGCCTGACTATGCTCTTTTCCTATCAAGCGATTTTTCTCTTGAATGCGATTGTATGTGTGTCGGCTTTCGTCTTGTTGTTTGTTGTCCGCAGAACCGCTCAGCCCGCGTGAAATAAAAATGAGTTCTGAGGAGAATGAAGCTCGCGGATACTTTTATTCTCTAGAAATAGGCCCAAAAATCTTGAAAAAATCGAAAAGTTTTTTGAAGCAGAAATTAAACATCCCCTGTCATTAATGTTCATCGGAGGGAAGAGGCTTGCGTCTTCTCTCCCCGGCAGACGTGCCGGGCAAAAAC
>DAIDJJ010000142.1:0-6867 GCA_027451385.1 Spirochaetales bacterium | reverse complement strand
ACACTTCCTTTGCGGAAATAAAAACGCTCATAGATGCGGCGCAGAAAAACGCTATAAAAGCTGTCAATACAGAACTTATCACACTGTATTGGAATATTGGTTCCTACATTAGCCGAAAAGTTCTTGACTCGAAATGGGGTGATAAAACCATAGATAATCTTGCCGTATATCTTCAAAAGGAGGGTCCTGACTATCAGGGGTTTAACCGCCGTAATTTGTACAGGATGAAGCAGTTTTTTGAAGCGTATGCAAATAATGAAATTGTGACACCGCTGGTGACACATGTCAGTTGGACTCATCATTTGATCATTCTTTCAAGAACCAAAACAGATACTGAGCGGGAGTTTTACCTAAGACTGTGTATAAAAGAGCACTATTCTAAACGGGAATTGGAAAGACAGATAAACGCAGCAGTCTACGAACGAACCATGCTGTCAAAAGAAAATACGATTGTATCGTTGCCGAAATTAAATGTCCAGAGCAGCCTTTTTAAGGATAGTTATATTTTTGAGTTCCTGGGCTTGCCGGAAAATCATAGCGAAAATGAACTGCAAAAAGCTCTCATTAAGCATCTGAAACTCTTTATCCTTGAACTTGGAAAAGATTTTATTTTTGTTGGCGAGGAATATAAAATTCAGGTAGGAATGCAGGATTTTTATATTGATCTCCTTTTTTATCAACGAGAACTGCAATGTCTGGTAGCCTTTGAACTAAAAATATCAGAGTTTATGCCAGAACATTTGGGTAAACTCAACTTTTATTTGGAAGCCTTGGATCGAGATGTAAAAAAGCCTCATGAAAATCCCAATATTGGTATTTTACTCTGTAAAGTTAAAAATGACGAAGTCGTCGAATATGCATTGTCCCGGAGCCTTTCTCCAACGCTTGTTGCCCAATATCAGTCTCAACTGCCCGATAAAAAACTCCTTCAAGCAAAACTCCATGAATTACTTGAAAATCTGGAGGTAAACGAATGATCGACAATTTCCGGTTGTCGACAATTTGTCGACGGTTGAAAACAGCCCAGGATTCGGAATAATGGCAAAAGTCAAAAAAGATATCTCCATCATCCGTTCTTCCGCTGCCGAATACCTCACCTTTGTGGCCGGTAGTGGTACCGGTGATGTGAATGCCGTCTATGCCGATGAAAACGTCTGGCTTTCCCAAAAGATGATTGCAATGCTATACGATGTTGAAGTCAACACGGTTAATTATCACCTTAAAAAAATATTTTCCGATAACGAATTGCAGGAGGATTCAGTTATTCGAAATTTTCGAATAACTGCCTCTGACGGCAAAAACTACGACACCATGCACTATAACCTGAGTGCCATCATCGCCGTTGGCTACAAGGTCAATTCCGAACGAGCCGTTCAATTCCGCAAGTGGGCAACTAACATCATCGAATCGTTTACCATCAAAGGCTTTGCCATGGATGATGAACGGCTTAAAAACGACGGTTCAATTCTTACCAAGCAGTATTTTGAAGAACAATTGCAGCGCATACGGGAAATCCGCCTATCCGAGCGCAAATTCTATCAGAAAATCACCGATATCTATGCTACCTCCATCGACTACGATATCACTGCCGCAAGCACCAAACGATTCTTTTCAACGGTACAAAACAAGCTTCACTGGGCCATTCACGGGCATACAGCTTCTGAACTCATTGTAAAGCGAGCCGATGCGGAAAAAACCAATATGGGACTGACCACTTGGAAAGATGCTCCCAATGGCAAGATTCAGAAATTCGATGTCAGTATTGCCAAGAATTACCTAACCGAAGAGGAAATGGCGCAGTTGCAACGGCTGGTTTCCGCCTACCTTGACGTGGCAGAGGATATGGCAATTCGTAAAATCCCCATGACGATGCAGGATTGGGAATCCCGATTGAACCGCTTTATAGAAGCAACTGACCGAGATATTTTGCAAGATGCTGGTAAAGTTACGGCAGAGATTGCCAAAGCCCATGCCGAAGCGGAGTTTGAAAAATACCGAATTGTGCAGGATCGTCTCTATGAAAGTGATTTTGATAAAGTGGTCAAACAAATTGATCAGAGCGATTCTTCGGAGGCAGAATAATGGCCAAACAGAAAAAGCAAAACAAGAAAACCGCCATTCCCTTTTCGTATAAACTAGCCTTGAACCAGTGGTTGCTTTCGCTTTTTGGCGTTGCCAAGTTTGAAGAGTTGGCCCTGCACCTGCGGGACGAACGCCTAGAAGGATTGGATGAGAACAACATTACCCGTTTTTACCAGGCCTTGATAACGTATTTCCCTTCCTTGTCGGAACTGCCTCCAGCAGTCCTTTTGGAATACGACCAGAACATTGTCAAACATACGCTAAGATTGAATGAAAAACGCGTATCTCATGGCGATAAGCCAATCCAATGGAAATATTTCCAGTATCTGTCTTTACTCTTTACCGAAATCTATCTTGACCGCTATTTTGCCAACCCTGCAGGCTTGCGGTCGGCTATTACAGAGCAGATTAACAAACTCAATGACGGCAAAGAGGAAGCCGAGCAGATCCAGGGCTTTGATGACTCGGCCGACCCCGTCGAGGATTTGAACAAGCTGGCCTTCTGGATGGCCACCGGTGGCGGCAAGACGTTAATCATGCACGCCAATATTCTGCAGTACCGTTATTATGTAGAGAAAAATCGTAAACACAAAGAACTCAATCGCATCATTCTTTTAACTCCGAATGAGGGTTTGTCCCAACAGCATCTGAGGGAATTTCAGGCATCAGGTATTGAAGCCGAATTTTTCAACAAAGATGGAGGCAGTCTTTTTACTGGCCACAGCGTAGAAATCATCGAAGTAACTAAACTTAAGGATGAGATGGGGGACAAGACTGTTGCCGTTGATGCCTTTGAGGGCAATAATCTCGTACTGATTGATGAAGGCCATCGGGGTGCTGCCTCCGGCGAAGAGGGCGCTTGGATGCGTTACCGTAATGCCTTGTGTGAAAAAGGCTTTTCATTTGAATATTCCGCCACCTTTGCTCAAGCTGTAAGGGGCAGTGTTTACCTGACTAGTCTATATTCTCGGTGCATTTTGTTTGATTATTCTTATCGTTATTTTTACAACGATGGTTTTGGTAAAGATTATCAAATCCTCAATCTGGACAGTGATACCCAAGCTCAACATCTGGAACTGTATCTGACCGCCTGTCTTTTAGCTTTTTTCCAACAGCAGAAACTTTTCAAAAGCAATGAATCTTCCTATAAGTTCTTTCATATCGAAAAGCCGTTGTGGATTTTTGTGGGGAGCAAGGTAACGGCCTCCTTAGCTACCAAGGATGCTTCGGATATTGTTGAAATTCTGAAATTCCTGGCACGATTTGTTGCCGACCGCTCAGGCAGTGTTTCTCGCATTGCCCAGGTGCTTAGCCAAGGTATTGTCACAGCTACTGGAAAAAATCTATTTTTAAAACACTTTACCTTTCTGAATAAAACCGGTTTACAGCCGAGTGTCTTATTCGATGAAATCCTATCAACCTTGTTTAATGCGGTTGGTGGCGGGCTGCTGTATGTTGAAAACTTGAAAGGAGCGCAAGGTGAGATTGCTTTGCGCCTTGGTGCCGAAAATGAACCTTTCGGTGTTATCAACGTCGGCGATGATGCCAAGCTAGTGAAACTGTGTGCAGATAATGGAATTGAGACAGGCGAGCGTGAATTTTCTGGTTCGTTGTTTCATGGCATCAATAAAGCCGACTCTACGGTCAACATTCTCATTGGGTCGAAAAAGTTTACCGAGGGTTGGAACAGTTGGCGTGTAAGTACCCTGGGCCTTATGAATATCGGGGCTACCGAAGGGGCACAAATTATCCAATTATTTGGGCGTGGTGTACGCTTAAAAGGGTACAATCAATCTTTGAAAAGAAGTGCGAGAACTGACTTGCCCGATGATGTGACAAAGCCACAGCACATTGAACTGCTAGAAACTCTATCTATCTTCGGCATCCACGCTGACTACATGGCACAATTTCGAGATTTTCTGGAAGAAGAAGGTTTATCCGATGACGATGACCAAATTGAGTTTTTTCTGCCGGTGCAACAAAATCAGGAAACACCACCCTTAAATCAGGAAACTCCATCGTTAAAAACAATCCGCCTGAAAAAACAAATCAATGGTGTGAATACCGAATATGGCAGTGCTTTTCGCAAGCTAGCCCCAGTACCAACCTTGAGTTTGCCTACAGAATACCTTCAGAAAAATCAAGTTAGTCTGAACTGGTACCCCAAAATACAAGCAATGAAATCCGAAGGCATACAAGGAGGCGATGAGGAGGCTTCGCCAAACATGACCCACTTTCAACCAGCACATATTGCTTTTCTGGATATTGAAAACCTGTATTTTGAAGCCGAACGCTATAAGGCAGAGAGGGGATGGTACAATTTCAATATCACCCGCGAGGCCATTCAACAACTGCTAAGCGATCAAAGCTGGTATCAGCTTTACATTCCCGCTCAAGAACTTGAATTGGGGGGATTTACCCGTATTTACCAATGGCAGGAAATTGCCACAGCCCTTCTCAAAAAATACATTGAACGGTACTACATCTTTGCCAAGCGAGAATGGGAAATGCCCCATCTCGAATATTCTGATCTTAGTACCAGCGACCCCAACCTGCTTGTACATGAAAACTCCAGCGATAGGGGTTATATCATCCGTATCGAAAATTCCCAGGAAGAAATAAAAGAGAAACTAAAAGAGCTGAAAGCCCTTATTGAAAGCGGTAGTCTTAAAAATAAAACTTGGGAATCAAACGGAATAAAAGCACTGTGGTTTGAAAAACATTTGTATCAGCCATTATTATATCTGGAACAGGGGAGTGTTGAGATTAGCCCGGTACCTTTGAATAAAGGTGAAAAAACCTTTGTGGAAGACCTAAAAGAATTCTGCGATAACAATGAAGACTATTTAACTGACAAAAAAATGTTCTTACTCAGAAACCTCAGTAAAGGAAAAGGGGTAGGCTTTTTTGAAGCAGGGAACTTTCACCCGGATTTTATTCTCTGGCTGCTGGTAGATGGGATGCAGTATGTTACCTTCCTTGATCCGAAAGGTATCCGCAATATTGGCTTGAATGACCCAAAAATCCAGTTCTATCAGACTGTTAAAGATATTGAAAAACGTCTAGGAAATAACACAGTAGTTTTGAATTCATTTATCATATCCAATACCCCTTCTCATGAGATCACAAAATTGTGGAGTGTAGCCAAAGCAGATATCCTGGCCAGAAATGTTGTTTTCCAAGAAGAGGATAAAAGCACATACATAAAGAGCATTCTCACGAAGGTGGTAAGTCTTAGTCAGTAATAGCCAGGGTAAGGTTCAGTACACCAAGGACTACAAACTACATCTAGATGTCTCTGATCAAGGAATTTCCATCAGTGCCTGTGTCACGGGATCAAATTTCCATTATTCCTAAGTCAAATCGATTCGTGTCAATTTGTAAGAGCTGCTTTATCAAATCAAAAACTCTCAACAGTGCTGAGAGAATTACATCCATTCCGAAGCGGCAAGGGTGAAATTCCCCCTGCCTACTCGACTTGACTCATCTTCGGTTCGCAAGTTAAGTAAATGTTAGTTGGACATGTGCGACTCGGGCAAAAAGGAATAATATGAGTATTACAATGTTAAATAAATATTTAAAAGATTTACCGAAAGAAAAACTTATTGAATTAATAAAGGAATTATATAATTTGAATAATGCTAATTGCGATTTTCTTAAAAATAAATGTGATCCTCAACATGAAAAAAATATTTTAGAAAAATATAAGAAAAAAATTGATAATGAATTCAAAACAAAAAAAGGATATGTTAATTTATCTTTTTCAAATATAAGAAAAAATATTTCAGAATTTAATCTAATATCTAAACAGCCCCTATATATGGCAGAACTATTATTTCATTATGTCAAAACTGGAGTTGATTTTACTAATGAATTTGGTGATATCGATGAGAAATTTTATAGCTCAATAGAACTTGGATATAAAAATTTATTAGAATTTATTTTTAAAAATGGAATTCAAAACGAATTTAAAGAAAAGTGTTTTCAAATTCAACAAGATTCTAATGGAATTGGTTGGGGTTTTTCTGATTATATGTCTGAATTATATTATTCTTTTTTTATTAAAGAAAACAACTAACACATGCTTCAAGCAGACATTATCTTTGTCACCCCTTTTGCAAAGCAAAAGTCCTGTCTAGCCCTTCGGGCAAAGCGCATAGGAACAGTGGAGCCTGTTTTTGGACATCTTGCTGCCCCCTGTGTCAACATAGAGCTCAATACAGTCTGGACTTGACTCCACACACCTTAGTGTGTAGACTTTTATTGGAGGCTAGATGTGGCTACCAACTTGGCAATAAATGACGACCTTCTGAATAGTGCTCTTGAAATCGGGGGATATCGATCCAAGAAGGACACGGTGAATGCTGCTCTGAAGGAGTTTATTCAAAGGCGGAAGGCAGAAGACGTGATTTCGCTCTTTGGTAAGGTTGAATACGATTCAACCTATGACTACAAAAAGTCCCGTGAGCGATGAATCGAGTTCTCGTTGATACTTCAGTCTGGTCGCTGGCTCTTCGAAAAAGAAATCTTAGTGCTTCTGAACAATCCGTGGTGTCGCGCTTGTCCGAACTCATTCGTGACCTTGAACTCGTAATGATCGGACCAATCCGGCAGGAAATCCTAAGCGGGATTGCAGACATGACTCGATTTGAAGACTTGAAGGCAAGAGTCTCTATTTTCCCAGATCATGAAATTCTGACAGCCGACTACGAATTGGCGGCTCAATTTAATAATGCCTGCAGAGCCAAGGGAATACAAGGCTCGCACACAGATTTCCTGATTTGC
>DAIDJJ010000141.1:0-6928 GCA_027451385.1 Spirochaetales bacterium | reverse complement strand
AAACAGTCGGGGCTTTCGGAAGCGGACATGAAGTCTGTCTTTCAGCATTTTGCTGAACATTTAGCCTTATTTTTGCCCCAAGGATATTCGATTCAAACGCCTTTTGGTTTAATTTCGCTTTCTGTCCAACAAGTACAGGCAAGTGCTGGCGCATTCATCGATTCTCAACTAGTAACCACCGAAAAGGTTCGAATTCGCCTGCGAAGTGATCAAGCATTGCTGAACCGGATCAAAGCGGCCACGAATCTTAAAGTGCTCGACACACCGACTGCCCCCTTACCGACAATCCTGCGCACCGAAACCACCGAGAGCGGGGGGTACAACCGTGGGCTTCCAGGTGAAACTATCCACGTTATCGGGTCACGCTTGAGCTTTTCGAGCGCTGATACGCGTTTAGGCGTCTTCTTGGTGGACGCTAATGGCCAAGACAACCGCCTTACGGTGTATTCGAGAATCGGGGGAAAATTAATCGACGCCAAGCTTCCAGCACTCCCCGCCGGCGAATACAGGTTAGAAGTTCGAACCTGCCCTGGTAAAGAGCTCAGAAGCGGCTTTCTCAGTGAGCCCTTTTTGCTCTTAAGCTGACCAGCTCAGCTGACCAGCGTTATGTTCAACTATGAAAGTTTAGTTAAGAAAGTTTAGTTTATTTAGTGGGCGCTGAAGCAAAGTTCAGCGCCCTTTTTTTTAGTTGGGATTCATCTTGATAGCGTAGTGACACGGCTCGAAAATTTTCAATCTTCGCTATGAGTAAATCGACCAGACGAGGGTCAAACATTTTTCCTGACATGTCAGTGATATAGTTTAAAACAAGATGAAAATCCCAAGCTGGCTTATACAATCGAGACATGGACAGGGCATCAAAAACATCACAAAGGCAGACAATACGCCCAACAAGAGAAATTTCATTTTGGGCTTTTTGATGTGGATAACCGGTACCATCCCATCTTTCGTGATGTTCAAGTGCAATAATTGCCGCCATTTGCATCAAAGGCCGATCAGAATTGGCTAAAATATCATATCCTAAGGTTGTATGAGTTTGCATGATTTGCCGTTCTTCGGGGCTAAGGGGGCCTTTCTTGTTTAAGATATTATCCGGTATTCCAATTTTTCCAACATCATGAAGCGGAGCGGCTTCAGCAATAAGAGAAGCCTCATGTTTTAAACCTAAAGCTTCTGCCAAAATACGAGCATATTCGGCGACACGTACGACGTGAAAGGCAGTCTCGTGCGAGCGGCTTTCCACAACTTCGGATAAAATCAACATAATTTCTCTTTCTGCCGAAAGGGTTTGTTGCGTCGTGAGCTCTAACTCAAAGAAAAGCCGTGCATGGACCATTTGCAAATGGGCAAACGCTATTCCCAAAAAGACAAAAACAACCGACAACAAAATTATTGTATCAGTTATAAAAAAACTATGTTGGTCAACAATCCTCATCAGAGCTGTTAAAGCTCGTATCAACATGAGGATCGACAAGGCAAAGTAAAAGAATCCCGCAAAAAAGGCAGGTAACCTCTCTTGTTTATTCGAAACTTTAAATAAGGCGGGAAGAACTGAAGCTGTAAGAATAGCGACAATACTTCCCGAGAAGATGATCCTCAGCGGAGTATTGGGCGCCAATAAAGAAAACCAAGTATCCAAAACAATACCCAGCCCAACAAGCGATAACAGGATACTAAATAAGACTTTTTTTCTCTGAAACTCATAAGTTCCTCGAATGATTTCAAAAGTCCCTAAAAAAATCAAAGCGTTTGGTAAGACCAAACTTAAAAGTGGTAACGTCTTATCATTAATTAAGAAAAGGGGAAAGCCTAAAGACAAAAGCGAATATCCGATTAACCAATGAAAAGGTCCTGAATTTTTATACCTCGACTGATGCCAGGTAATGTAAGACACTGCCACGAGGAGAAGATCCACTAAAGAGAAAATCAGGAACACATCACTTGCGGTCAGAATCATGAAACCCCTTACGATTAACTTAAGACCTAGTCTAAGCTGTGACTTAGATTAAGGCAAGAAACCGTACTCAATTCTTATGTTCCGCTTTGAGATGGACGAGAATGAGCCCACAAGGAGGTGTAATAGGAAACATCACTGGGGGATGCCGCTAACCAAGTTTGCGTCCGACCAAAAATTGATAAGCCTAAATACCCTCGACATTTCAGAACGGTTCCACCTTGTTCCAGCTGTACCTGAAATCCATAAACATTGCCTTGAGGATTCTGAATATCGACGATCGTGCCATTCCCCCATTGGTCAGGGCCAAGGGGTTTCAGACCTTTGATCCAAGGATAACCAAGGATCGGCAATCCCTGAAACTCTTGTTTTTGGCAGGTATACGTCGTGGTGCTATCGGCCCCCTTGGCTGCAATCAAAACACCTTGAATATCGCCTTGAGCGGTCAGACGAAATTTCCAAATCCCGGTAATTTGACCTTCTTGCCCCTGGACATCACTGACACTTTTCCAATAGCCCTCAAGAATATTGTCGTTTTGACCCCAAACTGTAGCACCGAACAAGAAAAAGACCAAAGCCGTAAGAATAATTTTGTTCATACCATACTCCTTTTGTGACAGATAGTTATTGAGAATCCTAGAAAATTTCGATTAAAGACACGGTTTGACTCTTTCCTTTCACTTTAACACGCCCTTTTTCTCGCCAAGAAATTTCTTTCAGAGAAGCCTTTAAGGTTTCTTCGCTTGTTAAGATGGGGGCTTTATACTGACTTGTTAAAGATTCAATGCGTGAACTTAAATTAACTGCATCGGCAATAACCGTGCTCTCGAGTCGATCTTTCTCGCCAATTATTCCCAAAACTAAAGGCCCAAAATGTAAGCCAATGCCGATTTCCAACTTAGGCTCTAAAGGATTTTTCTTAGAATTCTCTGAAGCTATGAGGGCTTGCAAGGTGAGAGCAGCTTGAAAGGCTTGATCAACACTACCATCGAATAAGGCCATCAATCCGTGGGCCATGTATTTATCTACAAAACCTTGATGCTGTCGAATGATGGGACCAGCTTTTTGATGAAAAGTATTGAGATATTGGAAAAGTTCTTGATAGTTCAGGCTTTGCTTCAGTTCATTAAGATTTTGTATTCTTAAAAACATAATCGTCATGGGCCTATCGATATGGTCACCCAATCTGAGGTCAGTTTCTTTTTTGGTCAATAATTCCAGAAATTGTTGCGGAACAAAACGTATAAAAGCTTCATTCATTTCGATCAAAGCTTGGTTTTGTTGTTTGAGATTTTCTGTCAACCGCTGTACGCTTTGGTCATTTCGCCAGAAACGTACAGAGATCAAATACGCAACAACTGTGAGGGCTATTAAAGTCCCCCATGGACTCACCCCTAGATGGGGAATATTGAAATTGACCAAAAGAAGATCGGTTAAGATGGAAGCTCCCACCAAAGCGAGGGCGGCTAAGACGGCTAAGGCATCCAACCTTTTATGATAGAGTGCCCGGATCATACCAAACAGTAAAATGCCAAGAAACCCTAAAAGAAAAACGTAGACTAGCCAAACTACACTCGAAATGAGGAGCGTGGGTGCAAATAATAGAAACCCTAGATACCCCAACATCAAACTCAGGCAAACTGGAAGTACTAAAGAAGGAATGTCTTGGGGATACATTTTGACTAAGTATCCCACCCCAGAACTCATTCCCACTATAATGGCTCCATACTCCAGCTTATAATAGACATCCCATGAAAGGTGAGGGAATAACCATTCTAGCGTACAATACGCATATACAAGGGTATATACCGCCATAGCTAAGCAAATTAAGGCGACAAAAAGGTACTCCTGAGCGTTTCGGCGAAAGAAAAATAGGAGCAATTGGTAGAGTGCTAACAAACTAAAGGCCCCTGAAAGCAACAATTCCAGGCTCCAAGCCACTTGAGTTTTATGCACGAGGTTTTTCCAAGGTCCTATTTCGATAGGGTTCCATAAACCTCCATTTCGATCACTAAAATTCGCCACATCAAATTGCAAATCCAGTTTCTTCAAGGGTCCGATCATTTCGGGTGGTAAGGGAATGAGAGCCGTCTTGTACCGCGGCTGGGTCATTTCAGGAGACGTTCCTACGTGACCGACCTCAGCAAGGAATACTCCATTGGCAAAAACACGGTACGAAGTCCCCGCCTTCATCACCCGCAAACCCCAATGTTCGTGGGGGGCGATCCCTGCTGGTAGTTGAAAACTCACCCGATAGGTACCAAAGCCCACCCCAGAATGGTTTGGCATCACCGCATCCCAAGCTCCAGGCACGTTCAAAAGAACGGGAGGTTTGGTAGCCGGTTGCCCCGGAACCAAGAAAGTCTCAGGCCAAAAATCCCAAGTAGCCGGCAGAGAAAAAGCTAGTGCCGCATGGATCGTCAGAAGGAGAACAATCCAAGTGGCTTTCATGATACGGAGGCCTTTTCAGGGATAACCACGTGCTTTAAACCATAAACACTAGCAACTCCCGAAAGATTCTCTGGGTTATCCGCAATTTTCTCGAAGTGAAAATTTTGGGGACAAAGCAAAGCCGTAAGCGCTGTATCACTTAAAAGAATCTTGTATTGTTGAGATTTTGTCCAAGCTTCTAAGACTTGGGCAATTTCTACGACATCTGACACCACAGCAGGAGAAATATGTTCACGTTCTCCTAAGGTGCCCAGAAGAATTGGTCCAGTATGGATCCCAATGCCAATACGAAGAGGAAGAAATTCGCTCAAGGCCTGAAAAATCTCTAATGCAGCCCGCAACGCCGAATCTGCAGGCTCAGGAAAAACAGCCAAGACAGCATCTCCTTGATAATTTAGGATAAACCCCTCGTTTTTTCGAATGATGGGGCCTACCAAGCTTAAATATTGGTTAAGGACTTCGAAAGTTCTGCGTGAACCAAGAGTTTCTGCCATTGTTGTAAAATCTCTAATGTCAGAATAGAAGACTGTTCTTGGAATTTCCGTTTGATCACCTAATTGGATATCGATAATCGATTGGCGATGCAATTGTTGGACTAAAGCCATGGGAACAAACCGGGCGTATAGCAAATTTAAGTCTTGCAAATCGTGGTGATTTTGTTTTTGAAGAAGCGCCATTTGTTGATTCAGTTCATAGACATACCAAAAACGGCGCGAAATTAAGGCCGTTTGAAGAATTAAAAAGAGGATGACGGCAAGCTGTCCGAAGGCTGGTATCCCAGGAAATCCCCCCCATCGATGGAGCAAATCAAAACCCAAGCCAATACCTAACAGGGTTAAGCTGACCAACTGAAGCCAAACCTCACGACGTTTCTGCCGGACTAAACGAATAAAAATCGTTATCATTACGCCAAAAGCTACGGAAAAAAACACATCTCGCAGGCCTTCCAGCACAATTAGGACACCCGTAGGAAGGATCATCGCAAGCCCCCCCACGATTATCGTAGTAAACAAGAGAAGGGGAGCCAGAACTTGGGGAGTATGAGCTTTTTCAAAATAGATGAGTACAAGGAGTGCGGAGGCCCCAACCACACTCGTGCTCACCAAAAAAAGTCTTTGAAATAGCGTTGCTGAAAAATCAGGAAAGAGCAGTAATAAAAATGAGGGTGGTAATAAGGAAAAATATAAACCAGAAAAGAGACAGGTTAAACTTAAAAATAAATGTTCGAAATTTTTACGAGAAAAGAAGTATAAGATAAAGAAGTACACCCCTAACAGGAGGGCACCTCCCGTCAGAAAAGTCGCCAACGAATTCATGATAAACGCCCACGGAAGGTATTCACCACCCTCGTCAATTTTATAAATCCTAATGATATAAAATAAATCATGAATCCTGAAACTAAAGCCGTCGGCCATACCCAAGGATTGCTATGCGGGTCAAGAAACCAATACGGGTACCACCCTGAGCGGCCCTGCCACAGGATAAGAAGGAAATATAAAGTCGGGTACACTAACACCCCGAATTGACGTAACAACTTGATTTTTAAGGGTGGGGAAATGTAAAGATAATCCCCAAGATAAATCAACCAAATCAGGGGGTGTAAAAAAAGATCTTGCAACAAGACCACAAAAGAGGAATACGTTTGATGCGGTAGTAAAATAAAGAGAAAAACACCTGAGGTGAGGGTTTGGTACGTCAATATCCAATTCTGTAAGACAGGGTGACAGTCAAGACGGTGCCACCCCAAGGCCACACCTACCCCCCATAAAGCAGTAAGAATATCTGTTTGAGTGGTAAAGTATAGAAGATAATTCGCAAAGGGTATGGCCCGTGGCGTACCAGCAGAAAATTGGAAAAAATAATTTCCAACTAACGTGAGAAATAAAAGACTTGACGTGATCGCCCAGAAAATTCTCCGTTTCAGAGTATTGCCTCATTAGGTAAGTTATTACCACTTCATTGTAGTAGCCAGTATGAAATTTTCAAGTCAAACCCAGCGATGTCGGCATTTTCCAGGAATCTTGCATCAAACAACAGGAATCTTGCACCAAACAACCTTGCTCTTACCTTTCAGACGACACAAAGGTCCTCTTATTTCAACCGCCCCTTCGCCGTCCATCCACCAGCGACTCATCCCTTGTGAACACTTTACACCTTTCGTCCTAGCCGAAATTTTGCCCAGTTCACCACCAGAAAAGTTTAAAAAATTCAAAAAGTTTTTTGAAGCAAAACCTTACTTGCGTCAGTTCTCAGGGGTGATCGCGCGAGAAGACGCGTTGCGGCTTTTCAAACCGGCAGACGTGCCGGACAAAAAACACTTTTAGGAGGTACCAACATGGTACAATTAGCATTTTACAAAAGGACTGTCGGCAAAAATGAGGTAACCTTTGCCAGACAGCTGAACAAAAAGCAGATGGGTTTTGACGAAGTCTTAACTTTCATGCGCAAACAGTCGGGGCTTTCGGAAGCGGACATGAAGTCTGTCTTTCAGCATTTTGCTGAACATTTAGCCTTATTTTTGCC
>DAIDJJ010000140.1:0-6959 GCA_027451385.1 Spirochaetales bacterium | reverse complement strand
GAAGACAGCCTACTCATTCCCCTCGTGAAGGGTGTTTGTGGTGCCAATGCGGCCCGATTTTTCTCTTTTGAGGAACCTCGCTCTTGAGTATGTCGTTTCTCACCCCCACACAAATTGAAGACACCTTGAACCAACTCTTGGCGTCGTTCCCTTACGACAACAAGTCCGTTTTGGTTCTGGTGCCTGACTTAACACGAACCATGCCTCTCCCCTTGTTTTTTCGTCTGATCGAAAAACAACTTCAACCACGAGTTCGCCGTTTAGACTTTATGATCGCCTTAGGCACTCACGCCCCTTTGAATGAAGCCCAAATCTGCCAGCTATTTGGTCTGACCAGCACTGCCGACTACCCCCACATCGCATTCTTAAATCACGCTTGGGACGACAGCGAGTCCTTGACCGAAGTAGGAACCATCTCTGCCGCTCGGGTCAAAGAGCTCAGTCAAGGGTTAATGGCTCAGCCCATCCCCGTACGGTTAAACCGCCACATTTTGGATTACGAGGAATTACTGATTTGCGGGCCAGTCTTTCCTCATGAGGTTGCGGGTTTTTCGGGAGGTAATAAATACCTCTTTCCAGGCATCGCCGGACAAGAAATCATAGACGTCACCCATTGGATCGGAGCCCTTGTGACCTCTTTTGCCCTAATTGGCGTCAAAGACACCCCCGTTCGTCGGCTCATTGATGAAGCCGCCTCACTGGTTCCCCGGCCCAGGCGAGCCCTTTGTTCTGTGGTAGAAAAAGGTGGGGTCTCAGGAATCTTTGGAGGATTACCGGAACAAGCGTGGAATCAAGCGGCTGACCTTGCGGCACAAACTCACATCACTTGGGTAGACCGTCCCTATAAAACTGTGCTGTCCCTCCTACCCAAGATGTACGATGAAATTTGGGTTGGGGCGAAAGGAATGTATAAGTTAGAACCTGTCATCCAAGACGGTGGTGAGGTGATTCTTTACGCGCCCCATATTCAGCACCTGAGCGTGGTTCATGGAGACCTGATCCGCAAAATTGGCTATCACTGTCGAGACTATTTTACTGGACAGTGGGATAAGTTCAAAAATTATCCCTGGGGAGTCTTAGCCCACTCTACCCATTTGCGCGGGGCAGGTCAGTATAACCCTTCAACTGGTCAAGAAAACTTACGGATTCAAGTCACCTTAGCAACCCAAATTTCCCAACAGGAGTGCCTGGACTTGAATTTAGGCTGGCGGGATTGGAGAACCATCGATCTAGACGAATGGAAAAACGAAGCCAAAACCAATCCTGACCTTTTAGTCGTTCCAGATGCAGGGGAACAACTCTACCGATTAAGGAAACCTGAATGTTGAGGACACGATGATTCTTGTGGTGATGGGGGTCTCAGGTTGTGGCAAATCCACCGTAGGGGCCGAGGCAGCCCGCCAGCTCGGCTGGGTCTTTCAAGATGCCGATGACTACCATTCCTCAGAAAATATTGCCAAAATGCGTCAAGGAATACCGCTTCAAGACAGGGACCGTGAAGGTTGGCTCCAGACTTTAGCTGACTTGATTCGGAACTATGAAGAACGTCAAGCGTCGATGATCTTGGCCTGTTCTGCGCTAAAACAGACCTATAGGGACCGTTTGCTGATCAGTTCTGCGGTAAAAGTTGTGTATTTAAAAGGAAGTCAGCAGGTCATTGCCCAGCGCCTCGCGGGAAGACCATCCCACTTTATGAATCCAGCGCTTTTAGACAGCCAATTTCAAATTCTCGAAGAACCCGACGAGGCTCTGGTGGTGAACGTCGAATGGAGTTTAGTGGCTCAAGTGGAAGCTATAGTTACCTTTGTTTCCAGTGTTCGTGCTTGAAATGATCGTGCTTGAAACACCAAATTTTGGTTCTTCCACTGATATTGATTACCTTAAATAGATGAGTCTTACAGCCAATTTCATTCGCAAGGCCCTCGGCGGCTACGTTCACCCTATGAACGAACCAGATCTGCAACGTCCCCTCCATGCCAACACGCCCCTCAAAGTGGCTGTCATTGGTGCTGGTCTTGCCGGTTTAACGGCAGCGATTACCTTAGCTCGTCGAGGCTTTCAAGTCTCCTTGTTTGAGAAAAACTCCTACTTGGGAGGAAAAATTGGAGCGTGGCCTACCCAACTTCCTCACGGCGAAGTACAGTACGTTGAACACGGATTTCACGCCTTTTTTCGGCACTATTACAATTTAAACCGTTTTCTGGACACCCTGGATTTAAGAAAAACATTTCGTCCCATTCAAGACTATCAAATTTTAGACCTCAACAACCGTCAGTATCGCTTTGACGGCGTTTCTAAAACACCCGTTTTGAACCTCTTGTCGATGAGAAAAACAGGCGTCTACAGTTGGGGAGACATTCTGAAAAATCCCCGACTCGCGGGCTTAGCCGCTATGTTAGCTTTTCATCCCGAAAAGACCTTTGAGACCTTCGATGAGGTTTCTTATGAAACCTGGTCAAACAGTTTGGGCCTCCCTCCTGCTATGCGATTAATGTTTAACAGCTTTTCTCGGGCTTTTTTTGCAACCCCTGATCGCATGTCCACAGCGGAACTTTTGAAGAGCTTTCACTCTTTCTTTCTTAGCCATGATGGGGGATTGATATACGACTACCCCGCCGGTGATTACGAAACGGTCTTTTTGGCACCTCTGCGAGCTGAGCTAGAACGTTGCGGTGTTCAAATTCATTTAAACACAGCCATTACAGAGCTTCAACCGCTCAAAGACCCCACAAGAGGGGCGTATCTTGTCAACCAAGAAGCCTTTCAGCAAGTCATTGTCGCCAGTGACGCGGCTTCGACCAAAGCTCTCTTGGCTCAATCCCCTTGGCTTGAGCACATTGAATTTCGTCAAAAGCTTAATAGTCTTAAACCGTCACAGGGTTACGCCGTCCTCAGAGTCTGGCTTGACCGCAACGTTGACCCAGGAGCTGAAAAACTTAGTGATTTTGTGATTACCGAACACCGACAGATTCTCGATTCCGTGACGTTTTATCACCGCTTTGAACCTACGGCTCAACAGTGGGCTGTGAAAACCGGTGGCAATGTGTTGGAGTTTCACTCGTATGCCTTACCAGACGGCTTTGACGAAAAGGACGTAGCCGAAACCTTTTGGGCTGAGGCCTGTTCTTATCTACCCCTCTTAGCACAAGCTCAACTTCTTCATCGTGAGCTTCAAGTCAAAAAAGACTTTACCGCCTTACACACCGGCCTTTATCGGGATAGGCCTGGTATCACCACGCCTTTTCCGGGACTGCTCTTCGCAGGAGATTGGGTTAAACTTCCCCGTCCAGCCATGTTGATGGAAGCCGCAGCAACTGCTGGACTCCTCGCGGCCAACTCAGTTTTGACCCATTATCAACTGCGTGAAGAAGCCTTATTTTCGGTTCCCCCACGAGGCTTATTCGGATAAACTCTGGGAAGGAGCAACGAAATGAAATTTTTATGGGCCACTCTCTCGGTATCCAACTTCGAGGCCTCTTTGGACTTTTGGACAAAAATTGTGGGGCTTCCCCTGCAAAGAACCATGACACCGCCAGGTATGAAAATTGCTTTTTTAGGGCAGGGTGAGACACAAGTAGAACTCATTTGGGATTCTCGTAAAGAGAAGATTCCTGTCACGAAAGACTTTAGCCTTGGTTTTGAGGTGAAAGATGTCGACCTTGCCATCAAAGAACTGCAAAGCCAGGGTGTAGAAATTCACGGACCTTTTGCCCCCAACCCGGCCATACGCTTTTTCTACATTTCTGACCCGGATGGCTGGCAAGTTCAGTTTGTTCAAAGTGCTTGACAAGCGAATGCTGACCGCCGCAAGCTGAGTTCAACCAAGGAGTGCTCTGCATGCCGATCAAAACGATCCAAGTTGCCCTTTTTCTGCTGGGGATTTTTTTATCCGGACCACTAGAAGCACAGAAGGCAGTGACTCAGGAAACAGGGCTCTCGATGATTACCGTAACGGGTGGCAAAATGGCCATGATGGGTCATATTGCCGTCACGCTGTCTTCCTTTGAGATGTCGAAAACCTTAGTGACACAAGAAGAATATCAAAAAATTATGGGCAACAATCCGAGTCATTTTTTGGGGAAAGACTTACCGGTAGACAGTGTGAGTTGGTACGAGGCGGTGACCTTCTGCAATAAACTCAGCCAATCCGAAGGCCTTACACCTGCCTATGAGGTCGAAGGCCGCACGGTACGGTGGAATCACTCGTCCAATGGGTACCGTCTGCCGACAGAAGCCGAATACGAATATGCCGCTCGAGGGGGAAATCACCCCGATCATACGACTTTTGCGGGTAGTAATACCGCGTCTGAGGTGGCCTGGTACGTCGAGAATAGCTCCAAAACGACTCATCCCGTGGCTCAAAAAAAATCTAACGGCCTAGGTCTTTACGATTTAAGTGGGAATCTCTACGAATGGTGCTGGGATTGGTATGACGAGACGCTCCCCGGGGGGAAAGACCCCTCCGGTCCTAGTCAGGGTTCCTTAAAGGTACTCCGGGGTGGTTGCTGGAAAAGTCCGGAATATTACGTCGGTGTAGCTATAAGAAGCAATAGTTTCCCGTATGACAACGACCCTGTCCTTGGTTTTCGTGTGGTCAGGTCTTTGTCGGTAACACCAGTAGTCACAACGACTTCTCCCTCGGCCACGCCACAACCGACCCCATCGACGACTCCACAACCCGCAACACCGACAAAGCATGGTTGAAGTACTCCTTGTTGTCACCATTCTCTGGAGTGCAGCCGGTACCGTATTAACGGTGTATTTCTTAACTCAGACCCGGCGAGATCAGGCGGCTCAAGCTGATCGTACTTGGAAAAACTTGACGGATCTCAAAGACCGCCTCAGTGCAGATGTTGCTGAGGTGCATAAGGGGCTTGCGGCCATGCAAGCTCTCGCACAAGATGTCGGAGGCCTAAAGAAAATTCTGAGTAATGTCAAAACTCGTGGGATCCTAGGAGAAGCCGCCTTAGAAAACCTTTTGACCGAATATTTAGCCCCTGATCAACTGGAACGGAATTGTGAAATTCGTCCTGGTTCGGGTCTTCGGGTTGAATTTGCCGTTAAGCTTCCCGGTCAAAACCGCCCTCTTCTCTTGCCGATTGACGCCAAGTTTCCTCGTGAAGATTTTGACCGTTTGATCGAGGCTAGCGAAGCCGGGGATAAAGTAGGTGCCGAAACCGCTGGAAAAGCCTTCGAGAACCGTCTCAAATTGCATGCCCAAGACATTGCCAAAAAATATCTTGAACCACCTCATTCCACCGACTTTGCCCTAATGTTTCTTCCGTTCGAGTCGTTGTTTGCTGAGGCTTTACGCCGTCCTGGGTTATTTCTGGAACTCCAGCAAAAGCTCAAAATCGTCTTAACGGGGCCCACTACCCTCACGGCTTTTCTGAATAGTCTCCAAATGGGCTTTCAGACACTGGCTGTCAGCAAAAAATCCGCTGAGGTCTGGAACTTTCTGGCTTCCGTGAAAACCGAGTTTGAAAAGTTTGCCGAAAACTTGGCTCAAGCCCGCAAAAGCGTCGAAGCTGCCACAAACTATTTAGATCAAGCGTCTCGTCGTACTGAAAAATTAGATCGTCAATTATCTGACCTGAGTAAAGGAAATAACCTTTCATGAAGATTTTCATGAACAATACGTGTGACTGTCTATTTTATCAGACAGAATTTTCTGCTGTTTTCTGCTTTCGACTAAGTCTATGGCAAATCCTAAAAGCCTCTATCTTTTTTACTCTAAAAAACTTAAAGCTTTTTCTTTCGCCCAAACCAAATCTAGGCATAGTTTTTGCTTTAAAATCTAACTAAGGTATTCCCTCAAAGGACTTCGACCGTTTCCGACTAGGCGAAGGGCACGAAATTCCTTACTTTTACTGTGAACATCCAAGGAGGCCCTTTGTGGGTATAGGAATCATCGGTACCGGTTATTATCTCCCGTCCAGGGTCCTGACCAACAAGGAGCTTGAGGGCATGGTGGATACCTCCGACGAATGGATTTATACCAAAGTCGGAATCCGTGAGCGCCGTATCGCAGGCCCACACGAAGCTACCTCTGACTTAGCCTTAAAAGCCGCCCAAGAAGCTTTAGCCAATGCGGGGGTTGAACCCGAAGAAGTCGATTTGATTATTTTGGCGACTTCCAGTCCCGATATGATTCAACCAGCCACCGCAGCCATTGTTCAAGGTAAGTTGGGTGCCCTCAATTCGGCGGCCTTTGATGTTTCTGCCGTTTGTGCAGGTTTTGTCTATGCCATGACGGTGGCCTCCTCGATGATGCAGGCGAATCCGCAGTATCGTCGCGCCGTGGTCATCGGAGCAGAAACCTATTCCAGAATTCTCGATTGGACGGACCGAACAACCTGTGTTTATTTCGGAGATGGGGCCGGGGCAGTTGTCCTGGGTCAGCAGGCGGGAGAACTGGGTATTCAAAAAACATTTTTAAAGAATGACGGCCGAGGAGCCGGAGCCATTAGATATTTAGGCGGGGGTTCCCGACATCCCGCTTCTCCCGAGACCTTAGCCCAGAAAATGCATCGGTTTGAAATGAATGGCCGAGAAGTTTGGAACTTCGCAACCCAAGCTTGCCCCTTTAGTGTCCGTCAAGTTGTTCAAGAGGCCGGCCTAGAGCTTTCAGATATTGACTGGCTGATTGTCCATCAGGCGAATATCAATATCATTAGGCACAGCCTCAAAGATTTAGGTATACCACTTGAAAAAACGTATACGACCATCGAGAAATATGCCAATACGGCGGGGGCCTCGATTCCCATTACCCTTGCAGAAGCGCATGCCAAAAACCTTTTTAAAAAAGGTGATAAGATTGTTCTGGTAGGCTTTGGGGGGGGACTCTCCTTAGGGGCCCTGTACCTGAATTGGGGTATGGAACACGCGGGTGGCCACAAAGCTTTAGTTCAACAACCCGCCGTTGTCGGCGACTGGCAAAAAAACTAAGCAAATTGCCT
>DAIDJJ010000139.1:0-6977 GCA_027451385.1 Spirochaetales bacterium | reverse complement strand
AATCAATGGCTCTGGATGATGGGCAAAAAAACTTTTTGTCGTATTTGGCTACCGGCGAAGCCATTGTTTTTTCTCAGGGTTTGAACAAACCTTTATACGTTAAAATTGAAATGGAATCTGATACCAGTGCTATTGACCCAGATGAATCCTTAGTTAGGGATTCTTTAAAAGAGCTATGGCTTAATAGTCAGCATGTTTTTATTCCGGAGTTACCCCAAAAAGTAAATCTAGAAACAATAGATCAAATATTTTACGTAAGTAATATTCTGTTTGATATACGAAATTTTATGCGAATTAATGAATTAAGTAAAGATAGTTCAGAAAAATTCATCTCCTTAAAGGAATCTTTTGATAGACTGCAAAATTTTTTGCCAACATCTGACCTTGTCGAGCAAGCAATCCTACAATTGATACTTGTCTCAAACCTTAATTCTGAGCTTTTAGAAGAAAATTATTCGCGATATACCGGACATATTTCGGATTATAAGGGGGTTGCAGTAAAATTTTGCAATTGCATTAAAAAAGGTGACTTCAAAGAGTTATTACAAGATGATGATAGTAAATTCATTATTCAAACATTAAAGTTGTGAATACAGGAGAAATATTATGGGTTTTTTTGATAGTTTAGTTTCAGGGATTAGCAATGCAATCAGTGCTATTTGTTCAATTGTCTTAGGTCCAGTTGCCGGAGCCTTGGTATCCGATACCATACAAGTGATAACAAAATTAGCTCCCGTTATCAAAGCAGTAGTTGTTTTCGTAGTCGAAACCATAGCAGACATCTTAGGGATTAAAAATAAAGACGAAAAAATTGACGAGATTGGAGACAGGGCTCTTCAAGCCAGCGAGAAAGGTATCAAAAAGACTGACTTTGAAACTCATGATGAGTATATGAACGCATTACGTGAGTTCGAACTTGACCCTGAGTTCAGCAAAAAGCTATCGAAAGAAGACAAAGAAGCCGCTGGGCTTGCTGTGCTTATTGATGGCATCGATAAAAAACTCGATTTCTCCCTCGGTAGCATTATTCCAATTATTGCAGCAGGTTACCAGTGGATGACAGGTGAACGGACTATAGCATGGATAGAACAGGCAAAGGCTGAGGGTATGGACATGAATAAAGTTAAAGACTACCTTGACGGGAAGATTGGACCTTCCCAAAAAGGGGAAATTATTGACTTTATGGTGAATGCCGAGCGAAGAATAAACCCTGATGCAACTTGGGAAGATATAAAACCCAATGTTAAAGAAATGCAAATTAATTCCTGATTTATCTTCGGAAACCGGACTTTTCTCAGATCGGGGAAGTGGAATCATTTCCCCGAAACAACAAAACATGGGTACCAATCACACTAGGCATGAAGCGCTCCTGTTGTTTTAAGAAAAAGGAAAGCCTAATGAATAAGCTTCAACAAAATCGCGACATCTATGTTGACACAGGGGTCTGAAGCCTCACCTGGGGCTATTCATGTTGACTTTTTTCCGAGGAAGACGCATAGTAAAGCAAGAAATAGGACGTCGCTTTTATGGAAAAACATTTTTCTTTTATCATCTTAATTTTATTGCTTATATTGGGGTGTCAATCACCAACAGCTAGTCAACAAACTACTTCAACAAATGGTACTGTTAACACTCAAGCCATCTATGTTTTTACTGAAACGACAACCTATGCAGGTCATATTTACCAAGCAGGAGATCAATTCCCAGGTATACCCACCAATGCAGATATTGTTCAATTAAATCTTGAAACGCAAGATTTGTATAAGCTTACACATTCATGAGCTGATTTTTTGAATATTTTTTTCTTGCAAGCCTCATGACTTTAGTACCTCCCAGTGACCACCGAAATTTCCGCCGATTCGAATCAAATAGTTTTGATCTTTAAGGTTCGACAAATGTTTTTTAATTGCCCTATCGGATATGGATAAATAATCTGCCAACTCCTTAACCGTGATTTGATGTTTCCTGGGAACCTGTTGGGGATCCTTTCTGATTACTTTCTTGTTCAATTCTCACAAAGGTAACTGAAAACCAGTGTTCATTGGCCTTAACCTGGGGCTCAGGCTGACCGGCTTCCTGGAGGGCGTCTCGGATCCGTTTGAACCCAGAGCCAACCTGTTCTACCAGAGACATACGAAAAAACGTTCCAAAGAGGAGTGGGTTCCGGGGAGAACTGCCGGTCCCTAAATCCTTGAGTTCCATTCCGCCCACCACCCCCCCAGGATTGGTAATCTCCACCCGATCCTTGAAAATAGAAACCTGTATGGCCGCAGGACTTCGGTAGTCCCTATGAACCAACGCATTCACCAGGGCTTCCCTCAAGGCTTCTTCAGGGAGTTCCAACCGTTCTTCCCGGGTAGCACCGATGATGTACTCTGTATTCAAGTGGGATTTCAGATACAGAAGCGCACCAAGAAAATTGGTGGGAGCATCATCCTCAAAGACCTAAAAGAAACTTGGACATGCGGACAAATTGGGTCCAGGCCTCGAAGGAAATATCCGTATCAGGATTGAACCCAGGATGAATACAAGTATCAAAATAAATTAGTCCTTCCTTGAAAAAGAACTCCCGTATTTGTGTCCGGCTCATTTTTTGGGCATTAGCCCCTTCTCTTAAATAAAAAAGTCCCCGATAGGAATGAGGTTTATCTCGGCTGGATTGAACATCCACCATTACAACCCCATCAACCAGTTCAACAGCCACAGAGATGGGAGGATCACAGTTTCTGGCGTGGTCCTGCACCTGGCTCAAAGGACGATTGGGGTCGGACAATTCTTTCCGTTTACCATCATCGGTAACACCAATGAGAATTTTCCCACCGGTGCTGTTGGCGAAGGCGCAAAGCTCTTTACCCCTCACACTATCGCACTCACCCCTTCCCCCAATTTTCTCAAAAAAAATTGAAGCGAATCCTCTTTTCTCTCAGTTCATGGGGATGACGATCTAATAAGGAGGCAGGGAATGGTCCTGGGGCTTTTTATCATACTTTTTCTCTTAACCTTTCTCTGTGTCTTACCTCCAAACGGGCCTTGTCTTACCTTACGACGGGGGCAAACCTTTCAAATCTCAACTCCCTTACCCTTCAATCAAGTTCCTCACCTGCTCTTCTTAACCAATCAACTCTGCGTCATAAAAGATTTTTTTTACCCCCCAAGACAACGTAGCCCCCCTCTTTTTTTTTCTCAAACACGGAATTTTCGAGAAAATTATCGCTAGGAATTCGCGAAATTATCGCGATAAAATTCCGAATTTACGTCGAAATAATTCCATTTTCTCGCGATAAAATCACGAATTTTCTGCGATAAAATTTTGTTTTTACAACGAAAAAACTCTTTTTTGTCGCAGCTTTTTCTCAGCGCCTTCCCTGACTGGGGGAGAATATTACTTATGGCTCAGCACGAAGAAATGCCGGCGCAGATGATGCCCTTCAGAATCCCATAAATCGAGCGTATGCCGTCCCATCCCAGGCCGCACATCCATTTGATGAATCCCCACAGTCGAACCGATAAAAACCCCGTCTAAGCTCCAAAAAATTGTCGCCTGAGGGTCGCGGTGTGTCGCTTGTAAGGTCGTCTTCCCGGGGGTACCATCCAGTTCAATGGGGATATAGAGGTGCGCTCCCTCCACAGGAAAAACCAAGGCTAAAGGAGAATCTTGATCGCTATCAGCTGAACCCGGCAAGAATGGTGGTGGCGGTCGATACTCTAAATGGTGCGGTCGGTAGTAGTACTCTACTGCAGGGGGTAAAACAAACCAGGGAACATTCTTGATCTTGGACACCGGATAACTTCTGCTATCCACCTGATGCGTTTCTGAAACATCCAAATGGAGCAAAAGATGATACGGGCATAGGGCTGGGAGCGGGGCGTCTTTAGGTAGAGCTTCTGAAATGGTATCCAAACAATTCGGACCTGCTAGATACCCCGACTCTTGGCAAAGATTAACGATTTTAAAAGCCCCCCAAGGTTCTGAGAACCAGGACGTGGGACCCAAAATATTGTAAATACTAAACAACAGCGGTGCCGCCGTTCGAAACCCTAACAGGTCAGGTCGCCCTTCCCCATCGGCGTTTCCAATCCAGATGCCGACGGTATACTCGGGAGTGACGCCAATGGCCCATGCGTCCCGGTACCCTTGGCTGGTTCCTGTTTTCCAAGCAATCTTACGGCTCGAGGAAAAATTCTTCCAATCATTTTCAGTGCCAGGTCGAGCCAATTCCTTCATCGCCTGTATAGCTAAGTAAGCTCCCCCCACAGAAGTGGGTTCTGAGCTGGTTCCTTTTTTGAGGGCAACTTGCGCTCGAGGAACTTCTGAAAGGGGAAAAAAGGCACTAGCCTGTGAGGCCTCAGGCCAAGCGTGACCCAAGGCACGACGTGCCAAGCCCGCATAGGCCCCAGCGAGTTCCCAAAGACGTACCTCAGCCCCACCAATAATCAAGGGTAAGCCATAGTCGTCGGCAGTACGAAAGAGCGTAGTAAATCCCAACGATTTGAGCTGACTGTAAAAACGAGAAATGCCGTATTCTTGCAATTCCCGCGTAGCAGGAATATTCAAGCTACGCTCCAGGGCCTCTGCCGCGCTAACAGCCCCCAGGTAAGTTCGGGTATTGTCTAAGGGAACAAAGCTCCCCATACGGGTGGGGATATCTAGAACCAAACGCTCTGGCGTCAGCTGACCACTATCCATCATCGAGGCATACAAAAAAGGTTTAAGCGTACTTCCCGAAGAACGAGGAGCTTGAATCATATCATTGTCCCCCCCAGGGGTACCCGATAGGGGGGAATTGGCAGAATACGCTAAAACTTCTCCGGTTTGAGTATCCGCGACAAGCACTGCGGAATTTTCAATCCCATTCGCAAGTAAAGTTTTTTGATACTCGCCTTGAACCCGTTCGACCTCACGTTGCAAATCTAAATCTAGGGATGAAACCCATGAGGTTCCCCCATGCTGGGCTTCAGTAAAGTGCTCAAAAGCATCCGCACTATGGGGAAAGGGCCTGACCTGGTTGGGCAAAGGTTCCAACAGCGAAAGCCTCAAGGTCTCGCGGTCGATTTGCTTTTCGTGATACAAGCGCCGCAACAATCCATCCCTTTTTTTCTTTAAGGAGGCTTGCCGTAATCCAGGGTGAATCGAGGACGGGGCATTGGGCAATACGGCAAGGAAAGCGGCCTCGGCCCAGCTTAAATCTTGGGGAGCTCGCCCAAAATACCGCCAGGAAGCCGCCGAGATTCCGACGATATTCCCGCCAAACGGAGCGTACGAGGCGTATAAGGCCAGAATCTGCGGCTTGGTGTCGGCCAGTTCTAAGCGGATAGCCAACAAGGTTTCCCAAAGTTTGTTTCCAAAGGTTCGTTCAGAATCCTTAAGGGCCAAGCGTACGACTTGCATGGTGAGAGTTGAGCCCCCCGACACCACGTGTCCCGCTTTCACATCTAACCAAGCGGCACGGGCCAATGCCAAGGGATCAAACCCAAAGTGATGGTAAAATCTCTTATCTTCAAAAGCCACTACAGCCCGGGCGAATTTATCCGGGGCTTTTTTAAGTGGCGGGAACCGCCACTGGCCGTCCGCAGCTAAACTGGCCGCGGCCAACTGTCCGTGTCGGTCCCACATCACGGTGGAATACGGCTCTTGAAACCACTTCGGCAAACCCAAACTCAGCACAAGCCCCCACACTAGCACGGCTAGTGCGGGGGGCAACCACAAAATCGGCTTCAAGGCGAACCTGTAGCCGCTATCGAGATCCACTGGCCTGGAACAGTGGCAGAGAAACCAGCATCGTACATGGCATGAACTCGAACAGAGGGTAAGTAGAACTGACCTTGGTACGTGTTATTGACCAAAAACTGGAAGATTTTTGTCTCGCCAGAGCGTAGACTAAAGTAGGTTAAAATTCGGTCATCACGAATATCTTGGTAATCGAACAAAGGATGCTGTCGAGATTTTCGTATTGGTGAGAAAAAACTATCCTGAGGAGTATTACCGAAGCTTGACATAGCCGTTTTACCACCGGTTAAGCGAGCATTGGAAATTTCCCAGCCCGTCGGCATGAGTTCATCCAGGGCAATTTGATCGACTTCTGCAGAAGTATTATTCGTCACCGTCGCGGTAATTAGGATATCCTGTCCCAACGGTAAAGGCTTGGTAAAATCGACCTCACTGCCGTTGGACATATAGTCGAGACTTAACGAAACTCCGTTCGACATCGCCGAATCTTGTCCAATTAACGGAACGGCGGTCACCAGAACCCTTGGTGTAAAGGGAGCCGTACCGACATTGGTCACTGTCAACGACGCGGCAGTGGGGTCCAACTTCTGGGTGACAACCGGTAAAGCAGACTTGCCGGTAGAGACCGTACCCGTATCAACCTTCCAGGAAAGGTTCGAGTCCTGCGGTTGTTTATCAAAGAATTGACCGAGAGCTAAAATTTCCCAGCCAATGGTTTGGGTCGATTGCCATTGGTCTTTTCCTAGACTCACCGCTACAGATTTTTCTAAGTCAGCTGCAGTTCCCCAGTCCCCCAAGACAGTAGAGGTCGACAACAAGATAGCTTGGTCGCGAGCCTGTGACCCAAACGTCCCCCCCGTTTCCTGATAGTTAGGAACCGCAGTCCCTGCGGCTTGAATCAGAGCTTGGCCAGCTTCAGGTTGACCCGCCAGAGCGTAAGCTCCAGCCAGGAACCAGGCTGCGGCCCCTTTCACCGTTTGTTCCCGAAGGCGGTTCATAGCCCCCAGTTCAGGTTGCCCGGCATCGGCAAGTACGAATAACCGATAGGCTTGTTCCAAGGCCGCATCGACAGGTCCCACATCGGGAACATATTGTGCCGCCGAAGCTTCACGGGTCCACAAATTGGCGGCATTCGACTCATAGTTCAACCATTGGGTCCACAAGTGATCAGGAACGGCATAGCCTAATTTCTTAGCTTCAGTTAAAAAGTGTCCCGCATAATTCGAACCCCACGGGTGAGCTTGACTTT
>DAIDJJ010000138.1:0-6977 GCA_027451385.1 Spirochaetales bacterium | reverse complement strand
TAAAAGGAGATTCAAAAGTGAAAATTCGCATAAAAATGAGTATACTGGTTTTCGCCTTGCTCGTGAGTGCGGGCCTTACCTCTTGCCAACTGACCATCACCAACACGGTTACTTCCAGCAGTATTTCAGGAACTGTTGTCGACGCCAGATCGTACACGGGTACCGGCTTGGCAGGGGTATCTGTGACTTTAACCTCAATCAGTGACTCTACCTACACGGCCACGGCAACAACGGACTCGACAGGGTACTATGGTTTTACAGGGCTGGATTCAACCAAATCCCCGTATACCCTGACTTCTAGCCTCAGCGGGTATTTTATTCCGCCCGTTCGAGTCAATCAAAATGGCTACAATATCGTGATGGACCCTATTCCGGCCATGAAATTAAACTCCAACGATCTTGGTGGAATTTCCTTTTTAACAATTTACAATAAAAAAGCCGCCTCGATTGACAGTTACCTTTCGTTTCCAGCTTCAGACCAATCGTCGACGGAACCTGCCTTTACCACACCTTATGCCGATACGCTAAGCGATCTTCGTTCTGAAGTGTATTATTCGTCGCCAGTTTTCCCTGCAGGGTCAACGACTTCGACCGCAACGGTGTACTTGGATAACAACGGTTCGACCAGTTCGAATACTTCAGGGGCCAGCAGTTTGACACTGAGGACTCTTCCTTTTAATACTTCCACATATACAGCCCCCACGGGCTCAACAGCCAATTACCCCTTAACGATGAACAGCTCATCAGATTTGAATGGCTTATATTCAGCCTTTCACTCGAGCTTTGGAAACGATACAGTTTCCTTTCGCTACATGGGGGCCGCTGAGTTGTATTTAAATGCCTCAAGCGGAACATTGAACTCTTCTGCCAGTGCGGCGAATAATCCAGACTTGACGGTGTATTGTGTTCAAACCTCCGGAACCAAAACTAGTCCCACAGCAACGCTAATTAACGCCTATACCTTACCCGAAACCATGTCGACTACCAGCGTAAGCGTTGCACGAGTCAATTTGTTGCTCTATTGGGATCAAACTACAAACAACATCGGCGTATGTTATGAACTTGTGCCTGATTCCAAAGTCATTCCCCAAGGACCTCTGTCGACTTCAACACCCTTTAGAACCGTATTGGGATCGAGCATTCAAGGTGTCTTAGGGCCCCAATTGAGGTAATTTGAGATGAAAATGTCCTTTCGTTGTCTATTTGCCATACTCTTTGCTTTGCTTACTTCCACGGCGTTTGCCCAAGTCGGGGTGATTGTTCCTGGTCCACGAGCAAGTGGTCTTTTCGTTGTCCGCTTCGTCTCGAATGTTCCAGGTGCCGCTGTGTATATTGATGGTCAGCTCACCAATACGACAGATTTTACGATGAGACTAAGTGGCGGCCTTCATGATATTCGCGTCACAGTCCCAGGTAAAACAGACTGGCACCAGCAAGTTGACATTCAAGGCAATACCACGGTGTCCGCCATCTTTGACCTGGCCCCCCCACCACCTCCCCAATATCGAGTTCATGTCAATTCGAATGCCCGAAACTTCCAACTCTTCGTGGACGGACAACCTGCAGACCGTGACTTAAGCCTGACTCCAGGTCGGCATGAGTTTAGAATCGAGGGTTCTGGTTACCGCCGCTGGGAAAGGACTATGGATATTCAAGGGGATACCGATCTCCAAGCCGAACTGATTCCCACTCCAGCGATTCTGAAATTGAATTTTGAAGTTCGAGGACGAGTCGAATGGCGTATTGATGGGAAAACAGTATGGACAGATCAGCGCTATCCTCGCCTCGAAGTCTCGCCTGGACACCATGAAATCTTAATCCTGACGGGAGCCTTTAGAAGTCGGTTACGCGTAGATTTGGCACCAGGGAAAGTTTATACCTTAAACCCGGTACTTTCTTTAGAGGAAAATCGTTCAGACGATAACTAAGACTTTAACTATATCGGGCGATCCTCGCCAAGGAACTCTTCGCACGGCGCAGAATCGTCTCGATCAATTCTAGTGCCGCCGCCCCATCAGACAAAGTCGATAGGGGTTGGTGGTGCTGTTCCCGCGCGGCAAGACAGGCATCCTCAGCCATGCGAAGAAAATACCCCGTGGGGTAAAGCTCCTCCTGATCTACTGAAACAGGTAAAAGCGACCGCATTTTCTCGTAATACGGGCTTTCCCCCCCAGAATATTCTTCGTAAAGCCCATTACCGACTCTTACCCGACCTTTTTCAAACGACAAATCCAGTTCAAAGACCAGATGGTCACGGTCAGTAGCCACTTCCACCACGACTTGGGTTGACCCCATTGAAAAGAGTGCCCATAGAGTTTCCCCAGGACGTTCGGCCTCACCGAGAGTCCGAACCTCGCTGGCTTCCTCCCCTGTTAAATACCGTAAAATATCCAGAAGATGGGTTCCATCCCAAACCAAGACCTCCCCGGCTGTCCGGCCTCGTCCCATAAACAGCTTGGCATTCACGGAACGTAACCGGCCATAGGTTTGTCCTTGAATAAGAGCTTTTACCCTTTGGTAATCCCGGGCATAGCGGCGTTCATGGTTCACAAGAACTTTGCAAGAGGAGTTTTCTGCTAACCGTTCCAGGTGCCGAGCCTCGGACAACGTTTCTGTCAGCGGTTTTTCACAAATTACCACAGGGACCCTGTGCCTGAAGGCCAGTTTAAGTAAGGCGGCATGCGTGTCGGGATAAGTCGCCACAACAAGAATATCGGGATGATGATGTGCCAGTAATTCTTCCGCCTCTGTATAAAGACTTGTCACACCCCAACGTTTTGAAAAAGTTTCACAACGTTCTGGATTCGTATCACAGCCTGCAAGAATTTTGGCCCCTGCGGCTGTTAAGGCCCCCGCATGAGACGCGGGCTTTTCCCGTTTCGAATCTTCCTCCAAGAGGGAGGCTATCCGACCTAAACCAATCAAGGCAGCCGACAGCGGCCGGGGGGAGTTTTCATTCTCCATTTAACCTACTCCGTTATTTACATTCTCTGTTGTTGAGAACTTGACATTGAACCTTTCTAAGCTAACATTAAATTCATGGCATCTCAAAAGGCTGAGGTTTCTTCGTTAGAGGGCGTTGCTCTGGTCGAAGAGGCCACAAAAATTATCGAAAACTACCCCGGAAGACCCCGAGATTCACATGGCCGTCCCGGTGGACTCGTAGAATTTCCCTCTAACCTTCGCCCCATCATCATAGGCGATCTCCACACGAACCTCGACAACCTGAAGCAGATCCTTCACCACGAATCTAACCTTGAGGATGTGACCGCCAAAAAAGCCGCCTACATTGTCGTAGGTGACGCGGTGCATGACGATCAGACGGGCCGGATGAAGGATATGACCAGTTCCTTGGTGATGTTAGAAGAAATTTTCCGGTTGATTATCGCGTATCCCCAGCAGTTTTTGTACATTCGAGGGAATCACGATACCTTTGACGCCAGACTGGTAAAATCTGGCATTGCCCAAGGAAAAGAATTTCGGCTGAAGCTCCTTGAAGCCCGTTCTCCAGAGTATGTCGAAGCCGTCGAGTATTTTTTTGAGGCCCTTCCCTATTTTATAATTGGAGATGGCTTTGTCATAACCCACGCAGGTCCGCCACGAGGTGGCTGTACTAAAGAACAGCTTATCGAGGTTCGTGACCGGCCAGACCTGATGCAGCAACTAACCTGGAACCGAATCAATGAGTTTCATGGTACCCCTAGTTCTCGGGAATACGGCGAACGAGATATTCGGGCTATGTTAGAATGCCTCTCCTTACCCGAGTTCACCCATTTTATTGTTGGTCATAACCTGATTAACGATGGGAATAAAACCGGTTGTTGGATGAATGTCATCGGGGTTAAAAACCATCACATTCTCTATTCCGGGACAGCTAGCCAGGCTCCCTACCTCACCTTTCAGAATGGTGAACTCGTGTTAAAAACGGCCCAAGTGAAAACCCCCGAGGTATACTACTATGGATGAGCGAGAACAACTGGCCGCTGAATTGCACGATCCAGATCTCGTAGAGTATTTCTATTTGAATTTCACTACGCCACAATTGTTAACTCACTTAAAAGAGCTAACTTTGCAATTGACACCAAAAAGCGACGAAGCTCCTTTTAATGCCATCGTGAAAGGTTATCAGGCCGCAACCGATCAACAGGGTCACCCCTGGATCGTCAAGCCCGTTACTTGTCCCGAAGAAGCCCTCTATCACCGCATTTGTATGCTGGTGTACCTTTTAGATCATCAAACAGGTACGCTTTCAGCACCCTTGGTCCTCACTTCCATTGACGGAAAGCCCTACCGAGCTACCAAAGTTATCCGCAAAGGTGTCCAGATTAGCTCCTATAACTATTTGGACAAGCCCTATATCGATTACATTCGTCAAGATTTAGTCAATCGTTGGATCTATTTTGATGAGGATCGCAATCCTAACAATTACTTGGTCATTCAAAATTCTCAACGAAAAAATTTTTTAGTGGCCATTGATTTTGACAAAGCGGATTTGACCACGGCGAAAATGAAGATTACGGGAGATCCCGAAAAATTTGGTTGGTTCAGGACAGAAAAAACACGGTTTTTAACCCTCTTACGACCAGAACATTTTCAAAATCAACCCCTAGAACTCTTCGATGCGAGGCTTAAAGCTTTTGAATCGATTTCTAGCGAACAACTGAAAGAATGGATCAAGTCCTTATTAGAAGGCTGGGCGACCCAGGACCAAGTTGAAACGATTTCTCGAAATCTCAAGGATCGTATTCTCTACGTGAGCGAGTACTTTCGCACCTGGTTCAAGCCCGCCTCAGAGACTCCCTCAACCACGCATGAGGATGAATATTCCGCTTTTGGAAAAAGTTTTCTGCAAATGTACGGCGATAAGAGGTAAGCCCCCAGAAACAATATTCAATATTAAACCGTCGGTTTCCGATAATCGAAACGAAAAGAAGTCAGGGCAAACATGAGTTTTCAAGAAGACCGACGAATCATTTTAGATGGTGTTTACTACATCCGAGAGGCTCTCTTTGCCTGTACTGACCCCATTCAAGTGGAAAGTGCTGTCAGTTTTGCTCGTTTTTTAAATTGGTCGGGAATCAATCGTGAAACCTATCCCCTATTTCTTCGTCTCATCCAGACCAATAACCCTTGGGTCATAGATGCCCTTATTGCCAATCGAGAACCACAATTGTTGTTTTCGACGATTAAACCCAGTACTGAACTGATTGAGGCCGCTTTCGCCAATTTGTTTTCTTTTCACCCTGATGAACTTTACGAAAAAGCCTTGATGGCACTTCTAGGAATCATCGAAAACGCCTATTTTGACGCCGATGATGGCTACAAGTGGCACGCTGTCGAAATCATGGATATCAATGCTTTGGGGAAATTCTTGATAAAAGATGCCCCTCAAGATCATCCTCTCAACAAACTCGTCCTTCATATCTTAGACCGACTGACTCACTTAGGTGAAACGCTAAAAGATCCTCAAAAAAATCTGTTAGCCAAACATGCCTTTAATGTTCGGTACGCCTACTTTGATTCTACCAAAGCCCTCAATGATGCCATTCCCAAACCCATCTTGACCAGAAAATTTGGTATCGAACCCGTTCAACCCACCCCAGATTTTGCCGAACTCGCTAAAGTTCGACAAAAAGACCGTTAATTTCGAAACATGTAAAAGATTTTTACAATTTTTTTTGACTTATCACCAAGTACCTCCTAAACTGATATTAAATCCGCTTGAAGGAGGATACGATGGACAAACAAAGTGAAAAGCTCATTGACAAGATTTGGTCCAAAGAGACCATCATGCAAGTTGAGCTCGGCATCGTTCAAAACATGTTCGGGAGCAGGACCGAAGAAGCAGTCGAAGGCTCGATCAGCTTCGCTCAGTTCCTCAGCCTTTCTGGTTTGAACAACGACACCTACCCGCTGTTTTTGAAACTGCTGGAAGTAGAAAACCATTGGGTCATTGATACGATGGTCGGTAAGAAGGACCCCTTCCTTCTTCTCAGCCCCATTCAGCCCAACAACTACCTGATTTTCAACGCCTTCAAATTGCTGACCAAATGGCACCCTGGTGGCATCTACCCTGTCACATTGTCCATTGTTCTAGGCATTCTTCAGGCGGCGTATGCTTCCCCCAAAGACGGTTACAAGATATACGCTGTTTCTATTAATGATGTCAACAACCTTGGTAAGCATTTGAACAAAGAAACAGGTCAAGAAGAGCCCAATAACCGGACTATTCTTGACATCGTCGACCGTTTAGGTGCCCTTGCCGGTACCTCAACTGACCCCGAAAAAGAACAAATGGCTCGCCAAGCTAACAATATACGAACCTACTTCTTTGATAAACGTAAGAAGATGGAAGACATTATTCCTCAGGTCCTGTTGGTCAAGTCGGACTATATCGCCAAGGAAACCGCCCCGCGCATGGTTTTCGTAGACTAATTCAACGATAAGAGGGTCATCATGGAAGAACTTTTTGAAAAGAAGGAAGAGTGGAGCGAACAAGATGTCATGGGCATTGAGTATGGTATGCTCAAAGGCATCATGGGGACTCGAACGGTTGAAGCCGTTGAATCTGCCATCACTTATGCAAGTTATTTGAATTTTACAGGTATTAACAATGGGAATTACCCCGTATTCCTGAAAGTCTTAACCGTACGCAATCATCATGTCATTGACGCCCTTTTGGGGACACGTGACCCATTTTTGTTCATGAGTTCCATTCAGCCGAATTACTTTATTGTAGCGACCTGTTTCAGTATTTTGGCGAAATACCGTAAAGGTGAGGTTTATTCCAAGACGTTGGGGATTATCCTGGGTGTCTTTCAAGCCACCTACAACTCTCCTCTCGATGGCTACAAGATTTATCCGCCCTCGGTCGCGGACCTCAACAGCCTCGGAAAGCATTTGAACGAAGATAAAGGTCAAGATGACCTTTTGAACCGCAGCATTCTCGACATTCTTGATAAGCTGAGCTCTTTGGA
>DAIDJJ010000137.1:0-6981 GCA_027451385.1 Spirochaetales bacterium | reverse complement strand
AGGCGGGTTAAGCTGGTCGACACTCCCCGTTATGGACGAGCAAAACAGTGACTTTGCGGGGCGTTTGGGTTTTAGCTTTTTTCGGGGTACCGACTGGTGCGGCTTTTTTGGCAAAACGCCCACTCAGGGTCCTGAGTTTTGGGTCACAGCACCCCCCGAGTGGCAAGCCGCAAAAAATGGCTCGTACGGCTTTGGCTTAGGACTCTACCTCATCGAAGGGGGGTGGACGGTCATCGTCTCGGAAGTTGTTCCCAGTTTTAGCCAGCGACCTGCCTTAGGCTCGCAGGTCACTGCGGTGAATGGAATTCCAGCTACAGGCGCGAACTTCCCGCTGATTTGGGAGGCCCTGCAAAAACCTCAGTTAGAACTTTCTTGGATTGAAGGAACAACGATTCTTACTCGAACCTTTCACCGGACCGAGTTGGCTACTCCTGAGCAGAACGCTCTTTAACAAAGAACTGCATGAGCTGAACGAAGTTGTAGATGAGCTTATAAGTATCTGTCATCCAGTCATGAAGCTTGCGATCTGTCGAGGCTTCTAGAGATTTCCAATTGAGAATCAGCTCATGCTTGGCCTTGGCATGGTCGTCAATGGCCATTTTGAGATGCTTTCCGATGATCACGAGGTGCGTGGCCGCTTCGGTAATGATGCTTCGAGCCCCACTATTGATGTCCTTCAGCTGTTGTTTAAGGGAAATCATAGCGTTTTGGTCTTTGTCCGAGCGGGT
This sequence comes from Spirochaetales bacterium, assembly GCA_027451385.1. Lineage (GTDB taxonomy): Bacteria > Spirochaetota > Spirochaetia > JABEVK01 > JABEVK01 > JABEVK01. The sequence goes on along the minus strand of DAIDJJ010000137.1, from coordinate 6,253 downwards.
TAACAGAACCTTAAGTTTTTGCCCTCGCTCGGCATCTTCTGCCAAAGATTCATCAAAAGTGGAAAGATTATCCGAGACTTCCATCAAGCTGTGAAAGGATTCGGACATAGGTTGAGCCATGGCGTTTGACATCCATTGGCCTTTAACCAAAAGCAGATTGGTCAACTCACGAATATCTCGTTTGTAAAAATCCAGCAAAAAAGCCTTGAGGTAGTTCAAAGGCTCGACAAATATGTACCCAGAAACTCGCTTTTTCGAAAACCCAATATTCGCCTTTTCGGTATAGTTCTTAGTCCGGCTTATCCCTGTGGTTCCGAAGACCTGCTGAATCAAGCTATTGAGCTTATCGTTGCGCCGTTCCTCGTTAATTTTCGTTAAAACGGACTCTGTCTGATTTTTTACCTGAGTTAAATACGCTTCAACAATTCTTTCTGAGGGGAATTCGGCCTTCGGCTGATAAAAAGGATCTTTACCCATGTATTGAATCAGTTGAAGGAGGATTCCCGAACGACGAATTGCCGCAAGAGAACTTAAAAATTTCTTCCAACCTGGGCGGCTAAGGACTTCTAAGTTTTTGTACGCCTTCAAAACGTCAAACAGGCCATCCCAATCGGCTGAAGCGGAAACAGGGCCGCTAACGGTTAAGAAGTCTTTGAGGTCTTCGACGACATACTCGCCATTGATGGGTTCAAAACGAGGGAGGTAACCAAAATCGCGTTCCGGTAGCATCGAGTCAAATTTCTTAAGCAAGAAGTAGTAGTTGAAGTTGATGAGGTCAACGAAGGTCAAAAAAAGGTTGTATTGTGTATCGATTTTTTTCTGAGTTTCAATTTCCAGGGTAGCCGTATAATCCACTAAGCTAGTTCGTACCCGGTCGATCAACTGTTCATGGGGCAGGGTTTTGGCCAGCTCGCGAATGCCCGCCTCACTGAGTTCCTCTTGCAGAGTTTTTTGACTGGCCGTTAAAACCTGTTCGATGAAGATCATTTTTAAGGCTTGCGACGTCGAAGCATTCTGCAAAAGAGACTGGGCAGAACCGACTACCGCATAGGCCTCGTAAAAAAACTTGGCTAAGCCCACATCCACCTGATCGGGCATTTTAACAAACTTACCGTGCGATTTTTTTAGCTGATTCTTCAAATCTTTTAATAGAGCCTTCTTTTCCCGTTCAGGGTCAGGCTCCATGCCCAAGAGAGAGAGGACGCGATCTAACCAGCCAAGGGGTTGATCGGATTTAGGGTTAGACTTTTGCGATTCAGCTTTGGCCATATGCTCTTCTACTATCATCCGCTAAGGAGTACCTGGCTGTCAATTGACAAGGTAGGGGGAAACTGTTAGGAAAAAAACATGCATCCCCTCGCAGAAGAACTTAATGCCCTTCTCGCGCCTACCGTAGTAGGCCGTACGCTGACCAAGTTCGGCCGGCGCATTTACTTTCCGCGCGGTATTGTCGCCCAATCGGCAGAAGCCAAAAAATCCGCAACCACCTTCAATGCCACCGTGGGAATCGCGATGACCGACGGTGAACCCATGATTTTGCCGACGATTCAAGACAACCTCCCCCGGCTTTCCCCTTCCGAAGCCACGGATTATGCCCCTACCGGAGGGGACGCCCGCCTGCGAACCCTGTGGAAAACCTCTCTTTTAGCCAAAAACCCCTTCGTCAAAGACGATCAAATCTCCCTCCCCGCCGTAGTTCCCGGAATCACGGCAGGAATTTCGCTGGCAGCAGACCTTTTTATCGAAGAAGACGACTGCGTCGTTTACTCGGATCTCTGCTGGGATAATTATCCGCTGATTTTTGAAACCCGAGCTCAAGCCCATTGTAAGACCTTTTCGCTCTTCACCCCCGAGAACACCCTGAATATTCCCGGGATAGTTGAAACCTTACGTTCTCAAGCCCGTAACAATAAGGCTGTCCTGGTTTTAAATTTTCCTCATAACCCCACCGGTTACACGCCTACCGCCACCGAAGCTCAAGAACTCGCCAAACAGCTGACAGCACTTGCCGCCGAAGGTCTGAACCTCGTGGTGTTTTTTGACGATGCTTACTTTGGCCTTTTTTATGAAAAGGATGTTTTCAAGCACTCGTTATTTAATCTTCTGTACAACGCCCATGAAAATCTCCTTGCCGTAAAGCTGGACGGAGCCACCAAAGAGGATTACGTTTGGGGCTTTCGGGTAGCCTTTTTGACCCTGGCCGCCAAAGGCTTAACTGCGGAACACTTTGCCGCCATCGATCAAAAGATTCTTGGAACCATCCGTACGGTGATGTCAAATTCTAGCCGAGTAGGCCAAACCCTCCTCTATAAGGAGCTTTCCAGCTTGGTTTACCACGGTATCAAGGATAAGTTTGCAAAAGTCTTAGAAGAACGCTACCGCTCGGTTCGTTCGTTGGTCGAGAAGGCTCCCCAGGTTTTACGGCCCCTTCCCTTCAACTCGGGGTACTTTATGACCTTTGAACTGGTTAAAGGCGATGCGGAAGTTTTACGAAAAGAATTGTTGCGCACCGAAGGGATTGGCACTATCGCCTTGCAAGGCAAGTACCTTCGTATCGCGTATTCTTCCGTCGACAATCGGGATTTGACCGAGTTATATACCACTATTTTTGCTGTGGCCTCTCGGTTGTTTTCAGTATGAAACACCCCGGGCTATGGCTCTTGGGAGGGACTGTCCTGATTTTGGCCACCTCCTGCCAAGCTTCGACCCATGTTTCGACCTTATGGACAAACGTCCCCGAGGTTGCTGGCTATGTCGAAAAATTTAACGGTGAACAAAAACAATGGCAAATCCTGGTAGAGTATCAAGCTCACCCAGCCCGTCAGTTGCTGGCGACGGGGCCGAAGGCAGACCTCGTTATTGCCAGCGGACTCAACAGCAAAGAAGTCAGAAGTACCCTGACGTCCATGTCCTTTCTCTTTGAACGGGGGGGAATCACCAAAGCGCAATTTTATCCCTCCCTCTTGGCTTCTGGCTCTGATGGGGATACGCCGCTCTTAATTCCTTTAAGTTTTGACCTCCCTATCTTGGTTTTTCGCCGGGGAGCTTTAGAGAATCCAGACGGCTTGATCCTCTCGTTTTCAGCCGTTCAACACGACAGTAAGTCTTTTAACACTTCGGCCCCCCCTGGTTTCAACCGGTTTGCCTTTTCGCCGCGTTGGGAAAGCTTTGCCCTTTCTGCTCTGGAAGCCGAAGGGGTGTCCTTTGGTGAAGACTTTCGTAATCGCCTAGCCTGGGATCAAGAGCGGCTCAGTGCGGGGGTACATAACTTGCAAACTTGGATTCAAGGGTTAGACCCTGCCCAAGAAAAAGATTTTACGCGAAAGTACCAAGAAAGCAACCCCTTGCAAATGCTTCAAGAAGGCCGTGAATTATTTACAGCGTCTAGTCTCAAAAGCTTTTTGAGTTTACCTACCTACGAACGGCAGGGGTTGGAGTTTCGCTACCCGGACAATGGACACGGCATTCCGGCCCTGGATGATATCGTTTGGGCGGGAATCCCCTCTAGTGCGGTGACCCGAGCGGCCGCACAAGCCTTTTTGACCTGGTATTTTCAAGAAAAAACCCAAAAAGAGCTTGTCGCCGAGACCCATACTCAAGACACCAGAGGCTTTGGTATAGCGACTGGTCTAGATTCTTTAGTCAAGGTGAACGAAGATATTCTACCCCAGGCTTACCCCGAGTTGACAGGACGCGTTCCTCCCCCGGCGTTAATTACCTTCCCTCCGGTACGTCCCCTTGAGTGGAATGAACTCAAAAAGAAAGTCCTAACGCCGTGGCTCAATCAACAGCTCTTAGGCGAGCAAAAAGCACAGCTCAGTGATGAAGTGGAGCGCTGGTACCGCGAGTCAGCGCCTCAATAGCCTCCACGAGATTTCCGGTGTCTGACCATTGCGCCTTGGGCGTTGACAGATTGCTGGTTTGCCCCCAAAATGAAACTCTAAACTAACCTCAATGGAGGCCTCGAATGGCTGAAGTCGTTCTAAAGAACATTACCAAGCTTTATGAAGGTGATGTCAAAGCTGTCGACAGTGTGAATATTCACATTAACGACAAAGAATTCTGCGTCTTTGTCGGACCGTCTGGCTGCGGCAAAACCACCACTCTGCGTATGATTGCAGGTCTGGAAGATATTTCCGGCGGTGAGCTATACATAGACGGCAAGGTCGTCAATGACCTAGCTCCGAAAGATCGCGACATTGCCATGGTATTCCAGAACTACGCCTTGTACCCTCACATGACCGTGTTTGAAAACATGGCCTTTGGTCTTCGCATACGCAAGTACCCTCAACAAGAAATCCAAAACCGCGTCAAAGAAGCGGCTCAGATCCTGGATATTGAAGCCTTATTGGACCGCAAACCCAAGGCTTTGTCCGGTGGTCAGCGTCAGCGTGTTGCGGTAGGCCGCGCCATTGTCCGTAAACCTAAAGTCTTCTTGTTTGACGAACCGTTGTCCAACCTGGATGCCAAGCTCCGTGTTCAGATGCGCGCTGAAATTTCCGCTCTGCACACCCGCCTTCAAGCGACCATGATTTACGTTACCCACGACCAGGTCGAGGCTATGACCATGGGCGACAAGATTGTCGTGCTCAAAGACGGTCTGATTCAGCAAATTGGTACCCCTCTGGGTCTGTACAACCACCCCGTCAATCGCTTTGTTGCCGGTTTCATCGGGTCTCCTCCCATGAACATCCTCACCGTCAACGTGGTCGACAAGAACGGCAAAGTAACCTTAGAAGAAGGTTCATTCAGCTTAACCGTTGAAGGAGCCCAAGAACAGGGTCTTCGCCCTTATGTTGGTAAGCAAGTTCTTTTCGGTATTCGCCCCGAGAACCTCATGTACCAGCCCCAAGCTGGTTCCAAGAATGACATGAGCACCAACATTGAAGTTGTCGAACCCCTGGGAGCCGAAATTCACCTCTATGTCGGGACACAAAACCATCAAATGGTGGCGACCGTTGACCCCAACTTCCAGTTCCACGTTGGTGATGTCGCTCACTTTGTTCCCAACCTCGAAAAGGCTCACTTCTTTGACATGGAGACCGAAAAGGCCATTATGTTCAACGAAGAAGCCGCCCGCACCCTTTAAGCTTTTATTGATAGCTTAAAGTTCTAATCGTCGATCTTAAAGCCCCCTTTGGGGGCTTTTTTTATACCTTGACGTAAAAACAGTGTCCGCATACGGTAGAGGGGTGAAACCCTCTCGTTTAATGTCCCCCGAACTGTTGTCCCCCGCAGGCAACTTAGAAAAACTCAAGTACGCTTTTGCCTATGGGGCTGACGCAGCCTACGTTGGTGCCCCAAGGTTTTCACTTCGAGCTCGAGCCGACCAATTCAGCCTAGAAGATTTTTCTGAGGGCCTGACTTGGGCCCACCAACGAGGAAAGCGCGTCTACCTTGCGGCGAATTTGGTGGCCCATGATGAAGATTTACCTACTCTACAAGAATTTATGCGTGAAGCTGGTTCGTTACCCTTCGATGGGGTGATCGTGGCGGACTTAGGCGTTCTGGATTGGGTAAGAACAAATTACCCAGACTGGCCGGTTCATGTCAGCACTCAAGCCAATGTTACCAATTCGTGGACAGCCCGCTTTTATGAACGGCTGGGCGTTCAGCGGCTTGTCCTGGCCCGTGAGCTTTCTTTAGACGCGATCCGCGCCCTTCGGGACTCGGTCAGCTTAGAACTTGAAGCCTTTGTTCATGGCGCCATGTGCATTAGCTATTCAGGCCGTTGTTTGTTATCTAACTATTTTGCTACCGAGCATTCGGCAGCTGGCCATGCCCGCGATGCCAATCGGGGGGATTGTTCTCAGGTGTGCCGTTGGGAGTTTGCCTTAACCGAACAATCCCGGCCGGGAGAATATTTTCCGATAGAGCAAGAGGACTACGGGACTTCGATCCTCAGCTCGCGTGACCTGAACATGGCTCGTCACCTCAAAGAAATGCTGGACGCGGGGGTCACGTCGTTTAAAGTGGAAGGGCGGATGAAAAGCGCCTGGTATGCCGCCGCTGTCAGCCGTGTCTACCGCCATGCCTTGGACCGTGCTGTTTCAGGGCTCCCCCCTGACGATTCCGTTTTGGCAGAACTTGACCTCCTCAGCCGCCGGGAATACACCACCGGTTTTTATTTTCAATCTGATCGAAAATCTGATGCTGACGGCCAGCTGAGGGGACAGCCCCATCGGAATGGACTTCAAGACAGGCGACTGTTAGGGCTGGTGGAAACTGTTGAGGCGGGGCAAGCCTGGTGCCG
>DAIDJJ010000136.1:0-7050 GCA_027451385.1 Spirochaetales bacterium | reverse complement strand
GAATATATAGGACAGTACCAGCTACTAATTGCTGAAGAGAAGAAATATTGTTCCATTGCATCAAAAAGTTTGGCGAAATTTTCCACTTTCGACCTAAGGAATAAAAGGTCTCTCCCGCCAAGACACGGCAACTGTCAGGTACTAAGATCTTGTCCCCTATCGATAGTGACGTAGAATTCAAGCCTGGGTTATTTTTTTCTAAAAAAAGCCATGGAACACCGGTTTTTTGTACTATGGATTCTGAGGTGTCCTTTGCAGTCACGACATACTGGGAATCACCAAAAAGTGAAGTACAGACCAAGACCAAAGTCATGACCGAGAGAAAAAACTTTCGGAACACCATGACTTTAGTTTCGGTCTACCAGCTAGGAAAACTTAACCTCGATATCTTTATGAAGATGGAAGTGTTTTCGCCTTTGGTCTGGTCAAGAAAAAGAAACTCATACAAATAAGTCCAAAGATCAAAAGGTTTATCTGAAGAGAAGTCATATCACCCCAGACAGTTACGTCTCGGTCACCATGAAGGAACTCTAGTGAAAAACGTAACAAAGAATAGCCACCTAAATGAAACAAGGCCACTCGATACCAATTTTTACCGTGTTTAGCAATGGCCCTGACTAAAAAGATCGCAATTACCATAAGACCCAAGTCACCTAAAGTTTCATACAATTGCGTTGGGTGCAAGGGGACTGTCACTAGGCTATGGGGATTTGTGAATCCTTGACTAACCGACCAAGTCCAAGCTGGACTAGGATACTGCGTATTGAGCTGAAGACCAAACAAATCATGACCAAATTTGGGTTCGCGAACGCCCCAGGGTAAATTGGTAGGAATACCCCAGGCATCTCCATTCAGAAAGCAACCCACACGTCCTACGGCTTGTCCTAAAAAAACAGCAGGAGAAGCTACAGCAAAGGTTTTCCAAAAATTTTCTTTTTTCCAAAGATAATAGCCCCACCCGCCAAGAAAACCACCTAGTAAACCACCCGTAATGCTGTAGCCACCACCCCAAAATTGTAAAAATATTGCAGGATCAGCTGTTAAAGTTTTTAAGTCCCAAAAGACAAAATGAAATGTTCGCGCTAAGAGTACAGCCCCAATGATAATCCACACAAAAGCATTCTGAAGTGATTCGACGCTAAGATTATACTTTTTAAATCTTCGAACTGCATAAAGATAAGCTACCAAAAATGAAATGAGATAATACAACCCTTCATAATACGGAATAAAGATGCCTAATTGCGGAATATTCAAATGAATGGGAAACAATCTTACACCCTCCTTTTTGAGTTTTTTCTAAAAAAAGAATATGATTTTATGAACAATTATGTAAAGATGTAAATTAAGTTCTCCAAGATAATTGGGAACTTAATCTGACTACCTCACCGATCACAAGGACTGCAGGCGCAGAAATTTTCTCTTTCTCAATCATCGAAGGTAAGTCTTTTACTGTAGAAATACATTTCAAGTCCTCTCCAGGCAAAAATGATCTTAAAACGGCAGAAGGTGTTTCCGGTTTCATTCCTGCCTGAATCAAACCTTCACAAATTTTTAAAGAATTCTGTGTTGCCATAAGAAAGATCAAAGTTCCGCCAATGCGAACCATGGCTTCAAAATCAAAATCAGGGACTCCCAGTTCTGCGGTATGACCGGTAAACACATGAAAGGAACGACTCATTTGACGAAATGTAACTGGTATACCTGCAAATTCGGGAACGGCAATGGCGGAGGTAATACCAGGAATCACTTCACACGGTATTCCAGCGGCTAAAAGTTCAGCGAGTTCTTCAGCACCACGCCCAAAGACAAAAGGATCCCCACCTTTTAGACGAAGAACTTGGTGGCCTTTGAGAGCTTCTTGTACAAGGATTTCATTAATTTCTTGCTGTGATTTCTCATGAGAATCTGTTCGTTTCCCTACAAAAATACGTTGAGCTTTGGCATGAGACATCTCCAAAATCTCGGAAGAGACCAGGCGATCGTAGACGACAACATCAGCAATTTTTAAAATTTCTGCCAATTTCAGCGTCACTAAGCCAGGATCACCTGGTCCACTACCTGCTAACCAAACACGTCCCTGCACAACCCACCTCCCACCTCAGGATTGGGTAAGTTTACCTGAAAACTAAAATATTAGAAAAGTAGTCCAGACCAAATAGGAAAGATACCCCGCAAAGTGTTAAATTCAACCCAAGGAGAGACCTGGATGAAACCCCAATATTTACTTCGGCTGGCTAAAGCAAGTGTTTTTCTTGTTCTATTGTCTTTACTCTCGAGTTGTGTTGTTTTATGGCCCCACAGCTGGGGAAGAGAGCATGATCGCGACCATTACATTCATGCTCAAGAACATCACGAGCGAGATGACGACTAAGATTTTCTTTCAATAAAAAAAGCCGCCCAAAGGCGGCTTTTTCATTTCACTTACAAAGCAAAGTTAAGAGTCTTACTTCTTAGCAGGTGCTGTACCAGTTGCAGTTGCTGTCCCTGTCGCTGAAGTTGTTCCCGTAGCGGAAGATGATGTAGTTGCAGATGAACTTGATGAACTCGAAGCACTGTTCGAGGGCTGATCAAAATTCGTCTCTGTAGCCATTTTCTTCTGTTCCAAAGAACGCAGAACCAACTCATTCCCTAAACGAGACAACTCAAAATTACGAGCAGCTTGTTCGCGTTGCTGTAGGATACCCCATACAGCTTCGTCATTGATATCGGTATTGCTATTCAGGTTAGCCAAGTCGTAAATGACTTTGATATCCTTGATATAACAAACCATGTCACCACCTTCATCAGTTGCATCACGATGAATCCTAATGGCCTTTAGCTTAATGAAAGGCTCATCATGGGGATATAAGGGACTAATGGTCAGGTCGCGATTACGAACCTGTGATTGATAATCAGGGTTATCCCACTGAAGAGACTTCCAACCATCGAAATTCAAATATCCAATAAAGATATCTTGAGTATCACCATTCTGATTCTCAAGAAGCAACGACAATCCCTCGGGATAGTTGCGGCCAAGAACATTAACCTGAATAGCTTTAATGACGCCCACATTCTTCAGAATTCCATACCCGTCAAACTGTGCACCCGGTTTTTCTTGATTACCTTTCAGGGTTGCATAGGCCGGGATGTCAAACGGAGGTACAATGTCGGCATACGAATTAATTGCATAACTCGGAAAATGCACGCGAACACCAAGTACCGTCTCTCCAGCATACTTGCTAGCATTGGCACTAACTGGAGCCGGGGCAACATACGATTCAGAATTATTCTCGATCGTACGAGCTGACGAGGTGAGCTTCACTTCCCAGCTTGGAATTGCCAAGGAGATTTTCATCTTCGCTTTATCGGCAGCGCTGTAGGAAGTCCCCGCTTGACGGCTATAGTCGATGGTGGTTGGCGCGTGAAGACCAGTGTTTGCATCGCCAATCAGTTGGGAAAAATCAATGAGGGTGCTTTCTTCGGCAAACGCGGCTCCGTTACCCAAGATTAGGGCCGCCCCAAGTATCGTGAAGAACCTTTTCATCCAGTGCTCCTTATTAACCTTGGATTCTGAATTTCATTATATGAACGCCGTATCGTTTGTCAACGAATTTTGTCTAAAACGGGCGTTCCTTGTATCGCAAACTCGACTTTTTTATACCAGGGGAAGTTAAAAAGGATATCCTGACTCATTATCTTCAAGGCCTGCAGGGGGGGAGTTTCCACATCACCGTCAGGTCGAAGGGTAGTGAGAGCAAGATCCACAATGATAGTAGAGCCTTGAAAATATATATCCCGAAGTGCGGCATCTCTTGAAAACAGCCTTAATCGATCTGGAAAGGCAGGACCCAAGAGGATTTCCTTGACCGTTTCTTCAACATTTTTTTCGGTACTCCACGAAAAAGGGATTGTTCTTACTTCCCAACCTAAACCTCGTTCGATTTCGTAGGGAAATTGAAGTTCAACTCGGGCTTGTCGGTGGGGAAGAAAAAGCTCTAAGGCTAAGGACAGGAGAAATACTCCTCCTAGCGATAAAAGAACGATCAACTGCAGTCGTGAACGGGTCATGGGCCTTCCTCAAAGTTCTGAATAAACACTTGAATGCCATTATAGAGACCGTGGGCCAGTTTCTTCAAGTACGCAGGATTTTCAAGCAGGGTAGCTTCTTCTGGGTTCGTCAAAAAACCCATCTCTGCCAAAACCGCCGGCATCCGAGTGTGCCGTACGACATACCAAGGATTCTCCTTGACCCCTCTTTCTGGTTCCTTTTTACCCAACATTTGAGACACTGAAACCGAAAGATCGTGAGCAAGATCGTAACTTTCCTGTTTGTATTCACTATCCAACCAGGCGTTCATGACTGGTACAGCGGCCTCTGGCATTTTATCTGCAGCTCTCACCGATAAAACATCCCGTTGGTAATCCGGGGGCACATACCAATACTCTTGACCTCGCGCATTTTGATTGATGGAGGCATTGAAATGCACTGATAAATACAAAATTCCCTCATTTTTTCCTAGTTTTTGGGAATTCGCAATTTTCACTCTCTCAGCAAGTGTGGGGTAGGTATCACCAGTTCTTGTTAAAACAATTTTTTTATCGGGATAACGTTGTCTTAAAAGTTTTGCTAGGTCAAGCACGACCGCCAGAGTGAGGTTTTTCTCTTCTAGGGTGACCCTTTTTCCATCTATAGTATGTGTAGCCATGCAACCAGGATCCTTTCCCCCATGGCCAGGGTCTAGAACGATCACTTTTAAGTCAGGATGACTGGTTTCGAGGGGGACTTTAAACCCGCTGGATGCTGGCTTTTCTTCCTCTAACCACGCTTTTAACTGTTGAAAATCACGTTCTTGAAGAAAGACCCCTTGGGAGTTTTGGGTGACGGACGCTAATTCAAAAATTTTATCCCCTGATACAGCTAACCTAGCTGAGGGGTCAAAACTTACGCTAGCTCGGGAATTCGCCAAAAGGATAACTTGTCGGTCCGGGTCAACCCATACGTGTGAAGCTGTACTTTGAGCTAGCTCAATTAACGATTGACCAAAGGCTCCTGTTAACCCCCAAAAGGTAAGCACAAGAGCCATGGCGAACCATTTCACGGCTTAATACCCCCAGAACGTTCTCTCCAGTACTGTAAACCGGTCAACCCGCCTTGAAAGAAATATTGCCAAGCTTCGGAGGGCAAGTCTGCCAAGCCCTGGGGATTATGCTGAAGGTATTGATCCAACCATTCCTTTACCGTTATGCCGTAAGCATCCAGCCATTGATGACCAAAACCAGAAGAGAAGTTAGGAAGTTGCGTTCGGGAATCAAACCAAGGTTTAGCTTCTGGGAACCACCAATTCGCCTGGGGGGACTGAAAAAAAGACTCTGTTCTGGGATGGGGGCTCACGAGTTCAACTTTCACCAGCAGGCGTACAGTTTTTACAAGCGCTGCAATTTTGTCTTGAGTCGTGCTAACAATAACATTTCCTAATTTTTCGACATTGTTTCGAGGCCACCTAGTTTCTTTTCCTGGAGTTGCCAACCAAAATAATTCTTTCACACCGTCTAATTCACGAGCTTGGTCAAGATTCTTCACAGCTCGAAGTTGGCCGGGAATGGTAAAAAAGGCTCTTTCGACCACGGGTTTTAAAACATTTTCTTGGGCGGGTGCAGCCTTTTCCCCTAAGGCAATGCGAATCGCCGCGTCAATGGCTGAGCGACCGCTAGAAAGTGGATACGTCCACCCAGACATAAAGCCCCCTGACAACCGAGCGGCAATTTCACCGATCATGGGACCTTTCGAAGACCATTTTAGGTCCCCCTTAACAGCCCCTTCTGTCAATCCTAAAGCCCGAGCCGCAGCTTCCAGAAGTTCCCAAAGTGCCTTGATTCGAGCTGGGTCTGCTTGACAGGGAAAAGTATGGCCGAGCTCAACAAAATAGGGAGGAAAATGAATTTCCCGGTCAGCAATACCCATGGGATAAAACTCCCCCCTTTGAATCAGTGCATCGAGGCTATACTCGGGTCCCTCGATATAATCTTCCGCGACGATTCGGCCTGTTGGACTAAAACCCAAGGCCTCTGAGGCGGCTTGAAGCCACTCAGCATCTGTTCTCACTAAGCGAACCCCGCGTGCCCCCATGTTATCCACCGGTTTCACCACACAAGGACGACCAAAGGGTAATGTGGATGGAAGGTCGTTGGCAGAAAAAACTTGAAAGTAAGGTGAGGGTAACCCGGCCTTTTGTAAGGCTTGACGCATTAACTCTTTATCTTTGGCTTTGAGTGTAGCTTCGTACGTATGTCCGGGCAATTTTAGTTCTTGAGCGATCCACGCTGCTGTCGTAGAAAAATCTGTGCCTACAGTCAAAACACCATCCAAGCCCCAAACAGCTTGATGTTGCCTAGCCGCCTCAAGACATTTCTTTTGGTCTTGAATATCCGCAGCCACAAAATGATCAGCTTCTTTTTTTCCTGGGGCTTCGGGATTTCCATCTAAACAAAGCGTCTCGATTCCCATTTTTCTGGCAATACGGAGTACAGGGAGCTGCATAAGCCCCCCGCCAATCACGGCCAACTGACGCTTTCTCACAACGGGTTCCTCTCAACTGTTCTCATTTTGGTAGCATAGATTTCAAAGGTATCCCCCCAGCCCAACCAACGGTCCAGAAGTTTGATGATTCTAAAAAAAAAACCGTTTTGCCGAGAACCGGTTTGTCTAATCCCGGGAAAACGCTCGGGATGATGCCCAGTAATACGTATTCCGTCCACGCGAAAACCAAACTTACGAAGAATCTGCCGTGAGTTTTGGGGATTCCAAATAGTAAAGTGGTCCTCAGGACTGATCTTCCAAAACTTCTGGGAAGAAAATAGACGGCTGATTCCCTTACCATTCGGGGTTCCCAAAGCTAAGTGCCCCCCAAGCGGCAAAACTTCTGCGAGCGACTCAAGGACTTCTTTCAAGTTGGGAAAATGCTCAATCACATACCACAGGGTCACAACATTTGGCTTGGCCATTCCCGGGAAAACTTCTTCCCACTTTCGTCCAGGAAAAGGCTCAGCCACCGCAGGAAAGCCCAGCTTTAT
>DAIDJJ010000135.1:0-7074 GCA_027451385.1 Spirochaetales bacterium | reverse complement strand
AAGAAATAGGCAAGCATCGGAATGTTTCTATTTTTTATACAATCTGTAACAGGATTGTAAAAATCATTAACTTCATTTATGTTGTTTGGAAGGTGTGCACTTACGTCACCAAAGACCGGATCGTATACTTTCTTTACAAAATCAAGATCATTTGTCGAAACCACTGCCCTTTGTACAACCCCGTACCCTCTTTCTCGGTAGAAATACGTGTCCTTGAAATTATTGTAGTATGCTAGTAACTCAGCACTCATTTTTGCTTTAGCCAATCTGACAAGAATCGGCGATTCATAAAATTTTACGTGATTCGAGGTTGTTTCATGATTCATATCGATTCCATAACAGAAATCTGGTATACCTTGGTATAGTCGACACATATCCGTTGAGATTCCCCAGGCTGACTCGGGTTCCAGAGAAATACTACCAGATCCTAAAAGGCCAATCTTTTCGTTTGGGAGAATTCTTACAAAATGCCAACCTGAAAGTAATGTCACTGATTTTGAGATCAGTATCCCAGTTGGAGGCCAATATGTGGACTCAGGATGTTTGAGAAAAGATCCGTCTGATGGTGATGAAAAGACATCACTAAGAGTCAGATGCTTGTCAATCGCGTCTAGATCAATGATCTCTGCGGTATTGACTAGGTCGCCACTTATCATTTTTCTACTGTCAACTATCATCCATTTGCCGACATAGGCATGTGAGAGGAAGTCTCCAGAGTTTCCCCGGGACCCCCAGACTCCTCTGACCTTCAAGGAACGTATCGCGGTGGTAATTTTTTCCCAATCCAATGGAAAACGATTCGACAAGAAGGCTAACTCCTGAATACCTTGATAATCTACAATTTTGCTTGGCAGGCCTCCGTTCTCGTTATCCAGTATGCAGAAGTCCTTTACTAGGCTTTCGATCGTCTTTGCATCTTTACTGGTTTTCGAATCAAATTGCGACAGCTCATTTTCGTCTGATACTTGGCGGACTTGCAACTGAATTGGATGGTCAAAACTCTCCACAATTCGGAGAAAGAAAACGAATTTCCCGACATGCCAAAAAATAATCCGTGATCTCGATTTACCTGCTATCTCGTTTGTTAGCGAAAGGTTAATCTCAGAGCGAAAATGTAGAGCGCAATCTTGGTTAATATCATAGATCAATACAGTCGGAGAGTCCTCGTAGGTTACGTATAGTCTGGTCTTCAGAAAAGAGAAGATGAGCGGGTGGGAATATCTATCTTTTGGAACTAAGTTTGTGAATTTGAAGAAACTTCTTGGGTACAATCTCGAAGAGAAGTGTGCTGGATCTCCTATGGCTGAAACAAGGTAGAATGGTTCATCTTGAGTCCAACCTAATAGCCTATCAGTTGTCGATGACAACACAGTAAATTGTGCAAGTCCCTCCGTATTGATCAGGAACTCCTTGTCAAGTTGTGCAAAAAGATACGTTGGCAAGAATGCAATAATTAAAATGACGAGTTTTCTTTTCTGCCGAAAGGCAGTTCTAAACTTGCCCATATCGTCCTCCAAATTTCTCATTACTCACTTCAGTTATTCAAAGACCTAACGAGGCTGTAGAATTTTCCTCAAAAGTATAGACCTCTCAACTTAATAATTCAGCCTTGACCTTTATGAACGATCACCTCTGGCTTTTCGTTGGAGGGTACTCCCTCAGACATCATTCCAGCCATCATTGAGTATTTACCATTCTTTTTCCCCGAAAGGTATAGCGATTTAACCGCTTTGTCCCAGCACAATGTGCAAAAACAAGCTCCACAGTTCCCATGCACTTTGAGTACTCGCTCCTCCCATAGTTGGTGTCAATTCTTTTCTTCATCATGGTCGTAAAGTTAATCCCATGACTCCCCATAGTTTTATTAGAGGTTGTCACTTGTCGAACAATGAATTAATTTATTAATATTAATTAAATAATTTCATCTTTCAATTTGTCAAATACTGATCATACTAAAATTCTTCATTTGTCTTTCTAATATTCCACTATACGATTTGCATTACCAACTCGTCACGTATTTATTACCAGACTGAATTCAAAACTTAGGAAGGTTTCATTTTCTTTCCATCCCATACTTTTGTAGAGCTTTTGTGCTTTTGTATTAGTTCTTTCGGTCGAAAGTTCCATCCTCACAGCACCTACTCTCTTCCCATAATTAACAGCTTCCGCTATTAATTTTTGACCAATACCATGGTTTCGATTTTTTTCCACTACAAAAAGATCATTCAGAATGAATACACGTCCTAAAGAGACTGAAGAATAAGAACAATAGAGTTGAGTAAATCCTAAAAGCTGTTGTTCCAATTCACAGACAAAAATAATCGAATCTTCTTGCTCAAACCTTTGTTCTAAGAAATTCTTTGCACTGGCCAAATCACTTGGTTTCTTGTAAAAAACACGATAGGCATCAAATAAACCACTCAATTGATCCAAATCTTTGAATAAAGCACGTCTGACAATCACAGTTTTTCCTTTCTCTACCTAGTTTTGAGGCAAAGTCCCTTCAAGTCAATCTCAACCCCTAATCTTTTTTAAATGGAAATCTTACTAAATTAATGATATATTATAAAAATGAGAGGTAACGAATGGCTAAACAGAATTGGACAAAACTGACTGAGGGTCTCGAAGCCCCTCTAGCTTTAGTGACGTGGTTGAACCAGGCCGATAAGGCTCAACTATTTCGAATCAATCTCAAAGAGCTTTCTCGAGATTTGAATCTTGAGGTGAACACGTTGACCGGGTTCTTTCTTCGAGCTGTTCTTGCTGGTCAATTTACCCTCAATTGGGCGTATTACTGCCGCGTCTGTGGGGGAATGCCTGGTTTCAAACACAACTTCAAAGAATTAAAGTCTAGTGAGCAATGTCCGTTGTGCAGTGCTGTTTTTCGAAATTCATTGGATACTAATGTAGCTGTCACCTTCACCGTTCATCCTGGGCTGTTACCTTTGCCTGAATCTTTAGCGCAAGAAGCTTTTGATGCTATGGTGCAAAACTTTAAAGAAAATAAAAGTTCTTTGCCCCAAGATTTTTTATCAGGCCTCGAAATCATCAACAACCCGCTCTACCATGAACTCTTTGGCGACGATGTACTTTCCACCGAAGAAAGTTTGGAAATCAGTCGGGTAACTCTCCTCTTTACCGACATTAAAGGTTCAACTCAGATGTATTCGCAATATGGAGACGCTACTTCCTACCGTATCGTGCGAGATCATTTTAAAATCCTCTTCTCAGAAATTGAAAAGCAAGGTGGAGTGGTCATCAAAACCATTGGTGATGCCGTCATGGCTAGTTTTCTTAAACCAGGTGATGCTATGAATGCTGCCTTAGCTGCTTTTCAAGCTTTTCAACAAGAAAAGTGGGAAGTGCTCGGTGGTGGTCTAGAAATCAAAATGGGCATTCATGTGGGGCCCGCCATAGTGGTCAATTTAAATGACCGAGTCGATTACTTTGGCAACACCGTGAATTTAGCCGCCCGCATTCAAGGTGTAGCCGAAAATCACATGATCTGTTTTAGCCGCGAAATCTTGAACGATCGTTCTGTCAAGACAAAGCTCAAAGCGTGGACAGATGAGCATGCTTCTAAAATCTATCGTCGAACCACGAGTTTAAAAGGTATAGAAGGACCTGTAGAGCTTTTTAGTGTTGTCTAGGATTTTCGAGTTGTGGTGATCAGTTTTTCATAGCTAGCGGGATCAAATCCCGCTACAGCTTGATTTCCTTCACGCAAAATCGGGGTCTTTAAAACTCCAGGGTAGTCGCGTAGCTCTGTCTCTGGGTCAAAGACTCTCCACTCCATACCTTCTTTTTTCCAAACAGCTCCCGTCTTATCTAGCAATTGATCCCAGCCTTGAACCCCACGGGCTAAGCTTTCTAATTCTCGGGGAGAAGGAAATTTCTCATCAACATCACAGCGTGAATACGGAATGCGTCTTTCCTTGAGCCATCGTTCTGCCTTTTGACTTTCCCGACAGGATTTTCGCACAAATAACTGCCACATATTTCCCCCTAATCCAAACGTTTAGCAAATTGTTTCCAAACCTTGAGAAGTTTTGCCACCTCTTGGTAGCGCTGTTTTTGATGGTTTCGTCGTGTTTGTTGCAAGTCTGATTCTTTGGCTCGAAATAACTCCGCTTGGATACGACTGGGATGAGAAAGGCCCTCTACGATTAAGGGATCTTCTGCTCCAAAATACAGCTTAAGGGTTCCGACATCCATCAGCATTTCCCACCAAGAGGTTTGTGCGACTCTCACTTCCTGAAGTTGACTCAGTTGAGACTCCCCGGAGGTTTCACGCCACCTCCAGGGTGACTGCTGATGAACAACCAAACGATCCCCAGACCACTTGATATAGGATTGCTTCCAAGACCAAAAACGAGTTGCCAGGCTCAAGAGTGGGATCAACGACACAAGAGCTAAGAATATCGTGAGCGTTGAACTCCCCCTGGGCCATAAAGAACTTCCTAAAAGGTCGAGCCCGACCAAAAGAAGTAACAAGAAAAAGCCCGGAGCTAAACGAGCCACTAAGTAGGCAGGATGTCGACGATGAAGTTGCTCTTTCAAAGGAATCTGGGCCCAAAAAAGTCGTTTCGGTACAGCTAGATCCCCTACGGTTTCCTCAAGAATCTCCCTTAAATCTTGTTCATTGAACTCTTGAACATTCCAAGGTTGGCAAAACCCTAGAAACTCCTCCATTTCCTTCGTATAGGGAACTTCGGCAAACCGTTCCAGGCTACCTTCTGTCGCCAGCTCAACAGTGACGACAGAAAATAATTTGGAAGCCCAACCCGAACGTACAATCTTTAAGGAACGGATTTCTTCACGCAAGATCCTTGTATGCTGGATTTTTAGCGGTGAAAAGTGGACCTGACGCAAAATCACCGCTTTATTGGTGACGAGCAGTAAATTCAACTGCCCCCAAATTAGCACCCCCACTCCCCAGAATAGCGAAACGAAAGCACCGAAAAGGGCAACGTCCAGAAGTGAATTGGACCGATAAAAAAAATCAACAACACCTGCACCAAGTGAAATCAACAGTCCCAACAAAGGCCACAAAAGTCGTGTCAGGACCACCCACTCAGAGGTAGCAAACTCAAACAAGGTATGTTCGTCGTCCGTAAGCAAACCTTTTTTTTGTTGAGGGCGGGAATTCAGATGGGCTAGCATAGACTGAGATAGACCGGGCAATTGTTTTAAAAATGAATGGGGAACTTCATGGGACCTCAACCAAGCAAAAAAAGGCTCTTGTGGCACCCTAAGGACTAAACTGGTGGTTTGAGCCAAAATGGTTCGCTCTTGGACTACGGGCGTTAGAGAACCCAGAAGATCACCAGGTTCGTAGCATTTGAGGTTTTCTACACTACCCGAACTTTCACTCCCCGTACAAAGCCGACCCGAGACAACAACGAGAAGCTCGCTAAGTGGTTCTCCCGCCAAGGCAACCACATCCTGAGGCTGACAAGAATCCAAATGACAACACAAAGCTAGTGTGGATTGTTGTTCCACAGTTAATAGAGAAAAAGGCGGTAATGTTAAGGCCTCAACCCGAAGATCATCCATGAAAGACTTCTTGTCTTCATTGTGCAAAGGATCTTAGCCAGGTCAAGGCCTATGTTTAGTCATGAAAGATTATTCTATGACGGTGTAAGCGCGTTCGTTATGTTGAGTAATATCCAAACCAATCGCTTCTTCTTTGGGAGTAACCCTCAAACCCATCGTCACTTTCAAAACTAAGAAAATGACAAAAGTACCAAGGAAGGCCCAAACCATGGCGGTAAAGGTCGCCAAACTTTGAACACCCAGTGCCGTGGGATTTCCAAAAAACAATCCCGAAAAGCCCTGACCATTGTTCATTCCAAAAGCCTTCGTAATAAAGGGGGCTGCAAATAAACCGGTTCCAACCGTTCCAAGCACACCGGCAATTCCATGCACACCAAAGGCATCCAAGGAATCATCGTAGCCAAGTTTGTTTTTAATATAAACCACGAAGAGATAACAAACGGCACCAGCTACGAGTCCTAAAAGCAACGCACCAGGCAATGAAACAAAACCTGCCGCAGGAGTAATCACAACAAGACCGGCCACTGCTCCTGAAGCTGCACCTAAAATCGTTGGCTTTTTTTGGAGAATCCAATCCAAAGCGGCCCAAACCAAGGCAGCCGCAGCTGCAGCAGTGTTCGTCATGAGAAAGGCACTAGAAGCTAAACCATCAGCTGCCAGACCGCTACCCGCGTTAAAACCAAACCAACCGAACCACAGCATCGCGGCCCCAGTCAGGGTAAAGGTCAGGTTATGGGGAGGTACGGGCTTCAAGTTCGTTCGTCGCCCTAAAAGAAGCGCCGCAGCCAACGCACTAAAGCCAGAGTTGATTTCTACCACTGTTCCACCGGCATAATCCATCAAGCCCATTTTGGCAAAAAGCCCGTTCTGCGACCAAGCCATGTGGGCGAGCGGGATGTAGACAACAAACAGCCAAACGACAGAAAACGTCAAAAAAGCAGAAAACTTAATGCGTTCAGCCAAGGCTCCTGAAATGACTGCAGGAGTAATGACGGCAAACATACATTGAAATAAGACAAAAGACAGGTGAGCAACCGGAGCATGTGGGGCTGAAACTGTATAGGGGCTGGGATCATTGGGCCCAATGCCATTTAAAAAGAACCAGCGAAAATCCCCTAAAACTCCGGGAATCAACTCTGTGGGACTAAAGGCCAAACTATACCCGACAATCACCCACAGTAAACTGACCACAATCAAGCTGGCAAAGCTCTGCATCAGCACAGAAAGCACATTTTTTCGTTTGACTAAACCGCCATAAAATAAACCAAGGGCGGGCACAGTCATAAAAAGAATCAGGGCGGCACTTAAGAGCACCCACGCGTTATTCGCATTATTAATCATGTTCAATCCTCAGAAATAACAAATTTGTATGAAAATGTTACCTAAATGTAACTTATCCAATAGCGGCAGGACCGCGTTCTTCCGTTCGAATGCGAATGCAGTCTTCGAGGTTGTAGACAAAGATTTTCCCATCGCCCAGCTCTCCGGTTTTAGCCCCGAGGATGATAGCTTTGATGG
>DAIDJJ010000134.1:0-7097 GCA_027451385.1 Spirochaetales bacterium | reverse complement strand
GGACTGAATCAATGCCCCAAGTTCAAACGGCAAGCTGAGCGAGACATTCTCTAGCATGGGGCCAGCAATCGAAGGACTGATCGCCGAGGTCACCTGCGAGGGAAGGTTACTCAACGAACTCACCTTTCCCCTTTGGGAATCCGGCACAATTCCCATCACATACGATTGTCTTAAAGGCAGTCCCAAGCGTTGCACCATCATGCGCAAGGCATACACAATTCCTGCCGCCCAAAAGAAGGGTGCCAGGACCATGGGTATGATGAGCAGACCCTGAGTAACTCTGGTCACCACGATACTCCTGACCACTCCCCACCTTATGGCCACTCTCGCTGTGAAAAAATTCGAGACCATGGATACAACATTGATCAGCATGTACAAAAGCCCAATTTCAACAGCACTAACCCCAAACCGGCGGTAAAACCAATAGGTTATAAAGGGCCCAAAGAATCCTACGGCAAAGCCATTCAAACTATTTGTCACCGCGAGTTGCCACAAGAGCTTCCGTATTTGCCATTTTCCCAACGGAGCAACAGTTTCCCCGGGACGGATTTTAGGTTTTTGAATCGGAAGCTTTCGATCTTTAGCTATGCCCCAAGCCAAAATACCGGCAAGAAAGGCACACCCCCCGGCAACCAGAAAAGCCAGTGCATACGTCGGGGACTTGGGAAAAAGGCCAACGGTCAGGAAAATGAACGGCCCCCCGCCTAGCAAGGCTCCCAACGAGGTGGCAAAGCCCAGCCTCCCAAATAAGGAATTTCTGTGATCTGAAGCAACCCGTGCCGTTAAATACGCTTGTTCGGCAGGTTGGTAAGGGCCAACAGTTCCCGCACCGGCTCCGGTTCCACGGCCTAAGGCGCCCAAAACGGCACTAACAAACAGAAGAGATCCCCAAGAGCTCAAGGCAAAGATAAGGCAAGCCAGGGCTGTAAAGACTGGCATGAGCACCAAAAAAAGTCTTCGCCCCCAGCGATCAGACAAAAAACCGATCGTTGCCGTTAAAATTGCCGAAGCGGAAGCCGTCGCCGTAAACAACAACCCAATAAAAATGCCATGAAAACCCAACTTGGCGAGGTCAAGTGGAACCAGAATTGCCGCCATCGCTTGCGTGGCACTCATCAAGGAATGAGCTATTAAAACTCGTCCGATGTCCGAACTCATCCACGACGGTGCAAACCAGCGCCGAGCCCAACTTTTCGGGCCAGAAGATTTTGCCATAAGAAAGGTTGGTCATCTTAAGCTCGCTTAAGCAAGCAATTTTCCCTTAACAATTTCTTACCAATCCCTAACGCCCAGTACTCGCGAGTTAGGTGGTAGGTTTCTCCCAGGGTTGTACCGAGGCTTTCAAGAAACTAGATAACTTTCGGCTCGACTCGGTATCCACGTAGAGAAAAACCATTCCGTATTCAATTCCCCCCGGCTCTGTGGCAAAGACTTGGGTGCTAACACATTCTAGGGGGCCAAAGATCCACCGCCTTCCCCCCGCCTCAGCTTCAAAAGTTAACTGATGAACGGCCTTTTTCTCGAGCGGCGACGAAACACGAACTCGGGCCCCGTCATGACTAATGTCGAGGACACGGGCGGGACGTCGCGTTCCGCTTCTTGTTTCGGTCAGGCTACCGGCAATGGTTTGAACGGGTATCCGTGGCCAGCGACGTTCTCGTGTCAGGTGCAAGCGTTCTAAGGGACTGAGCAGCACCTCACCGGCAGGTTGAACTTCGAGCACCGACGTTAATCCCTGAAGAAAGTGCGTACCAGAAGCATAGTTCACCAACAGAGCCAGGCCCTTGGTCAACGTCGTGGCTAAGGGCTCGGGGACAAGGACCGTGATCCCTTTTCGGGTAATTCCCGTTACGACCGACGAAACCAGCGAAACGCCTTTGGCCTCAATCAAATCCACTTCGACCGAGTCACCGGTGTGCAACGGATAATGAGTGCCTAAAAACGCTTGGTTGTTTTGCCGGCTCACTTTAAGACGGGACTTTCGCACATAGAAAAACTCTGCAAATTTTTCTAGGACTGCCGCAGGGACCGCTTGGGCAGCCGGTTCACGACGACGAAATTCATCGATGATCTCGTGCAAAACAGTTTGTTGAACTAAATTTAACGTGGAATCTGGCCGGGATTTCCGGTGGGAAAGGATTTGATTTTGTGTGCGCCTTTTTTGAAAACCACGGTAGACCAGAATAAAAATTGTGGCCAACAGGGCAAGAATGAACAGACCCAAGTAAAAGCCACTGGGATCCATGCCCCCCGCAAAACCTTGAGAAAACTGCGACTGCCAGTTCGAAGCGTTGGGATTCATAGCCCCCCCTTGTCCGAGACTGCCTCTCTCATCATTATATCTCATACGGATTCCGTTGACGAGGCGCTGTCGAATTCTTTAGTCAACGCCAGGGAGGACATTGTGCCGGATTTTTGGATCTTTTTGACCTCAACTGCGCTTTTTGACAGCCTTTCTACGGCGATTCAAATTGTGATTTTTGTCTTTTTGCTCTCGACGCGCCGCCCGTTAGCCCAATCCCTCGCTTTTTTTGCCGGAACCAGCTTGGCCTATTTCGCTTGCGGGCTAGTCTTTGTATACCATCGGGATGAGGTAAATGCCTGGCTGGCTCAGTTTTTTCCTAACCTGAATGCCATCCCCGACCCAAGTTACTATGGTTTACAGCTCGCTTTTGGGGCTTTATTTCTCGTTTTGGGCATCGTTTATGCCTTTCGCAGTCAAAAGCAAGGCTTATCGCCGATGTTTCAAAAACTATCGCACTTGGTTCGGTTTATTAACCCCTGGACAGCCTTTGCTTTGGGAGCCTTTTTGAGCGTTACCGGCTTTCCTTTTTCTGTCCCTTACTTGGGCGCCCTCGAGAAACTCGGTCAAGCCTATGGTCCCCAAGGGGCTTTACCAGGAATTCTCTACTACAACTTCATTTACGCCGTCCCAATTTTGATTCCCCTCGCCGTCTACCTTTTACTGCGAAACCATGTCAGCGATATCGAAGCCAAATTGCACTTTCATACGCCCCGCTGGGGGGCGTTGGTCAACAGCTGGCTCACCGCCGTATTTGGGTTGGTATTTATGGTCGATTCTACTGTCTATTTTGCCTTAGGTCACGCTCTTTTGCCGTCGCGTTTTTTTTAACCCTGAGCTTCACTTGAGTTTAACCTGAGCTAAAACTGCGGCAAAACTCGCCCCTCGACGCTAATTGTGATTTCAGCATAGGGAATGACTTTACCGCTGGCAGCCAGCGCCCTTTTGGTGAGGCCAGCGATGCCCGAACAGCAAGGGACTTCCATTTTGGCAACGGTAACAGACCGAATCGTCCTCGTTTCAAAAATTCGCAGGAGCTTTTCCGTATAAGCGGTGACATTATCAAATTTTGGACAGCCCACCAGCAGAACTCGTCCCGCTAAAAGCTTTTGGTGAAAGTCAGCGTAGGCAAAGGGAACACAGTCCGCACAAAGCAGCAAATCGGCCTCATCCAAAAACGGAGCTTGAACAGGGACTAAGTTCCATTGAACGGGCCATTGCTGCAAAGTATGTTCTTCCCGAAACGCTTCAGCCTCACGTTTCACCACCCGAAGAGCCCCTTGTGGACAATCCCCAAGGCACGCCCCTAAACCATCGCACAGCGTATCGCCGACTAAGCGAGCCTTGCCATCAATGATTTTGAGGGCACCTTCGTGACACCCCGGAATACAGAGCCCACAACCGTTACATAAGTCTTCATCAATCTCGATGATCTGACGTTCCATGTCCACCCTCCAGGTAAGTGATTACTTACTTACTATGAATCTTCAGGAAATCTTCTGTCAAGGGCTTGCGCGGGCATCATTAGGCTGGAAAAAGTATTCCAAAACTGACCGATTCGATCCAACAAAAGGTCTTCGGGATGAGAACGCCAGTTTTCCACGAGCATGCGTACTGGTCCCGTCAATAAGAGAACCACGTGTTGCGGGTTGAGATCCGAGCGGATCGAGCCTTCGGTTTGGCCTTCCTTAACCAGGGCTCGCAATAACTGGGCATGTCGTTCCATGGTATCCAGATTTAAGGCGGCGATGGTGGGTTCGCTACGAAAAAGTTCTTCACTGAAAAGAATCACCGTAAGACCTGGTTCTTCTTGAAATTGGCGAGCCCGATCCAGAACAAACGCTTCCAGCTTTTTTAAGGCAGAAAGTTCTGGTCGAGCTGCGATTTCGGTTAAGGCATCCAGGGTTCGCTCACGAAACAAAGATGCTAATGCTTCAAAAATGTCGGTTTTTTCATGGAAGTGTTTGTAGAGGGCCGCATCGGTGACCCCTACCTCAGCCGCAACCTTTTTCATGGTGAATCCATTGAGCCCTTCACGAGCCACCACGCTGAGGGTGGCCTCTAAGATAGCTTTTTGTCGCTCAGAGAGTTTCATGGTCTGCCTCCCCCCAACGAACGACTCGTCCCTGGACCATCACCAACTTCTCTTGTTCCATTTTTGCCAAACAGCGGGACAAAGAAGGCCGAGCGACCCCAAAATACCCGGCTAAGGCTTCTTTACTCAAAGGAAGCCGAACAAAATGACCTTCCTCATCTTCCTCTTGAGGCAAGGAGCGTAAATACGACAAGACTTTACACCGAAGGGACAAGGTATTTTGCTCGTGAAGCCTTTCTGCCAAAAAGGCCAGCTTTCCGGCTACCGTCGCCAATAAAGCTCGCAAAAATACCGGATTATGCCCAGCAAACGCCAAAACTTCTTCGGTGGGCCACACATGAAGCTCCACTTCCGAGACGGCGGTAACGCGAACTGGACACAGGGGAGGCTGGGCAAAGCTTGGGGCTGGGGCCAAACACGAGGGGCCCTCCAACCAATCCACGGCCAAACCTTCTTGGGCGTCACTGCTGGGCAACCGGGTTTCAACCCTCCCCTTTAACAGCACCTCAAAGGATCCTAAGATATCGCCTTCAAAATGCAGGACGGCCCCTTTGGGGTAATGTACCCGTCGTCCCGGAAACTCCGCTAAAAACTTCAAGCTTTCTTTTTCGCCTGCCCGAGCAAAAAGCTCAATACGATTCCAAAATTCCAATTCCTTTCCTCTTTTTTAGGAAATTTCGTCACCTGCGTTACGGTAAGTACACGCTTACTAACTTAGATTATACACAGATTCGTCAGGAGGAAAAGACTATGTTTTGTTTTCAATGCCAAGAAGCCGCCAAGGGAACAGGTTGTACCCTACGGGGCGTGTGCGGAAAGACCCCCGAAACCGCCGGTTCACAAGATTTACTGATCTGGAGTCTGAAAGGGTTGGCTTTGGCCGCTCAAAATGCCCCGGCTGGGACAGAGCTGACGTACGAAACCCGCTTTTTAGCTCGTTCACTTTTTGCGACCATCACTAATGCCAACTTTGATACGGACCGTATTCAAGCTTTAACCCGCGAAGCTTTCACGCTTCGGGATAATCTGTTGGCCCGTTTCCCCGCCAAAAATCCCAATACCTATTTAACGTGGAAAGGCAAAACAGAGGCCGAGTGGGAGGCTCAAACCCTTCTCGTCGGAGTTCTGGCCATCCAAAACCCCGATATCCGTTCGTTAAAAGAACTCGTCACCTATGGACTAAAAGGGATCGCGGCCTATGTGGAACACGCCGCTGTCTTAGGCCATCGTGACGCGCAAGTTGATGCGTTCTTTGTGGAAGCCCTTGCGGCACTTACCAAAGAGTTAAGCGTGGATGAACTCGTCGCCTTAACCCTCAAAAGCGGCAATGTTGCGGTCGCGGGAATGGCGCTTCTCGATAAAGCCAATACGTCGACCTATGGTCACCCTGAAATCACCCAGGTCAATTTGGGCGTCAGTAAAAACCCAGGGATTCTCATTTCTGGTCACGATTTAAAAGACCTCGAAGAACTCTTACAACAAACTCAAGGCACAGGCGTCGACGTGTATACCCATTCAGAAATGTTGCCCGCCCACTCTTACCCAGCCTTTAAAAAATACTCCCATTTTATCGGCAACTACGGTTCGAGCTGGTGGCACCAAGACAAAGAGTTTGAAAGTTTTCACGGCCCGATTCTGATGACGACCAACTGCATCGTCCCCCCCAAGGACAGCTATAAAAGCCGCCTTTTCACGACAGGCATGGCCGGATACCCTGGTTGTCAGCACATTCCCGAAGCCCCTGCCGGCAAAGCAAAAGACTTTTCGGCCCTGATCGCGCTCGCTAAAACCTGCTCAGCCCCACAAGAACTCGAAACGGGGAGTATTTTGGGTGGTTTTGCTCACGATCAGGTCAGTAAACTGGCCGACAAAGTCGTGGCGGCCGTCAAATCGGGGGCGATTAAGAAGTTTGTCGTCATGGCAGGTTGCGATGGGCGTTTTAAAGAGCGCGATTACTTTACAGGTGTCGCTCAAGCCCTTCCCCAAGACGCGGTGATTTTAACCGCCGGTTGTGCGAAATACCGCTACAACAAGCTAAATCTCGGGGACATCGGGGGAATTCCCAGAGTCTTGGACGCTGGTCAGTGCAACGATAGCTATTCTTTAGCCCTTACGGCTTTAAAACTGAAAGAAGTTTTTGCCCTGAGTGACGTCAACGACTTACCCTTGGCCTTTGATATCGCCTGGTACGAGCAAAAAGCCGTTGCAGTCTTGTTAGCACTCTTGGCCTTGGGCTTTAAAAACATTCGCTTAGGACCTACCCTTCCCGCCTTTTTGTCCCCCAATGTTACCCAGGTTTTAGTGAAGAACTTTGGAATCCAGGGAACAACAACGGTCGAGGCGGATGTTGAAGCGATCATGGCCTAAAGGTTCGCCAGCTTCATAACAATTAGCCAGCTACATCATGAGCGGGCTCGAGTGGCACCCAAAAGGTGAACTCGGTGCCCTCGGGTCCGCTCACAAAATTGACCCTTCCCTCTAAAACCGATTCACCGAGCAACTTCATACTGTACGTTCCTAAACCTCGTTCAGGGGACTTAGTGGAAAAGGACCGTTGAAAGATTTGCAATTGAATATCGCGAGGAATATGTCCTGGGTTATGAACCGCGAAACGGACCCCACCTTTCAGGCTTTCGGCGCTGATGGTCACAGTTTGTCCGGGATGAATCGCCTCGAGGGCATTCTTGAGCATATTCACTA
>DAIDJJ010000133.1:0-7103 GCA_027451385.1 Spirochaetales bacterium | reverse complement strand
GAGGTCAATTGGTTGTTAATCCTACCTTTGATCAAATAGAGGCCTCCGATTTAGAAATCGTTGTAGCAGGAACTGAAGAAGGTATAACCATGGTCGAGGGCGGGGCTCAAGAAGTTCCCGAATCTTTACTTCTTTCAGCTATTGAAATGGCTGAAGGTTATATCAAAGAACTTTGTCGCATCCAGAAAGAATTAGTCGCGATAGCTGGAAAAGCAAAGTTACCGTTGCCTATTTTTGAAGAAAAAAAACTATCCCGAGAAAAAGAAGTTTGGGATTACGCCTACCCCAAAATGGAAGTGGCTTGTTTTGTAAAGGGTAAGTTTGCTCGGGTGGATGCGATTAAGGCCGTTCGTGCAGAAGTTATTGGACACTTTACAGGTAACGTTCCTGATGAAGAACTGGGATTAATTCCTTCACTCATTGATGACATGGAACGGCACATTTTACGTGAAAGTATTTTGGCCAAAGAACTTCGCTGCGATGGGCGCAATACTCGTCAGATTCGTCCCATAACCTGTGAGGTCGATCTTTTGCCTAGAACTCATGGTTCAGCCTTGTTTACTCGTGGTGAAACTCAGGCTCTGGCCATTTCTACACTAGGCACAGTGTTTGATGAACAGATTATGGATGATATTGATGGGGATAAAAGAGCGACTTTCATGTTGCACTATAACTTCCCCCCCTTTTCAGTCGGTGAAACTGGTCGCTTGTCGACTGGTCGTCGTGAAATTGGGCATGGCCATTTGGCACAACGTTCTTTACAAAATGTGATGCCTAAATACGAGGAGTTTCCGTATACCGTACGTGTGGTTTCAGAAATTCTGGAATCGAATGGCTCTTCCTCAATGGCGACGGTTTGTGGTGGCTCTTTGTCCCTCCTGACAGCTGGCGTGCCTATGAAACGTCCTGTTGCAGGAATTGCCATGGGCTTAGTTACAGATGGGAATCGCTGGAAAGTACTCTCAGATATTCTTGGCGAAGAAGATCATCTAGGTGATATGGACTTTAAGGTGGCTGGAACTGAAAAAGGGATAACCGGTTTTCAGATGGATATTAAAGTTTCCAATGTCACCCGTGAAATCATGACCCAAGCTTTAGAGCAAGCCCGCGAAGGCAGAATGCATATTCTGGGTATCATGAATCAAGTCATTGATAAGCCTGCTTCTAATATTTCTGTCTATGCCCCTAAAATTCTTAAAATGAAAGTGGACCAAGACAAAATTGGCATGATCATTGGACCTGGCGGAAAAAATGTTAAAGCGATCTCGGAAGAAACTGGTGCCACCGTCAATATCGATAACGATGGAACTATCACCATCTATAGCCGAAACCGTGAGGGCGCTGAAATTGCTCAGGCCAAAATAAAAGGCATGGTTGAAGATCCTGAAGTCGGCAGCGTTTATTTAGGTACTGTAAAACGAATTATGGATTTCGGTGCTTTTATTGAAATTCTACCTGGAAAAGAAGGACTTTGCCATATTTCCAAATTGGCGAAAGAGCGAGTGAACGCCGTGTCCGATATCTTGAAGGAAAACCAACAAATCAAAGTTAGACTGGTTGAAATTGACAAAATGGGCCGGTTAAATCTCAGTGTGGTTGATGTTCCCGAGGAAGAATGGTCAAAGAGGAGTGATCGACCCGCCCCTCGAAGGTAAGTTTTTTGACAAAAGATTTGCTCGGTCGTCAAACTTTAAGTTTTGGTACTGAAATGCTCTGGGAAGTTCTGCCTGGTCACCAGGTAGCTTCCTTGGGCTTTTTTTATTCTGTTGGCTCCAGAAATGACCCTCTGGGCAAAGAGGGCCTATCTCATTTTGTGGAGCATTTTCTTTTCAAAGGTACACGATCGTATTCTCCCAGTTCTTTAGTGCGTGAAATTGAACGCTTAGGAGGAGAAATTAATGCCTATACCGATCGTGCGGAAATAGCTTTTACTTGTACCGTTCCAGTTTCCGCCTGGGAAACTGCGCTCAAAGTCCTATGTGAGCTTTGTTTTTTTCCTACTTTTCCCCGTACAGAATTTCTCAAAGAAAAAAATGTCATTCTAAGTGAGATTCAGTCGGCTAATGAAGATCCAGAAGAAGTTTCTTACGATCAGTTTTTAGCTCGACTCGATCCTGGTCACCCGGAACTACATCCTGTGGGGGGAACAGTTTCTAGTCTCGATAACATTACTTATGAAGACCTTCTGCAGTGGAAAACGGCGTACTTGTGTGATGACGTTCTCACTTTTGTATGGACAGGTGATCTTAATCCCCAGACTATAGCTTTAAAATTTGAATCTCTTCGAGGTAAAACTCCCTCAAAGAGTGCCCATAAAGGGGGCATCCCCTTAATACAGCCTCAGGCTTTTTTAAGTTACCAAAATTCTGATTTTCAAATGCTTCAGGTCGTCTTAGGTTGGCATTTTCCCGAAAATCCAACGCAGACTCAGGCTTTGTTCCTGCAAGTTTTTAGTACTTTATGGGCAGAAACCATGATTTCTCGTCTCTTTCAAAATCTTCGAGAAAATTTGGGCCTTTGTTATTCTGTGGGGAGCCAAGTTTGGGAGACAGAAGCCAGGTTAGGAGTTCATACTTTCTTATCGACTACGCCAGAACAAGCTCTGGATCTTTTGAGAGCTCTCAAATTTCAGATCAAGGAGCTAGAGACACCTCCCAGCATACTCGAATGGGAAGACGCCAAGAATGCGTTGGCCGGTTCTTTACAAATCACAGCCGAACGTTCTGAAGCTCGCATGTTTAGACTTTTTGCCAATTGGAGCCGATGGCATTGTCTTCCTAGCTTGAGTTCAACGTATCAGGAAATTATGGTTCTTCCTCTTGAACCGTTTTGGTCAACCTGGAAAAAATTTTGTCTTTTTGAGAAAACAAGTCTTCTCTTATGGGGGAAGGGAGCGGAAAAACTATTTAAAAAAGCAGGCTGGTCTTGAAAATCAACCTCATCAAATGGAGCGGAGCTGGTAGTCTATTGTTATTTTTGCTTCTTTCCTGTCTTTCAGCCCCCTCCGACCCCACCCAGCTTTATTGGATTTCTACTCCAAAAAGGATCATAGAAACCCAAAAGCTTGATCAAGATAAGCTCGATGGATTTTACCTTCCTGCTCGACCATTAAGTACCCCCTATCACTTAGTTAATCTCGAAAAGTATCCATTATATTCGTCATTGGTTCTGAAACCGCAAAAACTCGGTGCACCACAAGCTCAGTTTATGTCAAATCATTTCGAAGAATGGAAAGAAATATTAACCACAAATTCTCTCGGGAAAAAGCTTGTTCTTTTACAGAAATTAGCACTTTCCACAAAGGATTTTCCTGAAAACTTTTGGGCTTCAAATTTTTTATATTCTCTATACTTCCAAGCTAATATCCCACGAAAAGCGGCACACTGGTTACAAGTTTCTTTGAAATATTATGCGAATTCAGAAGCCTATGTGAGGTTGGCTTGGCTTGAGCTATTTGAACTAAACAAAAACCCCGAAAAAGTCCAGATAATCTTTCAAAACGCTGACCCTATGACACTTTCGCCCTCTGGAAAAATGTTGTATCAGTTGGTTCGACTCAATTTGAACTATCATAAGCTGTCTTTAGATAAAATTGGTATCGATTCACATATTTCAGACTTGAAAATTGATCAAGATGATTTATGGATTTCTACCTGGGATGGGGGCTTAGCTCGATATTCAATACCAACGAAAACGTGGAAAGTTTTTTGGAAAACAAAGGCTGAGGTTTCACCTATTAAACTTCTTTGTCTTACCAAATGGTTTGTTTATGTATTTCAAGACACTCAATTTTCCCGCTATAGTAAGGTTACTGAAACCTGGAGAACTTTTTCTTATCCAGTGGGTTGGGGCGGCTTAAGAGTCGAATCGGTTGTTCCCTTGGGGGAAGAAAATCTTCTTTTAGCAAATTTGGGAAGGGGGTTATGGGAATGGAAAGAAGGCCAATGGACTGATCTTTCACAAGCATTACCTTCTCTTTATGTTACAGCGATGTCCCCAGCATCTCAGGGAGGCTGGTGGATCGGAACCCAGGATGCTGGGGGTGGCTGGTTGTCCCAAGATTATCAACGTTTTTCTCCTTGGTTAAAAGGACCTAAAGATGTGACGTTTATTCTGGACCATCAAGGCTATCTTTTTGCAGGAAGTTATGGTCAGGGTCTTTGGGAAGGTCTTCCTAGTGCTTTAAGACGCTTATCAAACTCACCTTCTTATGTTGTCATTGGCTTATTACAATCTTTACCGCAAAAAAGTTCTCTTAACTCGGATTCTGTAGTTCTTTGGGGTGGTTCGTTGGACCACGGAAGTTTTCGGTGGGATGGAAAAACCTGGACGACCTATTCGTCCAATGAGGGTTTTCCGTTTACTGATGTCACCTCTCTTGCTTTTGATGGGTCTTCAATTTGGTGGGGGAGCAGGAATGATGGTGTAGGAGCTTGGCGTGACTAGTCGCCTTGAACGTTATGTTTTTCGCGAAGTTTTATTCTCTTTTTCTGTAAGTTTTCTCTTTTTCTTTTTGGTATTTTTTTTGAACCAAATTCTCTTGATGGGCGAGCAAATTCTTTCAAAAAAGGCTCCCTTTCAGGATGTTTTGTTGCTTATGGTGTTTTCCTTGCCAGCAGTCATTGCATTAGCGGCACCTTTTGCGGCTTTGGTAGGAGTCCTCTTAGCTATGGGACGCTTATCAGGTGAACGCGAAGTATTGGCAGCACAAGCTTGCGGTGTTCCACCTTCCCGATTGTTATTTCCGAATATTCTCCTTGGTTTCTTGTTTACACTACTTTCCTTTGGGGCAAATGACGTGCTTTTACCAATCGGAACGTTAAACTTTGGAAAAGTCTATCGGCATGTTTTGCTGTCAACGCCAGAACTTGAGTTAGGCGCCTATGCCGTAAAATCTTATAAAAATGCGTTAATTGTAACAGGTGCCGTAGATCACCAGGGCGTGCACAGCCTTTTAATTCTTGATAAAGATGCCTCCAATAACAGCCGGCTTTTAGCCGCTGAACAAGGACAGGTTCGTGAAGACCCAGGTAAGCCCGGTGTTTTAACGATACATTTGCAAAAAGTTACCGGCATAGTACCAGACGATCACAATGAAACAGAATTTTCGACTTTTCAAGCACAAGCTTTAGATTACAATATAATTCTTCAAGAAATGACAGGAGCTTTGCCAACGATTGGTCCTCGCGAAATGAGTAGTGTAGACTTGGCTGCCAAAATCCATCAACGTGAATTACAACTTCGAACTTTAAAAAATCAAGATTTGTTGGAATTGCGTCGAGTGACCGATGAATTAGCACAAACCTACTGGCAGCCACCTCAAGCAGATACCGAGGCAAAACTCAACGGCTTATGGAATGCCCAAATGATTGCCAAGCAAAAAAACAAAGAGGATAGTCACGATAAGACACTGCAAAGTTGGAAAACAGAATTTTATCAGAAATTTTCCATACCATTAGCTTGCCTATGCTTCATTTTTTTAGGCTTTCCTTTAGCCTTGTACCAACTGAGTCGTGGGATTACTGCAGTCTTAGGAGCTGGCTTATTTGTTGCGGTGCTGTATTGGGCCAGTCTTTTAGGTGCACGTTATGTCAGTTTGGAATTGAACTGGTGGCCTGAACTTGCCCTTTTCCTACCCAATATTTTGATTCTTGGCGGTGGAGCTTTTATGTTGATGCGGATGCGTTCATGAGGATTTTGACGAAATACCTCTTGGCTCAGTTTTTTCTCGTGGCATTATTAGCCTTGGCATTTTTTGTACTTAGTCTAAGCTTAGCCGATCTCTTAATGGATTTAAGCAAGTTTGCCTCGAACCCTGCTATGAGTTTTCCTAAAATTGTATGGTTAACGGTTCTTTATATTCCACAAACGGTCTCGTATGCTTTAGCTCCCTCACTGTTGTTTGCCGTTTCATTTGCCTTAGGAACAATGTATGCCCATAACGAACTTATCATGGTTTTCAGTTCTGGGATTTCACTATTTCGCTTAACTATTCCTCTTTTTATTGTGGGTTTATTGGCAAGTATTTTTTTATTTTTTTGGAATGACCGAGGAGTAATTCCTTCGATGCGAGAGAAGAATTCTTTGACCCGCGAGGCTATGGGGTTATCTAATTTAAGTAATACCAATGTTGCCGTATTGACAGATAAGGGCAAGATTTTAATGAGTGCAGCCTTCTATGACGATACTGCGAAACGCCTTTCTAATGTTGTCCTCGTTTTTCGTCATACTGATGGTACCTTAGAATCACGTCTCGATGCAGCCTGGGGAACTTGGGCTGGAAAAACATGGATTTTTCATAATGTTCAGAGATATTTAATTGATTCAGCCGGTAATGTCACAGAAACCCTGATGAAGGAATGGCAAAGTCCCGAAATAACTGAGCCACCAGTAAGCTTTCAACGTAAAACGCAGGATGTTAGTGAAATGACCTTTAATCAGGCCGGGAATTTTGTTGCCTCTTTAAAACGAGGAGGTTTGCCTTACCGAGATGTTGAGACGGATTACTTACAACGCCTTTCTTTTTCACTAGGCCCATTTGTGGTAATATGGATTTCGGCTGCCATCGGAGGAAGATTTCGAAAAAACATTCTGTTAATGAGTTTGCTGACTAGTTTGCTGGTTTCTTCAGCCTATATCATTTTACAAATGATTTTCGGTTTACTGGCGAAGACAGGATACTTACCCCCTTGGCTGGGAGCAGGATCTGGTGTAGTTGTTGGAACTGCCGCCGGATTGTATTTATTTTGGCACGCCAGAACTTAAAACGAAGGCGAGCTTTCACGAGGTTTTTTCTTGCTGACTATTCAACATCAAGATGCCCATTCTTTAGCGAGAATAGGCAGTATGGATTTGCCACATGGCAAAGTCCTTCTACCAACATTTATGCCCGTAGGAACTAATGGAAGTGTGAAGGCAATCCATCACTCTACAGTAGAAACGATGGGAACGAAATTAATATTGGCCAATACCTATCACTTGTATTTGAGACCTGGTCCAGAAGTCATCAAATTAGGTGGAGGGCTTCACCGTTTTACTTCATGGAAGCATAATTATTTAACCGATTCTGGTGGTTTTCAGGTTTTTTCTCTAGCTCCCTTTAG
>DAIDJJ010000132.1:0-7208 GCA_027451385.1 Spirochaetales bacterium | reverse complement strand
AGTGATTATTTTGGAGGGATATCATGGCAAAGAAGGCCATCTCTAAGAACGCCCGCCGTGAAGGCGCCCAGGAACTCCTCAGCAAATGGGGTGGGAAAATCCGCATGAAGTCTGTATTCGAAAATGGTAAAATGAAGCACATGGCCGTGTGTGAAAAAACCGGAAATACAGCTCGTAGACCTTCAGAACTGATGTAATATCAGCTTTTGCGTACCTTTCGTAGAAGATTTTTATGAGCGTTAAGTAAAAAACCGTCTTTCAAAGACGGTTTTTTATTACCCTAAACTCGAATAAATTAGAAATCCTTATCCATTAAAGTTTTTCGGGAATCTGCCTTGGCCTTTTCAATGGCGGCATCACAGAGGGCACGTACTTTATCAGATAAGACGTCAATCACAGTTGCGGAACACTTTAAATCCGCGACTTCTTTAATATATGCCTTAACTTTCGAGGCAATAACGAGGGTTTCTTTCTCGGCCATGAATACTCCTTTCCTTACAGTTTACGCTTTGCTCAAGGGTTATTCAACCCAAACTGGTTTAAGAATCTAAGTCATTTTTTCGATGGGCTTGGTACTCTTTGACCAATTGATCGGTTTCTCGCGCTCCTAGTGGACTATAGTGGTCAAACTCCAACTCGAAAGCTCCTGTTCCACTCGTCAACGCTTTGAGTGTTAAAGCATACTGTAGCAGCTCTGCATGAGGAATCTGAGCTTTGATCAGCACAATATCTTTACCAAAGGACTCTTGGCCCAAGACACGGCCGCGTTTTCCAGAAATGTCGGCTAAGATATCTCCCAGATATTTTTCTTCGACAAAAATGGATACCATCATGATGGGTTCTAGAAGTATAGGGTGTGCTTGGGCTAAGGCTTCGCGAAAAGCTCCACGCGCCGCCAGTTTAAAAGCCAGTTCTGAGGAGTCTACAGGGTGTTCTTTCCCGTCCGATAAGTTGGCTTTGAGATCGACTAAGGGAAATCCTGCCAAAAAACCTTCTGTCATGGCTTCTTGAACACCCTTTTCGACTGCTGGTAAATACCCTTTGGAGACGTTTTGACCTTTGAGGGAATTACTAAAGGAAAAACCCTCTCCACGGGGCAGGGGATGAAAATCCATAAGAACTTTAGCATATTGTCCATGACCACCCGTTTGTTTCTTATGGGTATATTCCGCCTCGGCACTTTTCGTGATCGTTTCGCGGTAAGAGATTTTGGGTAACCGAGTCAAAAAATCAATTTTTGCGTCACGAATTTTGTCAAGTAATATAGCAAGACTTAAGTCGCCCATAGATGAAAGGATAGTTTCTTTCGTGTCATGGTTGTATGTGACTTGAAATGTGAGGTTTTGCTCCGCTTCTTTGAGCAAGATTTGGTTGAGTTTGTCTTCATCTCGCTGGGCTTTGGCAGCAATCGTGATGGCATGTACTGGTCGAGGAAGCTCCAAAGGCTGATAGTGAATGACATCTTCGACCGCACAAAGGCTGTCGTTGGTTTTTAACTCATCAATTTTGGCCAGAATTCCTATATCTCCGGCTGATAATTCTGAGACCTCTTGAAGTTTTTTACCTTGCGTCGTAAAGATCTTCCCCGCTTTGAAAGCTTTCCCGAGTCTGGGAACAAAAAAATCCGTGCCGTGACTTAGAGACCCCGTGACAACTTTGACAAAGGATAAACGCCCGGCAAATTGGTCTAAAACAGTTTTAAAAACTAAACCTGAAAAGGCTCCTTCAGGAGAAATCCAGCGTTCTTTTTCTCCCGTAACACAAGGTTCAAGGATTTGAAAGGGGGAAGGGGAGTCAGCGGCAATAAAATCCAAAAGGGCCACAATCCCAGAACTCAACAGGGATGAACCACAAAATACGGGGACAAATTGATTTTTGGCCAACCCTTCTCGTAAACCTTTTTTAATTTCTTCATCTGTTAGAGTATCCGTGGCCGCATACTTTTCCAGAAGTTCTTCGTCACCTTCTGCCGCTTCTTCGATAAGATTCAACCGTGCCTTTGACGCTTCTTTCTGAAACTCTGCTGGAATTTCACCAAGAACCTCTCCCTGTCCCGTCGAATCAAAAAAATAGGCGGAATTGTCGAGTAAATTGACAACACCCTGGTGTTCTTCGTCATGACCAAGAGGAATGGAAACCGGAATAAACGGAACTGAAAATTTTTCCTTGAGTTCTTCAAGGGTTTGCCAAAAATCTGACGAAGCCTTGTCCACCTTGTTGATGAAAACCATGCGGGGCATGTTGTGGGAATCCAAAAAACGCCAAAGCTTGAGTGTCTCAATTTGAACACCGCTACGAGCGCCAATAACTAAGACGGCGGATTCACAAGCCCGAAAAGCCGAAATGACCTCTCCAGAAAAATCTGAAGCCCCTGGAGTATCAAACAAATTAATTTTCGTTCCTTTCCACGTAAAAGTCCCTAAGGTGGAATGAATCGATAAGCCACGCTGAATTTCTTCTTCAGAAGAATCACTGACAGTTCGCCCGCTTTCGACTCGTTCAGCCTTGGGAATGACTTTTCCTTGAAAAAGAATTTGTTCGAATAAAGAGGTCTTTCCTGTCGCACCATGACCAACAAGGACAAAATTTCGCAATTTCTGAGTTTCTGTGGCCATCATTACCTGCCTTTCTCAGTATCTCAAAAAAGCCTAGTCCCGCTCCGATTCGCTGTCAAGAAAAAAACCTCCGCTGGTAAAGCGGAGGTTTTCAAATGACTTTGAACCTTTACCCTAGAACCTTACGGCTTGGCGGGATAGGTTTGAATATTGTTCGTGCTATTCGCGGCCAAACCTAACCCATTGATCAGATGGTCAATGGTACCGATTCCCCCGAGAGAGACGGTCGTGAGATCCTGCAGATTCCCCAACAACCCGGAAGGAACTTCGATGGCATTGGTCAGCTGAACCGTATTATTCACATTGAAGTAACAATACACCCCCAACCCTACGGCTTGATGGTTTGTGACCGTATCGGCGACCTTGTAAGACGGATAACCATATTCAGAGCCGTCCATCCAGGCTGACTGAGTGGGCACATCGTACGGCTCTTCGCTTTGATAGAAGAAAACTTGACCTCCGTTACCGTTCCACAAAGTTTGTTCTTTTTGATAGTGTTCCACCGCTAGACCATAAATCGTCACATTCTGACCATTGACCACAAGCCCATGGTCTGCGGGGTTCACCGTCCATCCCACGTTGGCGGTACTGCTACCATGGTCAGCTCGCCAAATCCACAAGTCATCGGCGATCACATTGTTGCTGTTGATTTCTAAGCTTTCTGTGGTCGTGCCAGGGGCAGCGCCACCGACTCGGAAAAAGTCGTCAGCAAGTAACGTGGGGTTGGAAGCATGACTAGCAGAACTTCCGACAGGGCCAACTTGCAACTGGTAAGGGGAGCCAGGACCTGCGTCAAACAGAATCCCAGCAATCTCGACACCATCCACATCGGCCACCGTCATGGCGGCAGCTTGGGTCGTGTTCAATAACGTCGCCAGACCAAGACCCAGGACAATCGTGTTGGGGTTGGTCACCCGAAGCGTATCATTGAGGTTATACACACCAGGTGTGAGTAAGAGATTCTTACCGGCCGAAAGTGCGGCGTTCATCGTGGCCGCCGTATCGGTAGAGGCATGAGCTACATAAAACTGAGAGATCGGGAGTGAGGTTCCCGGGGTTGGTCCCGAAAGCCAACTGACGCCTTGTGCCGAACTGCGTAACGAAGGAACAAACACGTTATAGTTCCCCGACGAATCTATATACAAATAGGGTTTTTCTTTGATGACTGGACTTTGCGAAACCGTGGTATTGGGAGGGTTCGGGAAGGTGGTAGCGGGAGCATTCACATCGCCCACAAAGACCATGTTCCAGACACTGCCGCTCCAACTTGACCACTGAGAGTTTCTCGAAATCCACTGCTGTTGTCCGCCCGAGTTGACTTGGCCATCGACCAAGGTATCCCCCATAAACCCACCGCTGGCCCAACCGCTGGCTCCCGTGTTGGGGTTGATGTCAAACAACCAGAGCCCACCTTTAACATGCACTCGCCGTAAAGGACAAGCTTGGGATACCGCCCACATGTCGGTACCATTCGACGGAGTGACCGCAATATTTTCTGCACCTCGCCAGAAGTTGTTGGTGACATTCATATTTGGATCATAAGAACCATCGGCTTGAATGGAGCCCACGATTTGCGTCGCATCTGGGGATTGGCCTAGACCCAAGATTTGGGTGTAGTAGCCGACGTTGACGTTGACATTGTAGGTCCCTGGTTTGAACAAAATCGCATAGCGCTGTGAGCCAAACTGATTGGTTTTCTGAGACGTATAAACTGCATCCACTTGAGACTGAATGGTCGAAGACGACATGCTGGGGTCCATGATCAAGACATTGGGTCCAAAGTCGACAGGTCCAGCGGGAGCCCAATCGGCATAGGCCGTCAAGTTCGAAGTCAGGATTGTCGAAGAGGTAACGGCACTTCCCCCACCATTAGCCGCAGTATACCACCCCACCAGGTTATAGCCAGATTTGGTCGGGGTCGGAAGGGTGATTCCCAAGGAACCCAAGGTCGAGCCGCCTTTGACTAAGATAGGGTCTGCCATGGGTGTTCCCCCTTGAGTATCAAAACTCAAAGTATAAGAAGTTGTCGTTCCAGAGTTGGCATAAACACGAACCCAATCGACAGCTAAGGTTTGTGGCGAAACCGTCGAAGAAGTCGGATTACCGGGCCAGTTTCCCCCCACAGCTAAGTTCAACAAGAGGTAGTAAGACTTCTGAAAGGTGGTACCGGTGGTGCTATCGGGGGTAACCGAGCCGGTCTGAACTCCATCCACATAGTAGGTGATGCTGGTCGGTGTCCAGTCAATTCCAAAAGTGTGAAACGAGTCCGAGAACTTTCCTGAGGGGAGCGTGTAGACTTCTGGTTGTGTGCTAGCACTGGCATTGGTGGCACTGCTCAGCCAATGCAACGTTCCATAAACCGTGGAATCACTGAGCGTGGCTCCTGAGGGCGATACTCCAGACCCGCCTACCATTTCCATGATGTCGGTTTCACCACAGGCTGGCCAACCGACACTGCTTTGATTGGTTCCTAACATCCAAAAAGCAGGCCACATGCCGTTCCCTGAAGGCAATTTCATACGGGCTTCAATCTTGCCATAGGTAAAGCTTTGAAGTCCCAAAGTCTTTAGACGGGCCGAAGTCCAGTTTCCTTGCGAATCCTTTTGAGCTGTGATGACCAAGCACGAGTCCGATGTGCTGCCATCAGCTACGTTCTGGATGCTGGCATTGGAGGTGGTGTAGGTTTCTAGCTCATTGTTCCCCCAGCCACCGGCCCCGGTGTCAAAGGCCCACTTGGTCGTGTCGAGAGTAGGACCATTAAACTCGTCGTTCCAAAGCAACTGCCCACCATACCAAGGGTCACCCGTAGAAGGAATAGGTGTCGGTGTTGGAGTTGGAGTCGGAGTCGGTGATGAGGCGTAAGTAAAAGAAGCCCAGGATGTCACATTCGATAAACTGCCTTGGGGAACATTGGTTTGAACCCCATTTACAGTCACTAAGGCATCAAGGTAAATTTTTGCACCTGCAACAAAAGAAGGATCTTGACAAGTTACGGACCAAGTCCCTGAAGAATTGATCATGGCTGAATTGGCCACAACCAAGCCCGTTCCATTCCCTTGCGAAACATAAAGGAATGCCGAGGATATTGCACTTGACGGGGTGTAGGAAACAGTGAGACTACCTGCTGTCATATTGGTTAACGTTAAAGTCCCATTGACCCCGCTTACCGTAAGATTTCCTGGTGAAGGACTGGGTGACGGTGAAGGAGAGGGTGAAGGTGTCGATGACGCATAAACAAAAGAGCACCAAGAAGTGACATTCGACAAGCTTCCTTGTGGAACACTGGTTTGAACCCCATTTGCCGTGATGAGTACGTCTACATAAATGACAGCACCAGCTGTGAACGAGGAATTGGAACAAGTTGCTGTCCAAGTGCCTGAGTTGTTCGTCATCGCTTGATTCGCCACAACAAGGCCTGTCCCATTACCCTGAGAGAGATATAAAACAGCAGAAGAAATACTAGTCACAGGCGTGTAAGAAACCGTTAAACTTGTGCTGGACATGTTGGTAATCTGGACGCTTCCATTGGAACCTGTGACAGTTAATCCAGAAGGACTCGGTGTAGGACTAGGCGGCGTTGGACTAGGGGTACTCGCAGCATAGGTAAAGGACATCCAACTCGTCACATTCGAAAGATTACCACTCGGCAACGTCGTTTCGGCACCGTTGTTATTTTGCACTAAAGCCACATAAATAACAGCACCAGTTGTATAGCTTGAGTTGCTAAACGTATAGGAATAGGTTCCAGAATTATAGTTCATGTTTTGCGCAGCCAGGACCAAACCAGTTCCATTACCTTGTGATAGGTACAGTTGAACTGAAGTATACTGGACTCCAGGAGAATAGGTCACGGTTAGGGATGAGTTGGTCATATTGGTGACCGAAATCGACCCTGCACTCCCATTTAAGGTTACATCGCGCGCTGTGTTGGCAGTATTTTGTGCCAAATTGACAGGCGACTGACAGGAAGCAAGGAGCAACACCACAGCTGTTAAAACTGAGATCAAACTCCACTTCAACTTCAACATAAAGCCCTCCTAGGTTTTTCTGATTCAAGACTAGGAGGGTATTCTTAAAATAAAAATAAGACTTTAGGTCTCGAAACCATAAGATTAATGGTCGTAAAATAATATTTAAAATAACCACATTGGACATTGTAAAGAAATGAGAACTAAATTTTCTTATAATGGAGAAATGACTTTGATAAGGCAACAGACGCTCACAAACTGCCAACGCCAATTGAACAGCTCTTGCCAACTGATCTACACCTTCAAAAACAACCATCGCCGCATCACCGATATATTTATCGATAGCACCGCCAAACCTTAAGGACTCTTGGGCAATAATGTCAAAATAGAGGTTGACTAAATTTCGCATCACCTCAGCGTCTAGAATCTCGGAAAGCCTTGTAAAACCACAAATATCGATGAATCCCACGGTGGCTTCAATTTTTTGGGCAGGCCTTTCGTCAGTCTGATCAAAGCTCTGATATAGCGCAGGATTAACGTAGCGACGCAATACTTGGTTTTCAGCTGATTGTTTCACGGAATGTTTAAGTTTTTCAACTTCACCCAACGTTTTCGTCACAGTAAG
>DAIDJJ010000131.1:0-7231 GCA_027451385.1 Spirochaetales bacterium | reverse complement strand
GAAGGAAGGTTGGTATGAATCCAAGAAAAAAAGGAATTATTTAATGTGGAGGTGAAGGCCTGGTCCACGGGGGATTTATCCAGGGTGGAAAAAAGATTGGAGGCCAAGGGTGTCCCTTTGAGAACCGCATGATGAAAAGCGCCTAAAGCAGGGGAAAGTTTGGTTCCAGACCACGAGTTAGGCCAGGATAAACGACAAAACGCCCAGGCTGCCAGCATGGGATTTATCCATAAGCCTGTATTTCCCCCCATTAAACGTTTAAGTAGACTCATTAAGAAGCCTGCAACTAAACCCGCAAACCAAGGCGTTTGAGGTGGAAGGAACAAAGTTAAGATAAGGGCCCAAACGATCGTCTGCAAGTCATCGCGAGTCTTGACGGAAAAATTCATTAAGGTATCTGTCAGCCAAGCGCTTCCTGTGACGGTTAACCCCAAAATTGCCAAGGTTAATCCATAGTGGAAACCCGCCACCCCATATAAAGGTATTAAACTGATCAAGATCAAAAGAGAAATTTTTCTCGTGTGAAGCGTGTCAAAAACATACTGGAGAGGACTACTCACCATAAACTCCTTGAGGAGAGAATAATCCTTGTGAACGGGAAAAATGTTCAAATAATGGTATTCTCGAAGGACAGATAAACGAGCACAACCCACACGCTACACAACGATCCAGACCTTCTGCCCGTATACCCTCGTGATCCTGAGTTTCTAAAGCTTGCCAAAGGTACAACGGACGAATCCCCACCGGACAGACCTCCGCGCAATTTCCGCAATGTGTGCAATCTGTTTGAGCGGTTTGGTGAGCTTTCTTGCGATTCATCAAAATAACGGCCGAAGTGGACTTTAA
The DNA here is from genome assembly GCA_027451385.1 of Spirochaetales bacterium. Lineage (GTDB taxonomy): Bacteria > Spirochaetota > Spirochaetia > JABEVK01 > JABEVK01 > JABEVK01. The sequence continues at coordinate 6,385 of DAIDJJ010000131.1, read as the reverse complement.
GACAGGTTGGGTAAGGTCGGTGACTTGAGTGCCTCGAAAAGGTCCACCTTGTAGTACCAGGGTATCTTCGGGAAGTCCGCCGGCATAGGTTAAAAGATCACTGAGAGGTGTCCCAATTTTCACTCGATAGACCCCTGGGTTTACTGCCGCATTGCCTGAAATCACCACAGGTTTATCCACATAGGCTTTATCCCAAACGGCAGCTTGATATAGGGCTAAAAGGGTTTCTGGTTCTACGACAAGAACGGAATTGAGTGGAAACTTATCGAGTCCCAGCGAAGACAAAAGAAGTTTTTGCTGAGCTTGAGGGTAACGAGAGGCAAAAACTTTCACATGAAAAGACTTATCTGGTGCTACAGGTAAGGATTTTTGAGATTTTTCTTGGTCAATTGCCAACCAAGTTTCTTGTGGCTGAAAGATTTTCTGAAGAATTTTCAGAGCTTCGGTCCATTCTTCTCGCTGGTCTTCTATAATCCGCAGACCTAAAGTCATATAAGGCTCGGGTTGGATAGCATTCAGAACAAGAACTTTGAGTGGAACAGAGACGTTCTGTGGACCTAAAGAAGAAAGGGGTACCCCAAGTTGAGAAACTCTTGTCTTTAAGGCTTCTGCAGACTCTTTTGTCCAGTCGCGAGCTGTTCTGGGACGACCAGTCTTACGAAATTCTCCCCCCAATCGCAATGTCATCGCTGACGTTTTTGTGCCATTAGGTAGAGTAAGCTCCTGAAAGGCTTCAACCGTGCCGGGAATTGGCGAATGAAGACCAAAGGGCTTTCCTTGAGCTATGAGTTGTTCTTCTTCGATCTGATCGCCGACAGAGACAACCCAAGAGGTCGTATGTCCAGGGTATTGTGAGGCGGTAAGAATAGCCCGCGAAGGTAACGGTAAAAGTTCCCAGGGAGCGGCGGGGGTAAGTTCTCGATATGTTTCTACTAGTAAGCCGCCGCGATTGAATGACCTTGCCATTCGTCCTCCCTCCTCATTCCTATACCCCGCCATTTATGCGGGGGTCAAGGTGTTTTAGCCAGAACCCTGCCGATATCGGTGGGACTCAGTTCTCTTTCTATTTGTTGTCGCCAAGCTTCATTGGGCTCCATAAGAATTTGATCTTGCTCGACCAAGTTCCCCTCTTGAAGATGGTAATTCTTTAACACTAAGGGCTTGGGGTAATCTTGCCAAGTCAGTCCCACCGTCACCGCTTGCTGATACCAACAGTGTTGCCAAAAGGCGTCGTTAACCGGCGAAGCGGCTAAAAAGTGTGAGCCCGAAATACTCCAGAGGACGGTTTCAAAGAAAAACCCTCCCACAATCCCAAGTAGCGGAAATAAACTTTGCTTCTTAGAGGCTGGGTGGGGGAATTTGAGAGGTATAGCTTGAAACCAAGGATGTTCAGCTTTAAGACGTTGAGTTTCCCGCCTGCGAAGCCAGAGAATTCGGATTCCCTCTAGCATTATTCCTATCAAGGCCAGACTTAAAGCAGAGGAAAAGTCCTGAAATTTGTTCTCTCCAAGGGCAAACCAGAGCCAGTTGATGACCGAAAGAAGGAAAAGAATTCCCATAAATTGGAGAGTTTTAAAAGGTTTATGGGGTTTAAACTCTTCAAATTGCCTTAAAAAAAGTCCCCCCGCTAAACCAGCCGGGGCACTGAAGGTGCCAGTGAGAAAACAAAGCGTGGAATAAAGAGCAAACTTCCCAAGCTGAGCTTTCCTCCGAACTTGGGGTATGCGTCTTAGCCAAAACACGAAAAATCCCCCAAAAAGGGCGACATTTAGCAACCAAAATAGAAAGGGATTTTCCGATTTCTTCGATGGTTCTTGTTTATTATGTGAAATGAGAGGACTAGCTAACCCTTTAAGTAATTTTGAAATTTGGGCTATGTTATCAGACCGAATAAACAGTTTTTCACCTTGAGGTGTGTCCCACCACGATTTGAGTTCTTTTAAAAAAGGATCCCAACGGGGGTCCTTAGGCAAAAGTCTTTCCTCGAGAGTAGAAACGGGAACTTCGATCAATCGATCAAATTCACCCAAGGGCACGGTAGCAGATGACCAAGATAGACAAAAGTAGTGCTCTGTTTCCAGAATAGAAACGGCCTGTGCAGACTTTGAAGGAGGAACCAACCAAGTAGACCAACTGTCTGAACTTGCAAAGTCCGGAAAAAAAAGTGCTAAAAACCAAAGAAAGAAGAACCTAAGTTTCACTGTGTGCAAAAGGCTATTGCCAAAAATATTCCCAACAAAATTCCCACCACGACTTCGGAGGCTTTGTGTCCACGGATTTCTTTGACAGTTTTATGTCCGCCCCCAAAACGTTCATTTAATTCCGAAATGATTTGATTGAGTGCTCGGGCCTGATTACCTGCCGCTTGACGAACGCCCATGGCGTCACGAATGGCCAAGGAGGCAAAGAAGAAAGAGACAATAAACAGAATGGAGTCAAAACCACTTTTAATACCCACAGCCACGGTTATGGCAGAAACAACAGCGGAATGACTGGAGGGCATTCCCCCTGTAGACCAAACCAAGGAAAAGAATAAATCTCTCTTTCGCATTTTTCCTCTGGTTCTAAAAATGCTAACGATGGCTTTAATAAATTGCGCTGAAAACCACGCAAAGATGCCCGAGAGAAAAATCGGATGAATAAGGAGATTTTGCAGTGTTTTCATGAAAACTTGAGGTTAAGTTTGTCGGGGAGCGTTAACTTTGTCAAGTTCGAACAATTCTCTACTGACTTTTCTTGACAAGTCTGACCAGGAAAATTACCTTGGCGGCATGGCTTCCGAATGGCAAGCGGTCAGATCGACCATAATAAGGACATGGGGGGACTTTTTTCGCGCCTTAATCGTAGGCCCGTTTCCCTGGCGAGAAACTTTCCGTCAGTTTGTCCGTGTCATCAATGACGGTTGGGTAACCGTGGTCGCAGGAAGTATTGTTCAAGGCATTTTTGTCATGTGGCTAGCAGGCTACTATGGAAAAATGTTCGGGGCTTATATTTGGGTAGGTTCCGTCACTGCCTATGCTGTTTTTAGAGAATTTGCGGTTCTTATGACCAGTGTGCTATTTGCAGGTCGCATTGGTACGGCTTTTACCGTAGAAATTGGCTCAATGCAGATGTCGGAGCAGATTGCGGCCATGAGCTTGATGAACGTCGATCCTCAGCTGTATTTAACGATACCTCGGGTGGTTGCTTCGTTTATCGCTTTGCCGATTTTTACGGCGTTTTCTTTTGGTGTAGCTATCCTCTCCTCCTGGCTTTTAATGGCCACCTTTTGGGACATGTCCGCCCAAATTTTCTTTCAAAATGCTTTTATGTTTACACCGGCTACCCTTTTAACCAATTCCTTGATCCGAGCCTTTGTCATTGGATTCACGGTTGCCCTCAATGCGGTGGCCTTAGGGTTCCATCGTTGTGCCGGTGCCGAGGATTTGGGGCGTTCCACCACAAAATCCATTGTTTTGAATCTTTTTAGCGTACTACTTATCGATTTGCTCTTGGGTATTCTTTTTACCTCGCTTTCTTCGGGGCTTCGGGGATGATTGAAATTCGTGACCTTTCTGTAGCGTTTAGCGGGCGATTGGTTTTGGATCATTTATCCATTGAGGTGAATGAAGGAAAAACCTTGGTTGTCCTGGGAAGAAGCGGGATTGGAAAGTCTGTCTTGCTAAAAGCCATTTTAGGTCTTGTACCTGTTCAGAATGGTCAAGTAGAAATTGATGGGGTAGATGTTTTAAAAGCCTCAACTTCAATGGCTCGTGAATATCGGGGCCGGGTAGGCATGCTTTTGCAAAACGGTGGTTTATTCGATTCGATGTCCGTATTTGACAATATTGCTTTTCCCCTTCGTTACCACAAATTAGCACCTGAACCAGAAATTCGTAGTCGAGTTGAGCATTATGCCGAACTAGTAGACTTAAAAGAGGCCTTACAGGTTTTTCCTCAGGATTTATCGGGGGGGATGAGGCGACGTGCTGCCCTAGCTCGTGCTATCATTCAAAATCCTAAGTACCTTTTTTATGATGAGCCTTCTACAGGTTTAGATCCCTCGACCTCCGCTTTAGTAGAAATCCTTATCCGGCGGGTTAAGGAAGAACTCGGGATCACCACGTTGATTGTGACTCATGATGTCGATATGGTCATGTTTTTGGGCGAAGAAGTTGCCCTGTTATCCGACGGTCATATCACAGCCAGACAAGATATTAAAACGGCGATGACCCCGGGGTCAGAAATCTGGGATCAATTTATAAGTCAGAGGGAGAAGGCGCATCGTGAACACGGATTCTAAACCCAAAATCGTGCGGGTCGTGATTTTTGTCACCCTTTCCCTCCTTATCCTTATAACCCTTTATCTCTTAGTTAATCGCGTGGATTTTTCGGGGCAAAAAACTCTCCGCGTTAAATTTGACTACATCGGCTCGATTCAAGTCGGTTCCCCGGTACGAAAATCCGGTGTGAAGGTGGGGAGTGTCCGTTCGATTGAAATTGACCCCGTGGATCAAAAAACCGTTTATGTCACGCTTTCGTTATACCCAGGGCAAATTGTTCGCACTTCTGACCGTGTGAGCATTGTTTCAGGGGGAATTTTAGGCGATCAATACGTCGAAATCTTTCCTGGTGAGGTATCAGCTTCTATTCTACCTTCGGGAGCAACCATCGAGGGGAGCCAAGCTTTTAACCTTCAGGGTCTTGAAGCCAAAGGAGCTGCTATTTTGGGTGATGTGAGTTCGTCCACCAAAATGCTTTCAGATTTCCTCAGCAAAAATCAACAAAAGCTGGATCATATCGTCACCAATGTCGAAACGATTACGACGAATCTCGCTAAATTGTCTAACTCGATGGAAGATGTTCAAGTGACTTTACACAACCTCAGGGAAATCACAGACAGTACTAAGGATATCACGGAGACTCTTGATGGACCGAAAGGCCTAGTAAGTCTTTTAAAGAAACCACAAACCACCGAGGCTGTTTCGCAAACCTTAGGAAATATCCGAGCTCTCTCTGAAAACCTCAAACAAATCTCCGATGAACTTAAATCCTCTCTCAGATAAATCCCCTTCTTCCTCTAGTAAGACAGTCCCATCGGAAAAGAGGCATATTTTTACAGTAGGCCCTGATGATGAAGGGCGTCGTTTGGACGTAATTGGGCGGAAACTCTTATCGGGACTTCCCTTGTCTAGGCTTTTGAAAGCCATTCGCCAGGGGGATCTTCGCGTCAATGGTCGCAAGATGCCCCCCGAAACGCGTCTTGTTCCTGGAGATCAGCTTTCAGTTTGGGTGGGTCTAGTCAATACGACTTCAGTTCCTAAACACCTTCCCCTCAAAAGGGAAGACTCCTCTTCCCTTTTATCCTCCTGGATTCTTCAAGAATCGCAGGATCTTTTAGTTTTAAACAAACCTGCGGGAATTTTAGTTCACCCTGGTGATCAGCGGAGTTCCCCCCAAGGTTCTCCGGAGCTATGTTTGGATCAAATGGTCAAAATCTGGTGGCAGGTTCGGTTTTCGGCGAGTTTGTCGTTCCAACCAGGGCCTTTACACCGATTGGATCGCAATACTTCAGGAATTTTAGTATTTTCGCTTTCTTTGCGTGGTGCCCGTCATTTTTCTCAGTGGCTTACCCAACATTTGGTTCAAAAGACCTATTTTACCCTTTTGTGTGGTGAATTACCGCAAGAAATGACTTGTGATCTGCCCTTAGTACGTCAGGATCTTGAACGACGTACCCGAGTTGTTCAACCCGAACTTGAGGAAACAGGCTTAAAAGCCCAAACTCAGTTTATTCCTCTAGCTCGTCATAATGGACTCACTCTGGCTAAAGTTCATCTGGACGGTGGGAGAACTCACCAAATCAGAGCTCATGCCGCAGCACTAGGTTATCCGTTGAAGGGCGATGTCAAATACGGGGCCCCTCCAGCTGGCTCCTGGTGGTTGCATGCCTATTCCTTGGTTTTACCCGATGACCACTTAGGCTGGATAAGCTGTCAAGCGCCCTTCCCGCCATCATGGAAAGCCGAATCTTGGATAAGAAATAGTTTACCCCCAGAAGGGATCTGAGTTTTTACATCTTTTTTGAAAAAGATACTAAAGTTTTTTTCTTCTTCTGCCGAAACTGTGAGGTGAAGGAGTCGAAAGGATTTGACTCCACGAACAGTTTGGTTCGTCTTAACCGACGTAATTTTCAAGGAGGAAAATTATGATCATCAACCACAACCTGAGCGCCATGTTCGCTCAGCGCGTTCAGAACGAAGCCGCTCAGAACGTGCAAAGCGATATGGAGAAGCTGTCTTCCGGATTGCGGATTAACCGTGCCGGTGACGATGCCTCGGGACTAGCCGTTTCTGAAAAGATGCGTGCTCAGATCCGCGGTTTGAATCAAGCTTCCCGCAACGCC
>DAIDJJ010000130.1:0-7291 GCA_027451385.1 Spirochaetales bacterium | reverse complement strand
CGGGTTGGGGGCGGGCTCCGGAAAGGGAAGCTCTTTTACACGAACTTTGGCAGACGAGTGTGCCCCTGGTGATTGATGCCGATGGACTTTATGCTCTAGCCTCCCTGTTGCGTCAAAAACAACTCTCACCCAGGAAAAATACGGTTTTGACCCCCCATCCTGGGGAATTGGCTCGTTTAAAAGCTAGCTTAGTCTTAGAAGAGTCGGGGCTGGGCTATGATGAAGTTCTTATGGCTATGGCCAAAGCCACTGGAGCCGTTATCGTCGCTAAAAATAGCGTCACTTGGATTGTTTCACCCGAGGGGGCTAAAGCTGTGTGGGACGGTAGAGAACCGGCCTTGGCTACTGGCGGCTCTGGGGATTGCTTAGCGGGGTTTTTAGGGGCGTACTTGGCTCGTGGTCGCTCGGCATGGGAGGCTGCTTGTGCTGCCGTCATACTTCAGGGAACTTCTGGTAAAGAGTTAGCTTCCCGAAAAGGCTGGTTTTCCGCTGACGACCTTTGGAAACAAGCTGCACGAGTCGCCTCTTGCGCGGCTCAAGCGTACTCTTCTAGACTTAAGAGGGGATAAAAAATGGTTCAAGTTTACTTTTTACTGGTTTTAACAAACATTCTCTCAGGTATGGTCTTAGTGCGTTCTGCCTGGAAAGGAGTTCCTCCTCACGATCTGGATGCTTTTTTAGCGGTTTTTCAGAAAAAATGGGGCACGGGAGCTCTCGGGTTAGTGACTTTCGTGACGGGGTTTCTCGGATTAATTTTTGTTCTACCGGGAGATCAAGTTTTCTTAGGCGACTTAATCCCTTCCTTAACGGCTTTAGTGGCGGGGACAACTTTGATTCTCGAGTTTTATAAAAAAGAAAGTCCTGAACGACAAAATGTCACGGAAAAGTTGGATGATGTCCTCTTAGCGAACAAGTTAATCATTGGCTTTATAGCCCTTGGTTTTGGGATACTGCACTTTATCCTTCCTCAGGTTGTTTTCTTGTGAGACGCAGATCCGTTTGTGGTGTTGCCCGCCAAGGTCAAACTTACCTGATAGCTCAACGAAAATTAGGGGGGAGTCAGGGAGGAAAGTGGGAGTTTCCCGGGGGAAAGCTAGAAGAAGGCGAGGACCCCCCCCAAGCTCTGAAACGAGAATTCGAAGAAGAACTTTCTGTGGCCATCGAAGTTTTGGACCTTATCGGGATGACGACTTTCCAAAATGGAGACAACCAATATCAGTTAGAAGCTTGGGAGATCGAACTCCACAGTCAAAACTTTATTCTTCATGAACACCAAGCTGTCCATTGGGCCGAGCTCTCCACGTTGTTAGAAATGGACCTTTCTGACTCGGACCGCAAGATTGCCCTTCTGCTTTCCAAGAACCTCTGATCCCGGTATGATAGCATTATGATTGGTTTACTCATTCGTAAAGCATTTTTTGACTTTTGGGACAATTTGGCATTAGCCTTTGTCTTTAATATCGCCGCAGATGTCGCTGTTTTTGCCGCTCTGGGAGGCACCGCTGCCGTGGCGGGGTTTGGTCTGGGAGCCATGGTGGCTCTTTTAATCCCAGGGGTACTCTTCATCGCCTTAGTCGGTGGTCTTGTTAACCGTTTTACCTGGACCATTTCACGAGGAGAGCGGTTTAGTCCTGGAGAACTTGGCACCTACTGGAAACAAAGCTGGAAGCCCTCCCTCTTTTTAGGTGTTCTAGCGTTGCTTTCACTCGCTGGAATCACCATGGGCCTTCCTTTTTATGCGTCTCTTCATTCCACCTATGGGGTGATCCTGTTTGGAATCTTAATCTGGTTGCTGGTACTCCTTTTTTTATTCATCCAATACTTTTGGCCGATGAATGCTCAAATTGAACCTCAAATCGGTAAACTGCTTCGAAAGTGTTTGTTATTGTTTGTGGATAACCCAGGTTTTACCATTTTTCTTTTGCTTTCTTCAGCCCTCCTCACGGCTCTTTCGGTGATGACAGCTGGCCTATTTCCGGGCTTTGTCGGGGTTCTCTTATGGAACCAAACAGCCGTAAAAATTCTTCTCTATAAATACGATTACTTAGAAACTCTGCCCGAAGGGGAAAGCCGCCGTAAGGCGAAAATCCCCTGGGCAATTCTGCTAAAAGAAGAATCCGAGAGGGTGGGAAAGCGCACCCTCAAAGGGATGTTCTTTCCCTGGAAGGACTAAACAGCAAGAATACGTCAGCCTAGCCGATTTTCGGTAGCCCTGCGAGGGAAGCCTTTAAGGCTTCCTCCGGGAGCGGAAAGTCCGCAAGTTCACCCTTGAAGTACTTTTCATACGAAGCCAAGTCAAAATGTCCATGTCCAGATAAATTGAAGACAATATTTTTCTTTAGCCCCGTTTTTCGGCATTCCAGGGCTTCGTCGATGGCGGCTCGAATGGCATGCGAACTTTCAGGGGCGGGAAGGAACCCTTCGCTACGGGCGAATTGAACGGCAGCTTCAAAGCTGGGAATTTGGTTCACAGAACGAGCTTCTATCAAACCTTCTTGAAGTAACTGACTCACCAAGGGGGACGCTCCATGGTATCTCAAACCTCCCGCATGAATACCAGGAGGCATGAAATCGTGGCCCAAGGTATACATTTTCATGATGGGTGTTAAACCAGCCGTATCCCCATAGTCAAAGGCATAAGAACCTCGAGTGAGCGAGGGGCACGAAGCGGGTTCGACGGCGATACAGCGGACCTTTTTTCCTTTGGTCAGATTTTCAGCAACAAAAGGAAAGGCCAGCCCAGCAAAGTTGGAACCTCCGCCGTGACAAGCAATCACAATGTCTGCTTCTTCTTCGAAATAGGCCAACTGCTTTTGTGTTTCGAGGCCAATGACGGTCTGATGCAAACAGACATGATTGAGCACCGAGCCTAAAGCGTACTTGGTATCATCCCGTTGGACGGCATCCTCCACAGCCTCAGAAATCGCCAAGCCCAACGAACCCGGGTTATTGGGGTCTTTGGCCAGGGCATCCCGACCAGCCTGAGTATCTCGAGAAGGACTGGGAACAACTTTTCCTCCCCAGCTTTCCATGAGCATCCTTCGGTAGGGCTTTTGCTCATAGCTGACTTTGACCATATACACTTTGACTTCTATGCCAAAAAGTGAGCCCGCTAAGGAGAGAGAAGACCCCCATTGTCCCGCACCCGTTTCGGTAGCAATGCGTTTAGTCCCTTCTTTTTTGTTGTAATAGGCCTGGGGAATGGCCGTGTTGGGCTTATGACTACCTGCGGGTGAGACCCCTTCCCATTTATAGAAAATCTTGGCGGGGGTATCGAGGGCTTTTTCGAGGGCGAGAGCACGGTGAAGCGGACTAGGCCGCCACAACTTGAGGATGTCTTGAACTTCCTCGGGGATATCAATCCAGCGTTCCCTAGACATTTCCTGCTTGAGAATTTCCTGAGGAAAAATTACCGCCATTTGTTCGGGCGTAGCCGGCTTTCCCGTAGCAGGATGATACATCGCCTCGGGGGGCTGGGGGAGGTCGGCAACAATATTGTACCAACGCTGGGGTAGCTCTCGGTCGCTTAAGACAACCTTGCGGAGAACAGAACTCATGACAACTCCTTTCTCTGCTACGAAAGCTTCTCCAGAGAAGTTTTCGTAGCGGTTACTACCATGAGAAAGCGAGTTGACCGTGTTGTCAAGTTAGCTTTTATGCCAATCCGGCTGAACAGCGGCTTGGACGCCGGCGCTTAAGCCAAACAACTTTAAAAAGCCTGTGGCATCGTGGTGATCATAACTCGACTTTCCAAAACTAGCTAAATCTTCACTATACAATGAATAAGGACTTTTTCTTCCCGCTATAAGGATATTCCCTTTATAGAGTACAACCCGCACGTCCCCGGTCAGGTAGCGTGAAGAACTTTCAAAGAAAGCTTCTAAATTCACACGAAAGGCGGTGAACCACTTTCCGGTATAAACCAAACGGGCGTAATCAATCGCCAGTTTACGCTTCGCTTCGAGGGTTTCGGCGTCCAGACACAGCATTTCAAGTTCGCGTAAAGCCGTATATAAAATCGTTCCGGCAGGGGTTTCGTACACACCGCGGCTCTTCATCCCCACCGTTCGGCTTTCCACTAAGTCAGACCGTCCTACACCGTTTTCGGCGCCCAGCTTATTCAACAGGTCCAAGAGGGCAATGGCCGACAGTTTTTGACCGTTGACTGCCACGGGGAAGCCTTTCTCAAAACTGATGATGACTTCGGTTTCTTGATTCGGAGCGTCTTGAGGGCTCTTGGTCAGTTGGAACATGGTTTCAAGGGGGCGGTTCCAGGGGTCTTCGAGTTCTGCCCCTTCATGACTCATGTGCCAGACGTTCCAATCGCGGCTGTAAATGTTGGCTTTTGAAATTTTCCCTAGGGGAATATTTCGGCTTTGAGCGTATTCAATGGCCTCTTCCCGACTGGTGATGTCCCATTCACGCCAAGGAGCAATAATGCCCAGCTGGGGGGCTAAAGCACGGTAGGTCATTTCAAAGCGCACTTGATCATTGCCTTTCCCGGTACAGCCATGGGCGACGGCATCACAGCCATCTTGAAGGGCATATTTAACTTGATACATCGCGGTAACAGGCCGGGCAATGGACGTGCCCAAAAGGTACTTGCCTTCATACACCGCCCCAGCACGCAACATGGGGAACAGGTAATCCCTGGCGAATTCTTCTTTGGCATCGACGATATAGAGTTTAGAGGCTCCCGAAGCTTCCCCTTTGGCGCGTACAGCGTCCCAGTCTTCTTTTTGGCCCACATCTACCGAGACACCGATGATCTCGGCACCCCCATAGTTTTCTTTCAGCCAAGGAATAATGATGCTCGTGTCTAAGCCGCCAGAATAGGCCAAACAAATTTTCTTATAGGTTTTCTTCATTCTAAGGTCTCCTAGTTACTTCAAGTTTTTCTTGAGTACGGTTTTTAAAAGCTCACACCCCTGAGTGAGTTCCTGGGTGGTTACGGTTAATGGGGGGGCCAAACGAAGGACATCTGTACCTGCCCGTAAAACTAACAGGCCTGCTTCTTGTGCCTCGGTCAGAATTTGGGACAAGAGAGAACTGCCCGAGGGAAGATGGAGAGCCAAACCCCGCAAAAGTCCCAGGCCTTTCACCGCACGAACCGCAGGAATCGAGTTCTGGAGTTGTGTGAGCAGTTTTTCAAAATGTTGGGACTTTTCTGTTACTTCCGCCAAGAAATCCTGGTTCAAAATCACGTCCAAAACTTTGCCGGCTACTGCCGTCGTCACAGGACCTCCTCCAAAAGTGGTCCCGTGATCACCCACATGAATGATATTGTTGACTTTTGCCGGAATCAGGGTGGCAGAAAGAGGTAACCCCCCGGCAAGAGGTTTGGCCAAGGTGACAAGATCAGGGACCAACCCTAATTGCTCACTCGCAAAGAACGTGCCCGTACGGCCTAAGCCGCATTGAATTTCATCGGCGACAATGAGAATGTCGTGCTTGTGACAAAGATCTTGGAGTTTGGCCGCAAATTCCGGGGTAATTTGCTCGAGTCCACCTTCCCCCTGAAGGGGTTCTAAGAAGACTGCCGCATAAGTGCTGTCAAGACGATCCAAGTCCTCTAACTTGTTAAAAGTCGCCGTTTCAACGCCGGGCAAGAGAGGGTGATAAGGTTTTTGATACTTTTCCGTGGGCGTAAGGGACAAAGCCCCGATTGTTCTGCCGTGAAAAGCTCCCGTAAAGGAGAGTAACTTGTGGTGTCCTTCTCCTTTGGTGCGCAAAGCATAAACACGGGCATATTTGATCGCCGCTTCATTGGCTTCGGTGCCAGAGTTTCCAAAGTGCACCGCAGCAAAAGCTGGTCCCCCTAAACGTTCCCCCGTGGCCACAAGACGTTGGGCTAACTGGAGCGCCGGTTCCGTGGTGAAAAGGTTCGAAACATGGGTCAGCTTTTTCATTTGCCGATAGGCAATACGGGCTAAATCCGCACGGCCATGACCAAGGGCATTGACCGCAATCCCCGAAGAAAAATCCAGATAGCGTTTTCCCGCCCGGTCCCAAACCCACGAACCCTTTCCACGTTCCAGGACCAAAAATTCCTCGGCATAATTATTAGGAAAGGGCGGATGATAAACTTTTGGGTCGTTCATAGTTAGCCTCCTGAAGAATTAAACCCCATCATGAATGGTCGTCCCGCTTTCACCCGAAAGAAGGCGCGCTAAATCCCCTGAATTTTGATATCCCCCGATAATGACCCTGCCACAGCCTTCCGACACAGCCTCACTAGCGTTTCTGACTTTGGGGATCATTCCCCCGGAAATGACTCCCGCGTCAATTTCTGCTTCTAGCTCTTCTTCATCCAGTTGTGCGATCACTTGACCATTTTTGAGAACACCCCGGATATCAGAAACATAAACCAACACTTCAGCTTCGAGGGCGACGGCTAAAGCCTGGGCGGCCTCATCCGCATTGATGTTTAAACCTTGACCGTCGTGGGCCATGGCTGTCGAGTTGACAATAGGAAGATACCCTTCGCGACAAAGAAGTCGGACGAGTGTGGGGTCGCAAGAAAGAATTTGACCCGTACGGCAATTGGAAACCCCCTCAACCTGGAGGGGCTTGGCGGTAAAGAGATTTCCATCTTGTCCCCCCAGACCAACCACCTTGAGACCGCTTTGGGCAGCCATTCTGACCAAGGCAATATTGACTTTTCCCCCCAGCACCATATCGACAACGTCCATTTCGCCCGGACTTGTGATGCGAAGGCCAGCGCGGAAGTCGGCTTGATAGCCCAGACGTTCACTTAAGGAGGTAACTTCTTTGCCTCCTCCATGAACCAGAACGCAGGCATAATTTTGTGTTTGCCCCAGTTCCGTCAAGAGTTTTTGTAAGAGGCTGGTGTCAGTGGCTACTGCTCCACCGATTTTAACAATCAGAAACGGTTTCATAGGCTTACTTTGTATCAGATTTGATTGGTCCATGGCAGCCCCTCTGTCTCAGGAAAACCAAAACGAAGATTCATATTTTGAACGGCTTGGCCTGAGGCTCCTTTAACCAGATTATCTAAAACACTAGAAATCAGGAGAGCAGAGGGGTCGCGTTCGGGGTCCGCAAGCTGAGCCCCAAAGTCACAACGATTGGAGCCCCAGACGTCACCGGTGGCTGGAATGCGGCTGGAGGTATACTGGACAAAAGGTCTTCCCGAGTAGGCTTTGTTCCAGGCGGCTTCGGCATCGGCCAAGGTTTTACCTGGTTTTAAATCGACCAAAATGGTCGAGGCGATACCCCGTTTCATGGGTACCAAGTGGGGATTGAATAAAATCCTAGCCTGAGAATCGTT
>DAIDJJ010000129.1:0-7323 GCA_027451385.1 Spirochaetales bacterium | reverse complement strand
GGATTAAAGAATTAAAGCCTTAAGGGAGTCAAAATGAGCAAATTCCGCCTTTGGAAAGAGGCCTTTTTTGGTTTTTATCGCCGCGAAGTCCCAGTGGAAACTCTGGACAGCGTCTCGCGTTGGTTATATGCCGGACGTTTTTTAATTTTAGTGATTTCTTTTCAAGCGGCAGTCGTGGCTGGGTTAGTGGCCTATCCCTCAGGGAAGATGAACCTCTGGTTCTTTTTGCCCCTTTTGTTGGGGTATCTCGTCTTACATGCCTTGAGCAATTTTTCTAATGACTATTTTGGCTACAAACGAGGTCATGACACTCCCGATTCGCCTCGGGTGACCTACACCATCCACCCGTTGGCACATGGGGTTTTAACAAAAAAAGCCCTTTTGCGGGGACTTTTGCTTTTGTGGACCCTTGCCCTTCTTATTGCTGTATTTTTTACGTGGCAACGAGGATGGCCTGCCTTAGCCCTAGCCGTTGTGGGGGGGCTCTTGTTGTACTTGTACGATGCGGCCCCCACCAGTCTCAAAGCGATTGGGTTAGGGGAACTTGCTAGTTTTTTAGTGTGGGGACCTCTGATGGTGGGAGGGGGCTACTATTGCCTCACGGGAAGTTTTTCCTGGTCTGCCTTGTGGGTGGGCATTCCTTATGGGTTAGGCATTGCCGCAATTTTGATCGGTAAGCACATTGATCAAGCGGAATTTGATCAAACGCATGAGATTCGTACTTTGCCAGTACTTTTAGGGGAAAAACCAGCTCGGGTTTTAAATCAAATCTTGGTCGCAGGGATATATTTGGTCATCCTGCTGGGAGTGATTCTAGGCCAGATCACTCCCTGGGCTTTCATAGCCTTTTTCAATTTGCCCTCGGCTTTCAAAGTCGTAAAAGTTTGCTCGGCGCCTAGACCGCAAGAAGCTCCCGCAGGCTGGGTAGGATGGCCGTTGTGGCTTCACCGGTTTAACTTGGTTCATAATCGACGCTTTGGTTGGTTGTACCTTTTGGGCTTGTTCGCGGGGGTAGTTTGGAGTTTGCTTTCCAAGCTGATCTCCTGAGTTCCTCTTGACATCGACAAGAAATGCACCAAAATAAGGCTCAGCGATTTTTTTAAGTCTTTAATGATAATTTAATATTAGAGCTTGAAAATCATCGCATTACGAACTTAAAGGAGGTCTTCATGAAAGAGGAGACGGGTTTTCCAGAAGAAAAAAAACTGGGACCGCAGTTTGCCGATTTGATGATTGACAAGGCGCCGCAGTACGCCAATCGTATTTTTTATTCTCTCGGCTTCTTAGCAGCCGTGAGTTTCATCCTACTTGTCATCAGCGGTGTTGTTGAACTTTTCTTCGGTTCCACCTGGTGGCTGACCAACCCTGTGGGGGTTTTCTTTCGCAGTGTGCACCTATGGTCCAGCCAAGCCTTTGTGATTTTTATGCTCCTTCACCTCATTGTCGTCTTTTGTACGATGGGTTATCGAGGACCACGAAAGATTACTTGGGTTATTGGGGCCTTGATGTTCATGACCGCAATCACAGAAACCGAGTTTGGTTATGCTCTTCGTGGGGATTTTTCAACGCAATGGCGAGCCCTTCAGGGCGCGGACTTTTTTAATGGTTCGGGCCTGGGATGGTGGATTAACCCCCTCAATACAGTAAATATCATCGGTTTGCACGTGGCCATTGTTCCCTTCATCATCTTTGCTTTGCTGAGCTTGCACTACATTTTGGTTCGCTTCTTAGGCTTGGCGACACCACCCAAAGCCGATCACCCGTACAAAATTGAAAAAGCCAATCATACGATGCTCTTCCTTCGTGGAGGTGTCGTTGCCGTAGCGATTTTGATTCTTGCGGTACTTTTGCCTTCGCCCTATGTCAAAGCTGTGACCTTAAAAGAGGTGGCTTCTTCTGACCCGAACTTGTTTGCCACGACCTTAGTGGGCGAGTTTGGTCAGTTGCCCCAGATTGGCACAGGTGACGATGCCCAGGGGTTAACCACTGGTTATTCGGATAACATTGACCCGTACACCTGGAATACCCGCAAGGTTTATATTGATGGTCCCTGGGCCAGTTTAATTTCGACCGGACAAGTCCCCGACCTGTTGGCACCGATCGAGAAAATGAGTGCCGATCAGCAAAAGAAGCTCATTAACGATGCGATCGATTTCTTTGGGGACAATAAGGGAAAAATCACAGAAGCAGAAGATCCTTTGATTACTGTGGCTAAAGACTTAACCCAGATGGCCGCTACTGGTTACTATGATAAAGCCCTCCGGGGAGAAGGTGAACTGGGGGATGAAACCTACGCTTTACGACTCATGGCGGACTTAGGTGTACTAGACTCCTATGCCCACAAAATGGGAATAGAAACAAGTCAAATGGGAATGTTAAAAGAAGAAAAGCCGGATATGAACCTGGCAGGCGGGCGAGCTCCTTGGCAACCCGACTATGCTGACCCCTCTAAGATTCCCCCCATCAAAATGGCGCATCCTGTACCTCCAGGAGCCTGGTGGCTTGCTCCCATCGGGATCATGAATGCGACAATCTTGAAGACCGACGATAACGGAGACCGAGACGGTGCCTATATTTTGGGACTTCTGGGGTTGATTTTGTTAGCGATTCCGTTCATTCCTGGTGTGAACCGCTTGCCGGTAGTTTTAGGCTTGTATAAGTTCTTCCAGAAGAAGCCGAAAGAATAATATTGACGTCTGAGTGAAGACGAACAAAGACCACGTCTGAATTGGCGTGGTCTTTTGTCTAAGGAGAAGCTACGTGCCACATGGTCCTCAGGTGAGTTCGCCCCGAAGTCTTACAAGTGTTTATCAGCCCCTTCAGTCTGAGTTGAATCGGGTTGAACAATCCCTCAAAGACTTAGCCCAAAGCTTTGGTTTTACTTCGGTGAATGCTATCGTGGACCATTTTTTTCAATCTCCTGGCAAGCTTCTCCGTCCAGCTTTAGCCTTATTTGCGGCACGTGCCGTAACTCCTTCCTTGAACGATGAAAAGTTTATTTCGCTAGGGGTCGGACTCGAACTCATCCATAGCGCAAGTCTTGTTCATGATGACATCCTGGATGAGGATATCTCACGAAGAGGGCAAGCCACCTTAAACGGAGTCTGGGGAAACAAAGTTGCCCTTTTAGCCGGGGATATCATTTATTCGCGAGCGTATGGCCTTTTAACCAGACTCTTAGACAAAGAAGATTTGCTCACCGTGGTCGCTTTGAATGAATACATGATTTCTGCCGAAGTTGAACAAGCTCGGACAAGCCTACTGATCAGGGAAGCCTACTTACGGATTATTGAAGGGAAAACTGCTCGGTTTATGAGCCTGTGCTGTGAGTTAGGGGCCAGCTTAGGCGGGGCTACTCCTGAACAGAGAAAGTTACTTTCGGAATTTGGCTTAAAATATGGGTTGGCATTTCAGCTTTTTGATGATGCCGTAGACCAGGACTTAAATTGTCCTGAGGTTGATCCGCTTGCCGAGGGAAAACTCATGATTCACCAGGCCCTTGAAGTCCTCTCAGCTTTAGCACCTAGTGTCGGCAAAGACGGTTTAGAAGCTCTGGCGCAGTATTCTTTAGAACAAAGCCTTCACACGTAACGCCTTTTGGTTAGAGTTTCTCGATTAGAGCTTTTCGGCGACTTCGCGAAGCTTTTCAGCCACGAACTGCCAGTTGTTTTGCGAGTGTTCACGAGACTCTTCGCTCGCCACGTTATCTTGTGTAATATCGAGCCGAGTGGTGGGCTGTGCCGAAGTATCTAGGGGAGTGAGGGTATAGGTCAACGTTTGATAATTTTCAGGAATATCGTCACCAAAGGCCGCACTCCAGTACGTGCAGACCAGTTTGTGTTGGGGGTCCAAGGCTAAAATGGTTCCATGATCCTCATAAGGCTTACCTTCCCACTCGCCAGAATAGGTGATACGCCCGCCGACCTTCCATTCCGCCTTCATTTCAGTTCCAAATAAAAACTGTTTCACCAGTTCGGGTCGCGTTAGGGTGTCCCAAACAGCCTTGGCTGAAGCTTGAATGGTCACACTCACTTGGACTTGAAGGGGGTTCATGGGGACTCCTTGAGTTATAGTCTAATCGAGGAAGGTAAATCTGACAATAGTTATCAGAATAAGTTAGAAATTGTAACCGCGAACTTTATCAAGGCTAAGTTTGTTTTTGACCAGTTCCCTAAGGTCGGCTAAGTCTTCGGCTGTTACAGGGTGTTCCAAGGTTGAGGTAAGGCTTTCGAGAGGGCCGAGGTCAAACGCCTCAGGCCCAAGGGTGTTCCAATCTTTTTGAAGGTCTGTACAACCCATTTGACCAGCCTCCAGTTGAAGCCGAACGCTGTTTAAAATACCGGGTAAATTGTGGGCCGTTCCCAAATAGGTTTGCCCGGTATCTTTGCGGCGGATCTGATACACACCGGCTAGTGTCGGCTGAGTCTTCCATTCCCGGATCAGGTCTTTTTTATTCACTTTCGATTTACTCCACGGGTAAGTCTATAGAGGGTAAAGGGGAGTTTCAAGGTAGCTCTTCCTTTTGTAACACCGCCTCGTTTTGTAACACCGCTTGGACTTCTTTCAAAATGCCTTGAAAATCCCCAAGAAATTGACTGCCTTTACGATGCACAAAAGAAAAAGCATGGCGAATATCAAAACCTTGCACCAGGATGCGACCTAAGTCAGGGTTCTCTTTCGGTAAAGACTGTGTGGGGGGGAGTGACGAGGCGGCTTGGCCATAGAGAAAAGCAATTCCCAAACCATCCCGAACGAGAGCCTTAATGATGGCGATATTCCCAATCTCTAAAACACTAGAAAAGTTGGCTGGGGAGCGATTTTGTGCTAATAAAGCGTTTTCTAAAACCTCACGGGAACCGCTACCCTTTTCACGGACGATCAACCGACGAGATAAGAGTTCCTCGAGTTGGACCACTTGTCCGGCCATGGGGTCATCTACCGCGCAAAAAAGCTCCAAGCGATCTTCAAAAAGTGTCTGGGCAGCAAAGTCCTGTTGATCAAAAATTCCTTCGATAAAGGCAAAATCAATCTGACCCGTGGTGAGCTTTTGTAAAAGGGCGTCCGTGTTGTCTACGACCAGAGATAGGCCACAATCAGGTTGAGTTTTTAAGTAGCGAGAAAGAGCTTGGGGCATCACAAATTCCCCAATGGTTCGTGTGGCACCAAAACGAAGTTCAATTTTTTGCGCGTGTTTGGCCAGAGCTTCTTCAACACGTTGACTCTCGGCTGAGGTAAAGGAAGCATGTCGAAAAAGCAGTTCACCAGCTTTTGTCAGCCCAAAGTTTCTGCCGACAGCGGAGAGAAGCTTGGTTCCGTAACGCTCTTCCAATTGATGAATTTGCTGGCTAACAGCCGGCTGAGTCAGTCCCAATTGTTCGCCAGCTTTACTAAAGTTTTTTGTTTGGCAAAGCGTTAAAAAAGTTCGCAGGCGAAAATCCAGCATCGTTGCGATTCCTATAAAATTTAATTATAGATCAATAAGAAAATATAATTGGATATTATCAAGATAACTCTATAAGTTCTAGTGCAAGGACGGTTCGACATGTCATGGAATAAAGATCAGGCTCGCCACATGCTCAATGGGATTTTATTTGTGGTGTTTTTTTCCTTAGCGGCTATAGAAATTGCAGGGTTGCCTTTCATCAAGAACTTGGGGCTTAGTCCGCTCATCATCGGGATCTTACTGGGTATGATCTACGCAAATACGCTTAGAAGCCACGCCCCTCGCGAATGGGGGGCAGGCATCTCCTTTTCAGCGAAAACGATTTTAAGAATTTCGGTGGTATTTTTTGGTTTTCATGTGACCTTTCAAGACATTGCTTCGGTGGGCTTGGATGGCATTCTCGTGTCGGTTTTGATGGTCACCACAACCTTCCTCTTGGGAGCTTTTCTGGGACAAAAGGTTTTCAAATTGGATCGTGATACGGCGCTCTTAACGGCTTCGGGT
Source organism: Spirochaetales bacterium (assembly GCA_027451385.1). GTDB lineage: Bacteria > Spirochaetota > Spirochaetia > JABEVK01 > JABEVK01 > JABEVK01. Next base: position 1,376 of record DAIDJJ010000129.1, on the reverse strand, counting down.
AGTGCCGTCTGCGGTGCGGCAGCGGTGTTAGCCACCGAACCGGTGCTGAAAGCCGAGGCCTATAAAAGTGCGATTGCGGTGAGTACGGTAGTGATCTTTGGGACTTTATCCATGTTTTTGTACCCCATCATTTACCGGACAGGGCTCTTACATGTGGATCAGACTCACTTTGGTCTGTATGCAGGTGGGTCCATACATGAAGTTGCCCAAGTCATCGGGGCCACGAATCCTGCAGGAAAGCAAGCTATGGATGTGGGGGTCATCGTCAAATTAACCCGTGTCATGCTCTTGTCCCCCTTGCTCGTGATCTTAGGTGTGATCCTTTCGGCACTCAGTCGACGAAAAAAGACAGTCGAAACGGGACGAACTAAAATCGTTGTTCCCTGGTTTGCGGTTTTGTTCATTGTCGCGAGTGGGGTGAATTCCTTGCACATCATTCCGCAACCGGTTGTGAAAATTATTTTGATGTTAGATACCTTCTTATTGACCATGGCGATGACGGCTCTGGGATTAGAAACCAGTGCGGCCAAATTTCAACAAGCAGGGCTCAAACCCTTCTTGTTGGCCTTAGCCCTGTGGGGTTGGCTCTTGGTCGGTGGGTTTGGTGTGATGCAGTTGGTGACTACGGTGATTAAGGTGTGACTCTCATGACACAAGAGCTTTGACTGTCATGAGTGTAAACCCCTTACTTTCATGATAGTAAACCCGGTTTGCTAGGTGAAGTTAGGTAGGTTTCATAACAGGATCAATAAGCTGATTAATTTTACGATAAAGACCCCAATAAACGAGAAGCAAATTGAGCAGAATACCACCTGCGACAAGGATAAAAACGACACGAATCCCCCAAATTGAAGCCGTTTGTCCACCGAGGTAAGAACCACAAAAAACACCCAAGTACCCGGCTGACATGGTATACCCATAAAGTCGACCAGTCAGCTGAGGCGGGGTGAGCCTCTTCACCAGCGCATTGAGGGCAGGGGCAATTCCCCCTGTAGCTAGACCTAAGAGAAACCTCAGTGCCAACAGTTGCCAAGGGTTGGTCACCAAGGCTTGGGGAATGGTGCACAGCGCCGCAAAGAGTAAGGAAAATAAAAGGATTTTGTGGGGACCTCGACGGTCTGAAAGGCGACCTAAAAGTGGCGAGGACAGCATCGTGGCAAGTCCCGTAGAAGAAAAGATCAAGCCAGCCATAAAGGCGATATGATGGATATTTAATGATAACGACGAAATGTACACAGTCAGAATCGGTTCGATGCTATACAACGAAAGGTAGGAAACAAAAAAAGACACGAAGAGAATTAAGGTAAGGGTTTTGTAAGGGACCAAGCGCCAGGTTTCTCGGTGTCCTGCCGTTTTTTTGTTTTCAGGGGTGAAGG
>DAIDJJ010000128.1:0-7339 GCA_027451385.1 Spirochaetales bacterium | reverse complement strand
TACGATTATTAAAGACAACGGCCTTATTGGCTCTTGTTACCTTGGTTTTCGTGTAGTACGTTCATAGTACCTTCTGTGAATTACACTGCAATAACTCTGATCGAATTTAACACTCGCTCAGAGTTATTGCAGTTGTTAAAGAGTTTTCTATGAGTCCTCAAAAGGACTCATAGAAGCTCATTCCCTTTTTAAGCAATAAATAAACTGAGAGGCGTCAGCTCTTGACCATAATAGAGATTTTAATCAGTTGCAAAGGCTTTAACAGTAAATTCCTGATAAAGATTACTCCTTTTTTCATAATTCTTCTGCTTGCTTCCTGTGCCCCCCGGATCACCTTGCTGGTGAGTCCGGAGGCCCAAGGGTTGGGTCAGCTCATCCAAGCTCAAGCCAAGGGTGTCAAAGGTCTAGAAAATCTCCAGGTACAAAGCGATGGCATGTGGCCCAAAACTGGGGCAGTAGCTCGCTTAACTTCTACCCCTGGCTGGAATCTTCCCTCATCGGCGCCCGACTCTACTCCCTGGCCGCAATCTCAAACTCCATCTGGCTACCAACCTTACTATGGCTTAATAGCTTCAGCCCGGGCCTCGGCAACGAGCTGGCGATTTTTGCCTTTGTTTTATGACCCCATTGGTGTTTCAAGGGCCTTTCAACAGGGCAAACAGCCCCCACTTCCCGCCTGGGGGAAATTGTCAGAACCGCAATGGAAAAATCAACTTGTTTTGTCGGGTAGACAGCCTTTGTTTCATCAGGCCCTCTTTTTTCTGTCCAACCCAGACTTGGCCCTATCTATGCCCGAAGGATTCCTCACCCCCACCACGGCTTGGAAAGCTCAGCTCAACACCGTTTCCTCTTGGCTAACCAGTTCGTGTTGGTTACCCTCAACGTGGCAGTTTGCCCCGGCCGACCTCAAGCCGTTGTTCACGGCCTCTTCTCCCTTGGTCTTTGTCACCACCTACCGGCATTTCATAGCCCAAAGTTCGCAGTTTCCTCAAAGTTTTCAGCTTTGGTACAATCCCAAACCTGCACTGATGGTAGCTCAGGTGCTTAGCCTCGAGGTTTTTACGCCTGAAGCTCAAGACAAGACGGTTTATCCTTTGGTCAACTTGTTGACATCCTCGACTTTTGGGAACTTGGCGGGAATGAAAACCCATTGGATTCCGGTGAACCAAAATACTTATGAAATTGATAGTTATACGGCGGCTTTTCGTAAGGTTGCCTCACAAGCCCCTCATTGGGTGCAACTCAGTAATCGAATTCCCCCCACCTTACATTCAGCTTTAGCGTACGATGCCCTCGAAATTGCCGTGAGCTTTGCCAAAAAGAAGTAACTGTCCCCCTTTTGCTACGTGAATTCGTGAGGTTTTATTAAGTATGACCAGGGCTCACTCCTACGTTATAGAGAGGGTGTTTGCTACGTTAACGTGAGGCTCAACATAACCTAGCAAAGCCCCTCACCTAAACCAAGGAAAATCCAGCCCTTTCATAAAAGTAGCCTGCAAGGAACAAAATTCTGTTATACTCAGTGTATGTTTGACTTAGCTCCCTGCGAAGTACAAGGTTGCCGCCGTCACGCGGTGTGGAATAGTACCGTGTGTGTGAATCATTTGAACTCTTTTGACGACTGGTGGCATCGGCTCAAACAGTACCTTTTGAGCAAAAATGATTTTTCCTCTTTGGTCTTGAACCGTGTTCCCTTTTCCCAGCTTGACCTGAGGGGGAAACGCTTTAAAGGCTGCGCCTTTTTGGGCTCAATCTGGGAAAATGTTCAACTCGATGGTTCAGAGTTTCGCAATAGCTTTCTCGATTTTGGAACTCTACAAAATTGCACTCTCCAAGAAACCACCTGGATTTTTTGCAGTATTTCAGGGAATACCATGAAGAATTGTCGCTGGAAAGGCTCTGATATCCTTCATGTCAATTTTAACGGTATTGAGGCAGAGGACTGTGACTTTTCAGAATCCGACCTGTATTTTAGCCGTTTTAATGATGGGACGTTGAAAGATGTTCAATTTCGTGATTGCAACCTCAAGAAAACACAATTTATTAATACAGAACTGATTAACGTTAATTTTCAATATTCCAACTACGAAGAAGCGGAAATGCACGAAGAAAAGGAAACGTTATGAAATTCTATTTTCACTATTCCGCTGAAAACTTTTCCAATACTTACATCTTAGGCCCAGACGGCGGAGGGGACGCCATTTTAATCGATCCCGGTGTACTGGATGTGGCCCTTCTCGAACTCATCGAACAAAATAATTATTACATTCGCTGGGTTTTGATCACTCGCTGTCAATCCCACCATATTCGAGGACTTCAAACCCTCAAACGTATTTACGACGCTCAGATCTATAGTAGGCAGGCTGTGGTCCAAGAATTCAACTGTCAGGTGGTCAAGCCAGGTACGCGATTGCACTTAAATACCATGACAGTCGATGTATTTTGCTTTCCAGAATTATCTCATGATGCCGCTGTATATAAAGTCGGCTCTTGGCTTTTTTGTGGGGATTTACTTTCCGCAGGTCGCCCGGGAACAACCTCAAGCCCTTATGCAAAAGAAATTCTTTCTCAAGCCTTAGAAAAACGTTTCTTTCAAGGACACGAAGATACCTTGATTTTTCCAGGGGAAGGCCCCCCCACCCTCATGCGCAGTGAAAAGCTCTTTAATACGGCTCGGGCGTTGGCCAGAAGAACCCCGCCTTTGATCCCACTTCCCGAAAATCCTGAGGAATGGGAGCTGTAAAGGTTCTCTGTCCCCCTTCGGGCATGGTTAAGGTTAGACTATAGGCATGCAACATCAAGGGGGCATGGGGGAACTCTGCCTCAGGGCGTGTGTAGATCGGATCCCCCAAGATTGGGAACCCCGCCTTGGAACAGTGCACCCGCAACTGATGGGTTCTCCCGGTATGGGGATACAGCTCCAACCAAGAAAAACGGCCGTGGACTTCGCGAACAGCCCAATCCGTCCACGCCCATTTTCCCTGTTCTTCAGGGGCCGTAGTAAAGCGCTGGCGGTTTCGGGGGTCCCGAATCAATCCGGTTTTCCAACTCCCCGATGCAGAAGGTTGACCTTTCACCAGGGCCCAATACACCTTACGAGCCGTTTTTTCCCGAAATTGGCGGGCTAAAAACTCTAAAGCTTCGGGGGTTTTGGCACAAACCAAAACGCCCGTGGTGTCTTTATCTAAACGATGGACAATGCCAGGTCGGGCTGATTCCTCGTCAAAATCCTCTTGTAAATCTTTAATATGGTGTAAAAGGCCATTCACTAAGGTTCCATCTTGATGACCTGCCGCGGGGTGAACCACTAACCCCCGGCTCTTATTCAAAACGATGAGTTGAGAATCTTCCCACAAAATTTCTAAGGGAATTTCTTGCGGGGTCAGCGTCGAGGCTTCGGGTTCCAACCAAGTCAATTCTAAGGTTTCCCCACCTTTGAGCTTAAACGAAGGCTTTAAGGGTTTTCCCCCCGAGGTGACGGCTCCTTGACGGCGTTCCCATTGATTGCGAGTAAATTGCCCTAGCGAAGCGATAAAGACATCCAGGCGAACTGGATTTTCTAATTCGGGTACAAGCACGATTTTTTGAAAAGGAGAGGTACTCACTCGGTTAGTTTTCCTAAAAGCCAGTCTGTGAGGGCTAAAAGTAGCGAAGCTGTGGCACTGACCAGCATCAATGTTTTGGTTTTATCCGACAGTTGACTCGCATTCGAGGTAGTGGTCCAGCCGGAGGTTCCAGGACCAGCAGGCCAAGGCATATAGTTAGGGTTTTGACCGCTTACGGCATAATAATAGTAGTAATCGTAACCTAAGCCCGAGAATATAAAAAATAAAGGAAAGGAGCCAAAAAAAAGCGATTCGCCTCGGCGAAGTTCCAGCATCCATTTCGGAAACTCTTTTTCGGTATAGGGTTCGCCAAAACCACTCGCCGTACTGCCAGTTTGAGGGGAACTCCCCGGGCTAACACTTTGGTAAGGGTCAGCAAAAATCGCAGGAGAAAGCCAGAGGAAGACGAAAACAAAAAAGATCAGTTGATTTTTCATCAGAGACTTTCTCTGGGTTCACCCAGGATCGCGGTCCCCACACGAACCATGGTACTCCCCTCTTCAATGGCGAGTTCAAAGTCCTGAGACATCCCCATCGAGAGCTGATCCCAAGAAGCCCAGGGATAGAGACTGGCGGCCCGTTCTTGCCAGGAACGTAACGTTTGAAAAGATTGACGGATTAAAGCTTTGTCTTGTGTCAGAGGCGCCATGGTCATTAGACCGCGAAGATGCAATCTGGAACAGGACTTGATTTGATCCACGAGGTCTTGAAAGGACTCAAACCGGTGAAGTCCCAGTTTGGACTCTTCTGGGGAGGTTTTAATTTCTAAAAGCACTTCAAGGGTCCTCGAAGAGCGTTCCAGTTCTTTTTGCAGGGCCAAAGCCGCAGAAAGAGAATCTAACGATTGCACCCAATTGAGGTGAATAGCTTGCTTAGCTTTGTTGCTTTGCAAATGGCCTATCATGTGCCAAACGGCGTCCTCAGGCACCTGGGGTTGTTTTTCGAGAGCTTCAGGGAGCCTATTTTCACCGAAGTGTCGTTGACCAAAGCGGTAAAGCTCCTGAACGGCTTCCACAGGATGTCTTTTGGTGACAACAACCAATTCCACGTCCTGTTCTTTACGCCCCGAACGCTGGCAGGCGGAAGCAATTTGATCTTTGACCTTATCCCAGCGGTCTTTTAACCCCATTCGATCACTGAACTCAAAATTCCCCATAATAGTCAGTTTATCCGAGAAAAACGAAAAAAAAAAGCACCCCAAGGGGGTGCTTTTCGAGGTTTAGACCGCGTTATTCCAGAATTGCCAGGATATCTGACATCTTCACAATCAGGTATTCCGTACCGTCTACCTTAACTTTGGTTCCGGCGTACTGATCATACATGACCTTCTGGCCAACACTGACGGTGATTACATCCTTGTCGGTTCCTACGGCAGCCACAGTGCCCTTCTGGGTTTTTTCTTGGGCATTATCCGGAATATAAATACCGGAGGCCGTTTTCTTTTCGGCTTCTTCAAGAGAAATAAGAACACGATCGCCAAGGGGCTTCAACGTCATATCAACCCTCCTCATAGTTGGAAATGTTTGGATTTGCCCTTTGAATATACTCAAGTGCCCCGCTGTGGTCAAGAATTCTTTTGGTGAGTCAAAAGGCTCCATTTTTTTTCGTTCTCAGAAAAATCAGGACAATTTGATACAGTTCTAAACTAGCTGAGAAAAACTGTTTCAATTTGATACACATCTAATTGTATACAATTCATTTGTTCCCGAATATTCTGAAGTCAATATAATACTATATCCTTATATCATAGTACTTTATTTTTTTCATGAGTAATTTTCTCATTTTATGGCATGAAGTTTGCAATAGAATTAGGCATACCGGGAGGCATCATGAAAAGGACCAGTTTGTCTGGGGGAATCGTTTCCGACAGCGACAATTCCCTTTCGATTTATCTCAAAGAAATCAACAAGGTTTCTCTGTTGACCCGAGAAGAAGAACAAAAATACGCTCGTCTTGCCGCCGCCGGTGATAAAGCCGCTAAAGAGAAATTGATCGCGGCAAATCTCCGTTTTGTGGTGAATGTCGCGAAAAAGTATCAAAATCAAGGTTTAGCCCTGGATGACTTGATTAGCGAAGGCAATATTGGGCTCATCAATGCGATTGAACGTTTTGATGTCGATAAAGGGTATCATTTTATTTCTTATGCGGTTTGGTGGATTCGCCAATCCATTCTCAAAGCGATTTGCGAAAAATCCCGTACTATTCGTCTGCCTTTGAACAGAGCCAATGAACTGGTTCAAATTGAAAAATACCGCAAGGAAATTTTTGCCGATCGCGGCTGGGATGCTTCAGATGAAGAAATTGCCACCGCCTTAGGCATGGACAAGAGCATGGTACGAGAACTGATGGATATTAGCCGTGAGATGGTTTCACTTGAATCCCCAGTTTACACGGATAAAGATACCTCGGTTTTGAGTGACTTTTTAGAAGCCAAGGATTTTACCGCTCCTGAAGAAGTGACGATCAGTGCCTCTCTAAAAAATGATATCAATGAAGCTTTGACGACCTTAAGTTCGAAAGAATCGACGATTCTTGAATTCCGTTTTGGACTCAACGAACGCAAACCGCTCAGCTTGAAAGAAATTGGTGAGAAATTTCAATTGACGAAAGAACGAATTCGGCAAATTGAAAAGAAAGCGCTTCAAAAGCTTCAAAACCCGTCTTTAGAACGCGAACTTGAAGCGTATATGGTCAATTGATTCCTTGAGTTTGAAGTAAAAAAAAGGCTGGCTTTCGCCAGCCTTTTTTATGACTCAATTTTATGACTCAAGAGGATTAAGCTCGAACAGGAGAAATCTGCCAGATTTCTTTAGCGTACTCATTGATAGTACGGTCAGAACTAAACTTTCCACTGCTGGCAATGTTGATCAAGGCCATCTTATGCCACTTCTTTTGATCTCGATAAGCCTCATCGATCTTCTTTTGTGCCTTAATGTACTCGGGGAGATCCTTCAAGACAAAGTAGGTATCGGGAGGGTTTCCTTCCAAGCCGTATAGCAGAGAATCATAGATTTCTTTGAACAAATCAAAGCTTTCGACGTTGAAAGTCCCGTCGATGAGTTGATTCACAGCCTGCTTGATCTCGGGGTACTCATCCAAAACAGCCCACGGGTTGTAAGATTGAGCCGTTGCCAAGCGGTGGACCTGGTCAGCTTTAAGACCAAAAATGAAGCAATTTTCGTCACCAACTTCTTCGGCGATTTCCACGTTAGCTCCATCCAAAGTCCCCACAGTTAAAGCTCCGTTCATCATGAACTTCATGTTTCCCGTACCAGAGGCTTCTTTACCCGCTGTAGAAATTTGCTCAGACACATCCGAAGCCGGAATAATCTTTTCGGCCAAGCTAACACGGTAGTTTTCTAAGAAGTAAACTTCCAATTTTCCTTTGGCCACGGGGTCAGAATTGATCTTTGCCCCCACGGTATTGATGAGCTTAATAATGCTCTTGGCACGACGATACCCCGAAGCCGCCTTGGCCCCAAAGAGGAAGGTGCGCGGAACATGATTATAAGCTGCAGGATTTGCCTTGAGCTCGTTGTACAAGACGATGATGTGCAGGATATTCAGCAGTTGCCGCTTGTACTCGTGCAAGCGCTTGACTTGAACATCGAACAGGCTATCGGGATTCAGCTTGATTCCTTGAGTTTTTTCGAGGTAATCCGAGAGACGTACCTTGTTCGCCCGTTTAATCTTGATCAGCTCGGCAATAATCTTCTCATCTTTTTCAAAGGGTT
>DAIDJJ010000127.1:0-7339 GCA_027451385.1 Spirochaetales bacterium | reverse complement strand
ACATTAGTATCGTTAGTATTGTAGCATACCGGGGTGAGAGCGGGAACTACAACTGAATCAAGTTGTCTTGTGTCTTGTCATTTATTGTAGCATACCGGGGTGAGAGCGGGAACTACAACAGGCTGATGTTTGCTCCTCTAAGGATGAATATTGTAGCATACCGGGGTGAGAGCGGGAACTACAACGTCGTTTATTCTACCAGGCTGAACTTGTTTATTGTAGCATACCGGGGTGAGAGCGGGAACTACAACTAGTTCTTCCATTGCCGCATGGTATGCCGCATTGTAGCATACCGCCACCAGTCACCCCACCAGTCACCCCACCAGTCACCCCACCAGTTAATCTCGTTCTGTCGTAGCTTGAGTGCCTTTGTTTCTCAATTGTCTGTGCCGAAAAAATAGATTAACACCCTGTCGGAGGTGCACAGCCGTCTTTTTTCAGGAACTCTTGACATATTAAGATCACCACTCTCACAATTCTTAAGAGTTGTCCAGGGGAGGTATGCTGGTGTCTGATCGTTTGCAAAAACTGGCTGCGGCCGATGATGGCTTTTTTGTTTTGGCTTTGCATTCCAGGGCTGAAGCTCTTATGAAAGAACGCCTTGGGATCGAAAACCAGTTTATAGATTTTGGGGAGCTTGTCAGACGGTTTCTTACTAAATGGATAGAAGCTGGTAATGTTGTCAATCGGGAACCTTTCTATCAACTCAAGGATGAACATTTCATATCCAATGCTGTGCGTCATGAATTCAAAAAATTATCCTCCCAAGAAGCCATGGCCTCGGCGAAGATTTTTTACAGTTTTCTTCAAGAACTCAAACTAGAACATGAAGTTGAGTTTAGAGCTATCCCTCAATTATTTCGTTCTTGGGATGACCACGCTTGGACGTTTGTCCCTGTTTCTCAGTTTAAAAACTTAAAAGAAGAAAATACGGAACTAAAAAGCAAAAACAAAGATATTTTTGCAAAGTATACTCAGCTAAAAGATAAGGAAGACAAGCAAACCCTGCTCAACATAGATGTTCAACGTCAACAATTGATCATTGCGGACTTAGAAAAGCGATTGAAACATAAGGACTCAAAGTACGACGAGAAAAGAACGGAATTAGCCAAGGCCAATTTCGAGCTTCAACGTCTGCTCAAGGATAAAAACGAAACGGCTGAGTCGATGCAAGAACTTGCTGGTCTCAGACAGTACCTCAATAATGTTAAGCGCATGGCCTTGTACAGTCAGACCCGTCGAGCTCATGAACGGCAACTAATGCGTTTGACACCCGAACAAGAAGCCCTTGCCACCCAATTACCTTTGGATCGCGATACGCTGATACGAGGCAGTGCGGGAACAGGAAAATCGCTTGTGCTGATTCGTCTTTTGGGGAGAATCCTGACTCCGCCTCGTGATAGTCTGGATTTCGGTCAAGCCCCAGCCAAAGTCATTCTTCTGACCTATACGAAATCACTCACCAAATACAACCTGTACATTTCTAAACTTTTTGACACCGCTATAACTCCCGAGACGATTGTGACAGTTGACTCTTACCTTTTGTCTTTGGTGAAAAAGGCCGGTCTCATACCCTATAGCAGTGGGTGGCAATATGCTTGGGATTCTGACACCGAGCTCAAAGCTCAACTCAAAGCTACACCCTTAGACCTCACTCCTGCAGAACTCAAAAAAGAACTGGATGATTTAATTTGGGGGTGGGGGTTAACCTTAGACGAGTACCTAGATTTTGAACGGAAAGGCTTTAAAAAACCCTTAGGGCGAAAAGAGCGTTTAGCTGTTTGGTCCTTGAATGAAGAGCTCATCAAGACCATGTCGCAAAAGAAGCTTTTTTCACCAGCGTATCTTTTGTTGCAGTTGAAAAGCCAGTTATCGAAACTGGAAGCAGAACAGGTTGACTACCTCTTATTAGATGAAGCCCAAGACCTCTCACCTGTCAAACTTGAGATACTTCACTCAATAGCCAAGAAAGGTTTTATTGCGGCTGGTGACTCTGACCAAAGCTTGTACCAAAGCCTTTCGCCATTTGCACGGGCTGGCATTGATATTCGTGGAGGCAAGACGCGTGTACTTCATACAAACTTCCGGAACACCGAGCCTATCCATCGGTTTGCCGAAACTCTCAGAGCGAGAAAAGTTGCCTACGATCAAACGAGTGCCCCGCAGGCGTTTCGCGATGGGCCATCCCCAGAAGTGACGATGGCCGAAAATGGTGAAGCTCTCAAACCCCTTTTTTTACAAAAGCTCAAAGTGTATTTGGAGGAATTTGAATACGAGCCCGAGACCATCCTTGTACTTCACCCCGACGAAAAATCTGGCTTGAATCAGTTGTTAGAGGACGAGGGAATCCAATACAAGAACCTGGCCGATGAGGACTTTGACTTTGCTCAGTCTAAGGGGGTGAGGTTAACGAAGTTTCCGTCTGCCAAAGGGTTGGATTTTCCTGTGGTGCTTGTCTATTGGCATCATGTTTTTTCAGCTACGGGTCTTGGTGAAGATGCCAAGGAAGTGTATTTGCGAAACCTTTTGTATGTTGCCTCAACACGGGCCATGGAGCACCTGGATATCTTCGTGGGGCCGAGTGATCCCTTTGCAGAGGAGCTGGAAGAACTGGGGAGGGGAGAATGAAGGCGATTGCTCATGTGAGAAAAAATGGCGATGGAACGTGGGCTGAACCTCAAGGACTTAAAGAACAGCTCTTTGCTTTTGCTAAATTATCTGGTGTGTTTGCAAAAGCTTTTCATTCAGAAGATTGGGGTTAACCCCCATCATTTCGGCGTAGGTCTTGTTGTTCAGACCGCTTTGTTTTTGGCCTGATACGATTGCTGACCACTCTTGTGGCGTTTTGTTCTTTGCTCGCATGGCTCGATTAGAGTTTTTCGATCTCATCAACTGACAATCCGGTGACTTGACAGATATGCTGAATACTCATACCAATCGCCTTAAGGTTTCGGGCTGTTTCTTGCTTACCTTCAAGCTTACCCTGTTCAATGCCCTGTTCAAGACCTTGTTGTTTGGCCGCTTCTTCACGGCTAAGCTGGTCCCGCTGAAAAGCAATTCGAGCTTCATAGGCCATCCGGGCCTGATCGTCATTGGTAAAAGCTAGGTACCTCGCATGCGCCTTGGCTATCGCAGGATCGTTTTTCAGTAGTATGGTCATATCATACCCCTCCTTCCCTTCGTTCTTTAAATATGCTATCCATCGCTCCAGCTGAGTGTTAAAGTGTCCCTCCGGCAACTACTGGCCAGAATAGACCTTAGCCCAGTAATAGAGGCTTCGTTCAGAATAATCTCGCTGTGAAGCTACCTGGATTTCAATGTTGTAAAGCCGGTCATCTTGGTCGCGGGCTCGTATATCCAAGATAGAAAGCTTGTCTGTCAGCGCTGTTTGCAGGTTAAACGGGTTCAGGACTTCCACCGAGGTCAAAAGCGGAAACTCATGGGCGGATTGCATGCTGTTCAAAAAGGACAAAAGCAGATCGCTGGAATTGGGGCTTCCAAACAGATATTTGATAAAAATGTCCGAATACGCTTTGACCCACTCTGCCATAGGGTAAATATACCTCACTCAGTTTGGTCAAACAACAATTTGAGACGCATAAGGGACGACCTAAATTTGAATTTGGTTTTCAAAAGCAAGAATTTCACACTTTCCTTAATTTACGTTCAATCCATTCAAACCCTATCTGCTCTTGTTCAAGACGTAACTGCTGACCAAACTTGTGGTTCACCAGTTCCTGGAAAAGGGTATTTTCCGACTCCGTGAGACGAGAGAGGGCCTCTTTTTCCAGCAAGGCACCCCGGACGTGCTTCTGAAGGATCATCGGCGCCAGGGTCCTTTATGGGAACCTACATCATGGACTACTCTATTTTTCTTGAGTCATTTCAAATAAAGTAGTATTGTAGGTATAATGAGGTTAGTATGAAAAATACAACTACCGTGACGAGTCGTGAGTTCAATCAAAATTCCAGCAGAGCCAAAAGAGAGGCAAGTAAAGGACCCGTGATCATCACCGAGAGGGGAAAGCCTGCACATGTTCTTTTGAGCATCCAGGAGTACCGCAAGCTGACAGGACAAGAGGTTTCTATTGTAGATTTGCTTGGCATGGATACCGATGTTGATTGGGAGCCAGTTGTTTTGAGGGATATGGCTAGGCCAGCGGATTTATCGTAATGTTTATTCTTGATACCAATGTCATTTCGGAGCTCAGAAAAGCCAGTCAAGGGAATGCGGATTCCCATGTAGTTTCTTGGGCCCAAGCGCAAGACGCTTCTGACCTATACCTTTCGGTGGTCACCATCCAAGAGTTAGAGATTGGTGTTTTGCTTATTGAGCGTAAGAATCCGTCCCAAGGAGCTTACCTGCGACATTGGCTCAACGAACAGGTTTTTCCGGCATTTGTAGGAAAAATTCTTCCTATTGACCAGAAAGTAGCTTTGAAAAGCGCTGCACTCCACGTTCCTAACCCAAAGCCGATTCGCGATGGCCTGATAGCCGCAACAGCCCTAGTACACGGGATGACGGTTGTGACAAGGAATGTTGGGGATTTTGAGTCCACTGGCGTCAAGATTGTTGACCCATGGAATAGTCCATTGTTCAAGACGTAACTGCTGACCAAACTTATGGTTCACTAATCCCTGATAGAGTGGGCCGAGTTTAAATTGAGAAAATTTCCATTATTTCACACTTCTAACAACTAAAACTGGCATTTTTCCCATATTTACCAAACCGGAATCGATGGCAGGTTTGACCGGAACCATCATGTTTCAGGAATTTTATCGTCGAAAAAAATCCGAATTATCGCGATAATTTGTCGTCAAATCGACGATTTTACGACGACAAATCGTCGAAAAAATTCCGAATTTGAGCTTCAAATTCGCCGTTTTCTAGCATCAAATTCGCTGCATTGTATCATCACTTTGCGTGAATTTGACTCTTCTAGGGCCAGGAATTTCGAATGTCCACGTTAATGGCAACTCAAACAAACTTGATCTTGGAGTAAAAAAAAGCGCTGAAATCTCTTTCAGCGTCGACTCATATATAACATTTCAATGCTTAACTTCAATGCTTAACCTTTCAATTCTTAGGAATTGAGCAGTGGAGGTACAAACTTCGGGCTAAAATTTCCCCTGTTGTGAAGATGCCTGGATGTATGTGGCTGGGCCTGTTGAAACTCCCCCCAAAAAAAAGTAGTTCTATTGTCGTAGGCGAATTGTACCATGATGGCACCTCCAAAAAAGTGGTTTTGTCCGAAAGGACAGCCGGGTTGAGAAGTCGCAAGGCGTCTTCTGCGCGCTCAACCTGATAACTGGGGCATTTAAGACTTTGCTTCAAAAAACTTTTCGATTTTTTCAAGTATCTTAAAAGACCCCGGAATCGGCCCTACTTTGAACAGCCCACTCCTTTTAGGCCAGCTCCTTTTCAGCTCGTGAGAACCGCAACCTTCAAGAATTCTTTGAAGAGTTTCCCTTAACCAACGAAGTTGTTCAAAGAGCTAAGTAAACGGCTGAGGGGGGCATCCCCTCAGCAATTTTAACGGAACTCGGCGTGCCCTGCGTTCCGAATCTCTTCAAGCTTTCTCAGAAGTTCAACCTGCCGACTATGATTATGTTCCCCGGCGGCTCCCACACCTTCAAGTGCCGTATCGATCAAACGATGAAATAAATGGTCCCAATCCGCCTTGGAACCTCTCGGAGGATCCATTTCAAGCAAGGCTCTATCAGCGTGAGCAATGGCGTAGAATGCGGCTGCGGCGTTGTAATCCTCGTGCGCAGCGACGGCTTCGTGGGCTTTTCTCAAGCTTGAAAAGTTAATATCCATCACTTGAGCGACTTTTGCCCCGTCAAAGCTTTCTCCCCAAGCTGTTCCAATAAAGAACAAACCACTTAACATCAGTCCCAAAAAAGCAATCTTTTTCATAAAAGCTCCTTTCGTAATATAGTCATACTTTAAGACCACAGCAAATAGGCCTGTAAAATGGATCAGCTACGATTCGACCGCCGAAGTTGTCACTTGGTCGGATAGCGTGCTATAACCTATCAACGTGGTAGCAGTACGCTACAGACCTGTCACCGGTCACATACTGATCTCCCTCTATCTGGTCGGCACAAATGAGAAGGAGTTATCATGAAGAATCTGATCTGGAGCTTTTTCCCGTGGGTCGCCTTTCTCTTGGGCGTTCGGATCGGAGGTGTGTACTGGGGCGCCGCCATCGGTCTAGTAGTTGCTCTGGTCGTCCTCGTGAGGTCGATCGCCCGTCACAGCACACATATGTTCGACGTCATCGGCACCGTCTTCTTCGGTGGGCTCCTCGTGCTCCTCTGGGCAATTCACCCCAGTGACATCGCTACGTGGGGACGGTACGCGCAGGCGGTGGCCCACGGATCGCTCACCCTCATCATATTTGGTTCCATTCTGGTCGGAAAGCCCTTCACCGAGCCGTACGCCCGGGAACAGGCCCCCGAACAGGTGTGGAACACTGCCCGGTTTCACAAGCTCAATCGGCGGCTGTCGGCAGTGTGGGGCCTCGCTTTTCTAGTCGGCACGGCCTCGCTGATCATCGCCGGTTCCCAGGACTCCCTGCAGTTCGTTCTGAGGCTGGTGGTCCCCTTCGGTGCCCTCCTTTTGGCATTCGTGTACAGCCAGAAGCAGTCCAGAGTTCAAAGGAGATGATCATGCGAAAGATCATCCTCAAAACCAAGGTCGGCTACGAAATCCCTTTTACCCGGTATTTCTACAAAAACAACCCGCCAAGATCCTTGGAAGAAATTAACGTGAAAGGGAGGCGAAAATGCTGTTGACGATACCCGGTATTCTTGAAAATGGCGTTGTGAAGTTGAGTGAAAGCCCGGAAAAGATTACTTATTCCAAGGTTTTGGTCACCATTATACCCGAAGAAGCTTCCAACGAGACATGGGAAGCCCTTAAATTGTCCAAAGCAAGTTTTGACGAGTGGGACAACGAAACGGACGCCATCTATGACACGCTATAAGCCTGGCGAAATCATACTGGTACCGTTTCCCTTCACCGACCTTTATTCCAGTCACCGTTGACACATTACTTGAGTTTGAACAGCAACCAATAGAAGGCTAGGAACATCATGACAATGCCGATGTTGGCAAAAAGACGTTCCCAGAATTTGTGACGAAGGCAAGTGAATCGTTATTGAGTAGTCGTGATAAATGCTCCTTAAACTGTCAGGTAAATACTTGCTCGATACAGTCTAATGTTCTCTTTTCGAACCGCGCCATCCGTAACCCTTAAAGTTGTGCGGTCAGGCTATTCTCCCCGACCCTATCCTTGGGCCTGTAAAAATGATAGACTCTACGTGCAGACAAG
>DAIDJJ010000126.1:0-7607 GCA_027451385.1 Spirochaetales bacterium | reverse complement strand
GACCTCAAACGAAGCCCCCGTTTTACTTTGCTCTGAGGTGGAATTCGCCGGAAAAGCCTCGTCAGGAGTAGAGGCGGCCATTTGTGAGGAGCTGTTCGGGGCAGAATCGGGCACGACATAGACCCCAACACTCTCCAACCCGCAAGAGCCAAGAAGGACTACGAGAGACAACATTGAACTATACAGACAAAACAATACAAACGCTTTCATTCGAAAAGAGGTTTTATCAAATATTTCTAATATTTTCCAGTCCCTGACCCTGAGGCAACACAAGATTGGGTTGCCTCAGTCTAAGTGAATACCTATACTACCCGCATGATTGGAATCGTTGGCGCGATGGAAGAAGAGGTCAAACTCTTGCGGCAAGAGCTTCAAAACCCCACGACGGTTACCCGAGGAGCTCTGACGTTTTGGAAGGGAGAACTGGGGGGAAAGCCCGTTGTCCTGGTCCAGTGTGGTATTGGAAAAGTTAATGCCGCGATGGCTTGCTCTCTACTGATCGAACTTTTCGCACCACAAGCCGTCATCAATACCGGTTCCGCTGGAGGGTTGGCCCCTGAACTGACGTTTGGCGACATCCTTATTGCCACCTCTTTACTTCAGCATGATATGGATGTTACCCCTTTTGGTTATGCTCCAGGGCAAGTTCCCGGTTTACCCGCAAGGTTTAACACTGACCCAGCTTTAGTCGATACAGCCCGTCAATGTCTCAACACCCTGCACCAAGTCGGGGGTTTTCCCACTTCCATGAAGACGCTTCTAGGGCTAATCGGCTCTGGAGATAGCTTTATTCATCAACCAGAGCACATTGCCGAACTCAAGGCTCGCTTTCCCGAAATGGCGGCTGTGGAAATGGAGGGGGCAGCCCTAGCCCAAGTCTGTCACCAGCTTCGAGTCCCACTCCTGGTAATCCGTGCCATATCTGACGTGGCCGGAAAAGAATCCCCCATGACGTTTGAAGAATTTTTACCCCTGGCCTCACAACGATCGGCTCAGCTAGTACGACAGTTGATTAAGGAGCTTCCTGATGGAAAAAATCGCTAGTTTTCAAATTGATCACCTTCGCCTCTTGCGAGGGGTGTATGTCTCCAGACTGGACCGTTTTGGCCAAGAAACCATTACATCTTTTGATATTCGCATGAAGGAACCTAACCGCGAACCGGTGATGGATGTTCCTGCCCTTCATACCCTGGAGCATCTCGGGGCCACCTTTTTACGGTCACACCCAGTCTGGGCTTCTAAAACTGTCTATTTTGGCCCCATGGGTTGCCGAACTGGACTTTATGCCCTTTTCTCGGGGGAACTGACCAGCCGAGAGATTTTGCCACTCATCAAAGAATTCTACGAGTGGGTTTTGGCCTTCCACGGTGAGGTTCCCGGGGCACAGGCAGCAGAATGCGGAAATTGGTCAGACCACAACCTGCCCATGGCACAGTGGGAGGCTCGAGAATTCCTAACGGAAGTTTTAGAGAACCCCACCGAAGCCAATTTACACTACCCGAGCTAAGACGGATCTGCAGACTCCCTGGACTCTGCAGACTCCTCGTCTTCGACCGGCGGACGGCATTCATACACTAAAGATAGCTGATCGGCGTTCTTCAAGCTAACCGCCTCTTGCTGACAATGGTACCCCGATTCTAAGAAAGCCTCGGATACTCCCGGATAACTAAAGGCACCCAGCGAAGTCCAAAGTGAGCGGCCTTGAATTTTTTCCAAGAGCTTTCGCCCCAAATTAATGGCATACCCAAAGAAGGAAACCCCCGGACCTCCGGTCATGAGGACACTCCCGGCAAATACCGTAATTTTCCAGTGAGCCGATTCCACGGGGCGTTGATTCCAAGAAATAGCTGCTCTGACGGCCGCTAAGGAGTCGGGGAAACAAAAGGACAGCGTATCCAACTGCTTATGAAACAGGAAGCCGCCAAAAATAGAAAACAGTTTTGACGACTCGTGAATTTCTTGGGCTAGGAAACGGTAAAACTCGCGGTCACCCCACTCTTCCATTAAGGGGGCAGAGTTTTCCATCGCCAGAAAAACAAAGGCTTGTCCGCTGACTCGAATGCGACTGCCCTCGGGTAAACAGTCTTTTAAAAGAACTTCACGGGCTAAGGAATCATTCAGGACTGAACGAGAATTCCACACCTGCACCAAGGGCTGTGGCCCTTTCAGTACAGGAGCCTTCCAAACGGCGACTGTGGTTCCTAGGGCTGACCGATTGTCAATCCACAACAACAACCGTCCCGGATCAGCCTCGAGCTCCTTCAGCGTAAAGCCCTCAGGAGCTAAAGTTAAATCTACCGATTGGGGTCCGCCAGACTCCCTGGCTTTAACCGCTCGGTAACTCATCATCTTGAGAATAAAACTCTCGCCCGGCAACGCAGTTTCACCCTCTACCCGAACCGTGAGCTGAGAACGAGTTTCTAAGCTAATGACCCGATAGGTTTCGCCAGGTTGAACGGTTAACTCTAACTTCCCTAATTCCCAAGGGGCCAAGTTCGTAAAAGAAAGCGGGGGGAGATCTTCTTGCCCCTCATCCCAAAAAGGCCAGGCTAAGTTCGTTTGTCGATACGTCTGCCAATCAGGGGTGACACAAACAGAAGCATAGGGGTCTTCCCATTGCTGGTGTGGTTGAAAAACAACCAGAATATTCGAACCGAGGTCCGGCTCGAGACTTTCACGGGAAAACGGATCATAGAGTTGTTCACTAGTAAGTTCGCCCAAGCTAGGAGCTCGATTTATGATCCATCCCGAAACCGGGTGGTAAACTTGCCATTCCACCTGCCAAAGCTGGACCTGAAATCCAGCCAATAAAAAGCGAAGGGCGGTCTGCTGATCAAAGCCCATCACTTCGGCGACAGCCTCGGGGGTTATGGCCTTACGGCGTTTCCAGTCTGCGGCGGTGAGTCGGCTCCAAGCACTCCTCACGGTATCTACCGGCCAGTCCATCTGGGCCGCACAACGGCTTATTGTGTCTTCGAGAAGCAAGCGGTTCATGCTTATCACGATAAACCGAAGAAGTCCTTTTTTCAACGCTGAACTTCTGGTATTCTCCGACAATGGAAATTTTCGTGGTCGGAGGCGGACCAGCAGGCATGATGGCGGCGGCCAAAGCGGCTGAAAAGAACCACGTTACTCTTCTAGAAAAGAACCCCAGTCTAGGGAAAAAGCTACTCTTGACCGGCGGCGGCCGTTGTAACTTTACCAACGCCGAACCGGACAACCACCGTTTAGCCGCATTTTACGGTCAGGCGGGACGATTTTTACTTTCTCCCCTAAGTCGTTTTTCTGCCTCCGACGCTCTGAAATTTTTTGCTTTGCGCGGCATGCCCTATAAAATTGAAGACCGAAACCGAGCTTTTCCAGTTAGCAATGAATCTCGTTCTGTTTTAACAGTCTTAGAAGAGTATTTACGTGAAACCTGTGTATCTATAAAAACCCATACGGAAGTGACCGGCTTACTCGTGGAAGAGGGCCGCTGTCTCGGGGTGCAAACCCGCCGTGGCCCGCTTCGGGCCGACCATGTCATTCTGGCCACAGGGGGAACGTCGTTACCCGCCACAGGTTCAACCGGGGATGGTTACCGCTGGCTCAAAGAAGCTGGACATACCGTAAGGATTCCCGAGCCTTCCTTAGTTCCCCTCGCTGTCACCGAGAAATGGGTCCAGGAATTAGCCGGACTCAGTTTTGACGAAGTGCGACTCGAGGCCTGGCACAGTCAACGTGCTTTTGCAGAAACCGGGCGTTTACTGTTTACTCATGTGGGCCTTTCGGGTCCTCTCGTTTTGAACGCCGCCACCCGTTTAGCGGCCTTGCATCGCGAAGCCCAGGCCCAAGGCCGTGAGCTTGTCCTTCGTCTGGATTTCTTTCCCCGTTGGGATGGGGGAGAATTAGACCGTCAACTGGTGGCTTTGATAGCTGAGACCCCGAATCGACTCCTCAAAAGTCTTCTAAGCTCCTGGTTGCCCCCACGCTTAGTCCACCGGGTGTTAACTTTGACGCAGTTGCCCGAAGTTCCCGGCCGAAACCTCACTAAAGAGGAGCGCCAGAGACTAGGCCGCTTCCTGAAAGGCTTTCCTTTGACGTTCAAACGGCTTTTGGACGCCTCAAAAGCTGTGGTGAGTTCCGGCGGAGTGAGTTTAAAAGAAGTGGACTTTCGAACCATGAAAAGTCTGAAAGTCCAGGGGCTTTCCCTCGTCGGCGACCTCTTAGATTTTGACCGGCCTACCGGTGGGTTTAGTTTGCAGATATGTTGGACGACTGCTTGGACCGCCGGGTTGGCCCTGGGGACTGAGCCCCAAGGCCTCACCTCAGATTAATTCCAGTACTGATCCGTCGTATCCACAACTTTTCCAGGGGCTTGCGTCAGAGCTGTACTCAAGACGTACACGCGCAAGTTCCCTTGTCCCGAGCAAGTTTGTGTGGTTAGGGTCCCATTCGTGACGATTTTGACGTGTCCCGTGACCGCGTCAGTATAAGTACCATTAGGAATCTGACTAAACGTCGCATTTCCCGAAATCGTGACCAAGGCCAAACTGTCCGTGGAAGCATCCGTATAGCGGCGGATGTATGCCAAATGGTTGCCCGAAACGTAGGGCGATGAAGCTTGGTATTCCCCCATTTGCAAGGCAGGAATGGCGCGACGAATCAAGTTCAGCTCGCGAACATGGATCGCCAAAGGATACTGCAGGGTTTGAGCCACATTCCCAGTTGCCCCCGTGTATTTTCCGAAGCCCGTCGCGGTTACAGAACCAGTTATATGGTCGCCAAAATAAGCCCGTCCCGTTGTCGACAGCGGCGCGTTGGGTCCCACATCTATCGGATCACCCTTTTGGAATTCAATTTCATCCCCGTTGTAAAGTGCGGGAATTCCCCTAAACGTAAACTCTAAGTCCAGGTTTTCAGCCCAAGTGGCTTGAGACTGGGCAAAACGTTCATTGGAGGGGGATTGGTCTGGGGAATAATCGTGGCTAGCTACGTAAACGACGTTCCAGGTGGCATCGTTGTATAACTGATCACCCGATAAAGCCATATTGAACGCGTTATTCGCGTTGATAAAGGCCCAATGCATGGGGAAGTCGATGACGTGAAAGCCATTAGACTGACTGTAATCGGGTGTGTGATAAGTAACGCCGTTTAGGAAGGCATTGTTGCTAGAGGGGAGGTTTGCCGTTGTATCATTCGCATTCCAAAAAGCTAGTGTTGAGGCTTCATTGGTCTGCCGAGATTGATCCACCGAAGAATTCCAAATCGAATTCCAATCCAAAGGCTGGGTTTGAATCAGCTGGGACCAATTGAGAGTGGGGTCGGTGCCCCAGGCAAAAGAACTATCCCCCGTGTCCCAGGTGTAAAAGAAGGGGCTGATCGCGGGAATGCCTGAGTTCACCACGTTCTCGTAGAGGGCCGCAACTTCGCCAAACATAAAGAAGTGGTTGTTACCATCTTGGCTGGCGTGTTGCAAGAATTGGGGGAAGAACTCTTTATCTAAGGTAAGGCGTGAGACGTGTTTAACTGTATCAATCCGGAAAGCATCTACCCCGTCATCAATCATCTTTTCGTAAGCTTGCCGCAAGTAAGTCGCCACCACCGGGTTTTCTGTATCGAGGTCAACACAATCTCCGGCAATTTGACCCGTCTCTACCGTGTAGCCCTCCCACTGCAGGGATTGCTCATGGTGATAAATGTGATGCGTATCGATCGCATCTGTTTTCATCGCCGTTTCACGATCGTTGTACTGATTGGTGGGAGTATCGGTGGCGTAACTGGCCGGTAAGACGCCTGTGGGGGCGATGTTGACCAGTCCTGCAGGCGTATCCGCATTCACGGAATACGCGGCGTGGTTGGCATCGTAAATCTTGGACCAATCTTTCTTAAAGAGAGGGAAGAGGTTTTCTTCACCAAAGTTACCACTGTGATTCAACACGATATCTTGAATCAGCTTCATTCCTTTGGCATGAACGGCGTTAATCACATCTTGGTACGTGGTATCTCCTGACTCTAAACGCGGATCAATTTGAAAGAAGTTCAAGGCATGGTAGCCATGGTAGTCGTATCCCGAGGCATTTTCCACGACTGGTGTAATCCAAATCGCGGAAAAGCCTAAAGCTTTGATGTAGTCCAGTTTTTCGATAAGTCCTTTAAAATCGCCGCGCCAGGCGGGATCAGAATCGGGGTTATTGGCTTGGGCATCGCTCCAGCAATGCAAGTTATTGGACGGGTCGCCATCAAAGAAGCGCGAGGTAATCAGAAAGTAAATCGTTTCTTTGCGGAAATCTGTCGTCCCCGTGTAACCAATGATGTACATATAGCTGGCAGTAGACTGATTACCAGCAGCATCCACCATTAAGAAACGAATTTGTGTCGTTTGGCTGATGTTTAGTGTTGTCCCTGCCACCCCATTAGAAGCATCACCCGTACAATATACGGGGCTGGAGGTCGTAGGGGCAGACCCATCGGTTGTGTAATAGGCGGTTGAGGTACCGTTTTTGTTATCTGTCATCGTAAACGTGACCAGTTGACCATTTGTATAGCTACCGGCCGCCACACTGGCTGCCATGGTGGGCGGCTGAAGGTCCAAAGTGGGGTCAACCGTAAACGACCAGGTCGAAGCAGTACCGCTAACACCTTGCGCATTGACCCCTAATGCCGAAAGTGTACAGGTCGACGAAACCGTAAAAGGGCCCGAGTACAAGGTGCTCGCCGAAGTGGGCGTAGAGCCGTCCAGGGTATAATAGATTTTATCCGTACTCAAAGTGCTCGATAGCGTCACAGTAGGACCGCTTAAATACTTTCCGCCAGCAGGTGTAGCCGTAATAACGGGAATGATGGCGGCATCCGGGTTGCTCGTCGACCAAGCACTGCCGTTGTACCATTCGGTGGTGGAATACGGAGCAGGCAGATCCACTTCGGTGGAACTGCTGTTAAATTTCATCGCCAAGGTCTGGGCGATGGGTAAGTAGGTTTGAGGAATGTCGTAGTAGTACCAACCGGGGTTAGCCGGATCTGCGGTCATCGCAGGTCCCGGCCAAGTGCCCCCTTGCAGGGACGAAATCGCCGGACCGTTGTTGAGTTCCCACAGCCAAAGGGTCGGGGCACTTGAGGCTTTGTAGTACAAGCGGACACCAGTCGTGGTCGCGATGCGGGTATAGGTGTAGGCGTTAACGGCATTCCCATTGGTGACCACCAGGTTCACGGTTCCCCCCACGGCTGTTGTGTTCCCCAGCGAAACGGTCTGTCCGCTGGTAAAGCTTTGCGCGGGCTGACCATTGACACTGTACGTTCCACTGGCGGGGTTTGCTGCGGTGAGCGTGACGGTCA
The DNA here is from genome assembly GCA_027451385.1 of Spirochaetales bacterium. Classification (GTDB taxonomy): domain Bacteria; phylum Spirochaetota; class Spirochaetia; order JABEVK01; family JABEVK01; genus JABEVK01. The sequence goes on along the minus strand of DAIDJJ010000126.1, from coordinate 293 downwards.
ACGGTGAAGTGGTAAAGTTGGAGGTTCCTGGGGAAGCGGATACCGAGCTAGCGTTAGGATCACTGGCCGTTACCGTGGTCCCGTTAATCCATTCAGGTCCCGTGACCGCACCAGTGATGTTGATCTGTGTGCTGGAACCGTTGAACTTGAACGAAAGCCCATTTGCGTACGTGCTGTTCGGTGCTGGTAAAGTAAACACCCACCAATTTGCCGTACTATCCGGAGTCATGGCCGGTCCCGGCCAGGTGTAGCCCATGTTTTGCGACACAGCCACACTTGAGGTCCAAGCCCAG
>DAIDJJ010000125.1:295-7673 GCA_027451385.1 Spirochaetales bacterium | reverse complement strand
CATTTTCAAAAACTTTAAGCCCCAAAGGTCCAACTTCGCATCTTCTGCGCCATAAAGGGTGCAAAAACTTAGAAGTAAAAGCTTCAGGATGCGGCATAAGACCAAAAACCCTACCGGTGGGGTCCGTTATTCCGGCAATGTTGTCTTGTGAGCCGTTGGGATTTTCATTTTCGTACGTCAGCGCGACTAACTGCCGTTTCATCAGTTCATTCCTTACTTGCTCATTGAGCGTCACAAAGCGACCTTCCCCGTGACGAATGGGCAAATCTGCCTCTTGCAACCCTTTGAGCCAAGGGCTCGCACTTTTGTCATTGTAACGTACTTTTACCCACTTATCTTGAAAAAGTCCGTGATCGTTGGTGATCAGGCTAACGGAGGGATTCCAGTCTCCTTCGAGGTTGGGTAATAGTCCCATTTTGACCAGGGTTTGAAAGCCATTGCAGATTCCCAAGACTAAGCCACCCCGAGAAATCAGAGCATCAACTTGTTCTTTCAGACGACTTTTTACCATTTGCCCAAAGACTCGTCCTGACCCTAGGTGGTCCCCAAAGCTAAACCCACCCGGAAAAGCCAAAATTTGTACCCCGGCTAAAGAGGAAGAGTCCTCGATCAGCGAAGTTAAAGGCAAAAATTTCGGAACCGCACCTGCCATCTCGAAGGCTTGCCCTAGTTCAATATCCGCATTGATGCCAAAGCCCGTTAAAATTCCTACGTTTATCATTTTTTCCTCATACCAACTCAGCCAAAGTATTCCAGGCTGTTAAAAGTTCGTCGAGCTCGGCTTCCAGCACGCGCTTTCCCCGACTTTCTACGACTAGTTTCGGGGAGCTCGTCACCACACCGATCACAGAAAGTGGGGTCCCGTTAAAGAGCTTTTGGACTTCTTCCCAATTTCCTGGTGCTATGCTCAACAAGAACCTTGAGGGGCTCTCGCTAAACAACAGCTGTGCATCACTGGCCTGATGTAAGAAATATCCAGGAATTTCGTCCAAGGTCACCTGGGCTCCACAGCGACCACCAAGGGCAGACTCCGCCAAAGCCACTGCTAAGCCGCCATCGGATAAGTCGTGCGAACTCCGGATCAACCCCCGTTTTAGGGCTGTTGCTAAGATTTTGTAGTATGCCAAGGCCCGTCGGGGATGAACAGTGGGGGTCCCCGAAAGCTGTCGCCCCAGAACTTTTTCGGTGATCGAGCCAGCTAACTCCGGCCGCGTTTCTCCTAAAAGGAGGATTAAGTCACCAGCTTCCAAAAAGTCCGTTGTACACGCCTTGGCGATATCTGGAATCGTACCCATGAGCGAAATGAGCAAGGTCGGGCGAATAGAGACTTTCTTACCGTTCATTACGGCGTCATTTTTCATGGAATCTTTACCAGAAATCAACGGCAAGCCATAGGCCAGACAGGCATCACGAAGGCCTCGGCAAGCACGAACGAGTTGCGCCAATTTGTACGGTCCATCTGGGGTATGAGTCGACTCGACCGGGTCCGGCCAACAAAAATTATCGAGGACACTGGCCCGCTCGGGGTCGCCTCCCAGCGAAATATGGGCACGGTAGGCCTCATCGACGGCATTCATGGCCATGGCATACGTATCCGTATCGCCATACCGAGGACAGACACCATGGGTAATCGTCAACCCTTTGGGAGACCAGGGAACCATACGTAAGACAGCGCCGTCCGTGGGTCCATCTGCCTTTTCACCGCAGAACGGCTTCACGACTGAACGAGCCTGGACTTCATGATCGTACTGGCGGACTAGGCTTTCTTTACTGGCCACCACAGGGTCAGCTAAAACTTTTAAAAGCAAAGATTTCAAAGAGCCCGGGTCACCTAACGGCGTTTCTTGACGCTGGGGTGGTACCCATACGGCTTTTAACTGCATGCGGGGTAACCCGCCATGGAGAAAGTCCAAAGAGACTTTGGCAACTAAGGTGTTTTGATAGTAAGCTTCAACAAAACCCGTGCCGGTAAAGCGGCCTACAACCGCACCTTCTACATCTCGTTTGTGCGCTAGTTTAAGAAACTCTTCGATTTTCTCCGGGGCTACGGCGAGACTCATCCGTTCTTGGCTTTCCGAAACCAGAATTTCCCAAGGTGCCAGACCCGCATACTTTAAAGGACACTGATCAAGGTCTAACCGAATGCCCCGCGAGGTTTCTGCCATTTCGCCAAAAGACGACGACAACCCGCCCGCCCCATTATCTGTAATCCCTTTGTAGAGCCCTAAATCTCGGGCCTCTAACAAAAAGTCTGACATTTTGCGTTGAGTGATGGGGTCGCCGATTTGAACCGCACTGGTGGGGCTGGCTTCATCCAAGGCTAAGGAGGAAAAGGTGGCGCCGTGGATGCCGTCTTTTCCTACACGGCCTCCCAGCATGACCGCGAGATCACCCGGTTCAATGTGCTTTACCGTGGCGTCTTCGCCCTGAACGGTCGCGGGGAGAATACCGCCGGTTCCACAAAACACAAGAGGTTTCCCTAAATAACTTTCGTCAAAGAGAAACCCGCCCGCGACGGTGGGGATACCGGAATGATTGCCGCCCTCGACAATACCCCGGTGAACCCCCTCCAGCACTTTTTTGGGGGGAAGAAGTCCCGCAGGGATTTGCTCAGCGGGAGTTCTGGGGTCACCAAAACATAAAAAGTTCGTATTAAAGATGGGCTTTGCCCCTTTGCCTGTGCCGAGAATATCCCGGTTCACGCCAACAATCCCCGTGATGGCGCCCCCGAAAGGATCTAAGGCACTGGGACTATTGTGGGTTTCTACTTTAAAACAAACCAAGGTGGACTCATCAAATTCCACAACCCCCGAATTATCATGAAACACCGACCTTAACCAGGGGCGGTCAGGTGTCAAATCCCGAGTGGTTTGTTTGATGAAGGTGGAATACAGGGAGGTAAACTGGCTCGTTTCACCGGTGACCGTGTCATGGTAGGCAATTTCCGCCTGAAAAATCTTATGCTTGCAGTGTTCACTCCAGGTTTGAGCCAACATTTCGAGCTCCACATCCGTGGGTTCGATCGAAAGCCCGGCTTCGCGGCGGGCTTTTTGAACTTCGGGGTCCAAATAATAGCCTTGAATGGCCCGCATTTCCTCTTTCGTCAAGGCTAACAATCTTTCTTTGGAAAGTTGAAGCAGGGCGGCTTCGTCTAAGGCCGTCAGGGGAACGGTTTGAGCCTTTTCTCCCGCTGTGATTTTCACGACAGGGTAAAGTTCGGGAAACCGCCGCCCCTGCTCCCAAGCCTTCCGGTCAAGAACAATGGCTTGTTGAATTAAAGGGTTGTGCAGTTTGGCGGCCAAATTGGTGCTTTCATCTGCGATAAGTGGTGCTGAAAACTTAAAAAGGTACAAAACAGCGGTTTGGACAACGGCTTCGTGGGGCCATTCGTGCTGACTGCGAAACCCCAGGGCTTCCCTTGCGGTGATGGCCACGGGATCTGTGACACCGGCTTTAAAGCCAACTTCCACAGCAAGGGTCCAATCGGGCAAAGGACTTAAGCTCGGACCATTCCCGTCACAGCTTCCCAGTTGAACGACAGGGTCAGTAAATACACTCCGCAAGGAGTCTTCGGTTAAACCATAGGCATGATCTAAAAGAATAACGTCGAGGGTTTCGACCGCGGTTAACGTCGAAAATTGGCCAGAAGACCTCAAGGTTTTCAAAAGTTTGGCGCCTCGGCCGTCAAGTTGCGGGCGGGCGTAGCAGATTTCCACTCTCATTGTGGACTTACTTTAGCAAAAAGCAGCAAGACCGTCGAGAAGATGTCAAGAATTCCACCAAGTTTGAAGGGTTTTTATCAAAGCCACTTCATCGGGTCGGGCAGCCCCTTCTTGAAGGGCCAGTTCCCACAGAAGCGATAAAATTAACTGCCGAGTTTCTTCATGAAAAATGTTTTCAGCCAAGACGCGAAACCCCTCTTCGTTGCGTGCTTCTTGTTCAAATTGTTCCAAACACTCGTCAAAATCCTCAAAATCCAACTTTTGTACGATACGGTCGAGGTCATCGAGTTCCGCCTCCTCGATCTTGCCGTCTGCCAAAATGAGGGCCTTGATCGCTCCTGCCAAAAACACTCGTTCTTGTCGGCTCAGCTTTTGTAAATCGGGCATAACGACCTCCTTTTTTAAGCGAATTGGACGCTTGAACTTGATTATAGTATATTCCCAGAATATATGACTGTAAAAGGAGAGAATTATGTCTTTCACGCTTCCGAAACTTCCCTATGATTTCAACGCTTTAGAGCCTGCTATTGATGCTCAAACGATGGAAATTCACTGGGGTAAACATCACCAAGCCTACATTAATAACGCCAATGCGGCTCTAGAAAATACCGAATTTGCCTCGTGGTCGGTTGAAGAAGTTCTTCGCGGCTTAGCCAAACTCCCTGCCGACAAGCAAACCGTTTTACGAAACAATGCTGGTGGACACCTCAACCACAGTTTCTTTTGGGAAACCTTGACCCCCGCCTCAAAATCGGGAAAACCTGCAGGAAAGCTGAGTGCGGGCTTAGAAAGCTTGGGCGGCTTCGATAAGTTTAAGGCCGATTTCAGTAAGGCCGCTGTGAGTCGCTTTGGCTCCGGATGGGCGTGGCTGGCGCTGAAAGCCGACAAAACTCTGCAAGTTTATAGCACGGCCAACCAAGACAGTCCTCTCTTGGACGGTCTGAAACCTATTTTAGGTTTGGATGTTTGGGAACATGCTTACTATTTGAAGTATCAAAACCGTCGTGCCGAGTACATTGATGCCTTCTTCTCGGTGATCAATTGGGGCAAGGTCAATGAAATCTACGAGGAAGCTCTGAAGTAAATCGCCCTGAAGCTAAAACTTCTGCCGGCTGTTTCATCTAGAACGGCCGGTAACACAATGACAGTGAATAGACCGTAATTTTTTTAACTAAAATCAATTTCCAACAAAGAAAAATCGTCTTCAAAGTGGTCCTGGCCAGCCAGACCTTGAATTTGGTCATAGACAGCTTTCACCGTCGACCCCCTTTCGGCATCGAGGCTTTGATAGCTGAGCAAATCCACGAATTCTCTAAACACCAACATTTTTCCCGTATCTTTGCGGATTTCGTACACGCCGTCAGAAAAGAGGTACAATCGAGACCCTGAGTTTACCTGAACCTCGCGATTTTCATAGGCATAATCGGTTTCAACGCCAATGATCAGGTCCGTTGTCGCCAATTCTGTACAGTCTGTTCCGGAGGCGACTAAAATCGCGGGGGGCGACCCCGCGCTAGCGTAAGTCATGGTGTGTGTTTTACGATTCCAAACCCCATACCAGATGGTAAAATACATGTTATTTTGATTTTCCATCTGGAAGTTGACATTCAGGGCCCCTAAAACGGACGAAGGGTCATGAAAAACAGCCCGAGGAAGGCTTTGCGCCCGAAGAACATTCATCACGGAAACAGACAGAAGGGCGGCTCCGATGCCATGACCGGAGACATCCAATAGGTACACCGCAAAATGGTCTTCATCCAACCAATGGTAGTCAAAGCAGTCCCCACCCAGCTTAGCCGAGGGTTGAAAAATCCACTGTGCCGTGAGTTCGCCTTTGGTCAGAGGCGGCGGTAAAAGTCCACGAACGTATTCGGCGGCTTCAGCGAGTTCCTTTTCGAGCTGTCGTTGAGTCTCCATCAGGGCCTGAATGTATTTTTGTTCCTGGTCGCGGTATTGGCGTTTGACCATGATGGCACTAATCCGAGCCTTGAGTAAAATCGGGTCAAAAGATTTGGGTAAGTAGTCTTCAGCCCCTAAGCTGATACAGTGCGCCACGGAGTCCATTTCATCCAACGCCGAAATCATAATCACAGGAATTTCCCTAAGACGGGCATCGGCTTTGAGCTTTTCAAGGACCTGATAGCCGTTGAGCCCCGGCATCATAATATCTAACAAGACTAGGTCAAACAGCTCCTCACTTAAAACCTGAAGACAGCGGGAACCGTTTTCGACCGCCAGGACCTGATGCCCTTGGCGTTCCAGATGTCGAATCAAAATATCCCGGTTCATTTCATTGTCATCGACGACGAGAATACGTCCCAAGTTCTGATCTTTAAGGGCCAGGGGTGTCACCCCCTGCGCCGAACCGCCCATAAAACTGGTGTCTTCGGCGGGAAAGCGGGGATTCGTTTCCCAGGTACGAATTTCTTGATCTATCAGTTCGAGGATTTTTCGTGCGGAATCCAAAACTTTGAGCACGTCTTCTAAGAGGTAATCCGTCCCTTGCTCTTGGCAAAGCTTTTTTAACCTCTGGGCCATCCCAATGATCATATACAAGGGACCAAAAAGGTTTCGTTTAAATAAGGCTGTGTCTAATTGATCCCGTGGCCGCGAATCTCGGTAAAAAGACCTGTTAAAGACATTTTGAAGGTTCATCGCCTCTTCACGAATCTTTTCAATATCCGGCAACAGCGCCGCTGACGACGAATCTCTGAGGTCGTCCATCAAGATTTCGCTATAACCGAGAATATGATTCAGATACCCGCGAAGTTCGTGGCGAAGGTATTTCAACGAGTCACTGGTCATTCTTCTACCTTAAGCCTTGCTCGGCGGAAAATCAACGCATTCATCTAGTTCAAAAAACGACCTCACCAAAGGTAAACGGCGTCCAATCCCAAACGAGACTGGAGAAACTTTCAGGACGGGCGGAGCTTGCCACCGTTTATATTCCGCAGAGGCGGTCAGTTTGAGTACTCTGGCCGCTAAGTCAGGGACTTCCCCGTGCTGTGCCAGTTCACTGACACTCTCGTGACGTACGATATAGGCATCTAAAAGACGGTCTAAATCTTCATAAGGAGGTAGGCTGTCTTGATCCGTTTGATCGGGTCTAAGCTCAGCCGACGGCGGTTTGGTTAACGTGGAGACGGGGATAATTTCTTGTTTTGCGTTAATTTCACGAGCCAAAGCGTAAACTTCGGTCTTTAAAAGGTCGCCAATGGCCCCCAGACCTCCGGCCATGTCCCCATAAAGCGTGCAGTAGCCTACCGAAAGTTCACTTTTGTTTCCGGTTGTTAACAGCAAAGAGGAAAACTTATTGCTGTAGGCCATCAGGTAGGTCCCTCGAATTCGCGCTTGTAGGTTCTCTTCGGCAACACCGGGGGTCGTTCCTTGAAACATAGGAGCCAAGGCTTCTAAAAAGGCCGTAAAAGGCCCTTCGATAGGAACAAGTTGAAAAGAAACGCCTAGGTTATTCGCCAAAGCTTGGGCATCGGCAATACTACCGGGCGAAGAAAAACGCCCCGGCATTCCAAAACAGGTCACATTTTCGGCACCTAAGGCGTCTACCGCCAAAACAGCGACGACTGCCGAGTCAATTCCCCCGGATAGTCCTAAATGCAGGTGACGGAACCCACTTTTTTGGGCGTAATCGCGAATAC
>DAIDJJ010000125.1:0-285 GCA_027451385.1 Spirochaetales bacterium | reverse complement strand
TGGCGCAATTCCCGCCAAGGTGAGGGAGTTCGCAGTTTTAACGGTGGTGCCGGAACCTCATTATCCCAAACCAGAAGCTCGTCCTCAAACGCGGCACCTTGCGCGACTAAGTGCCCCTGAGCATCGGTCACCAGACTGTTTCCATCGAAAATCAAACTATCATTGCCACCCACCTGATTCACATAGGCTACCGGCACTCGATATTTTTTCGCAATACCTTGCAGGATATCGTGGCGTAAGGGGGCTTTTCCAACATGATAGGGTGAGGCGGAAGGGGACAAAATG
>DAIDJJ010000124.1:0-7920 GCA_027451385.1 Spirochaetales bacterium | reverse complement strand
AAAGCATTTTGCAACGGCTCAATGAGCTAGCGGTGCAAGGGGCGAATGGGACCTACACTCAATCCGATTTGAGTGAAATGGGCGTTGAAACTAACGAGCTTTTGAATGAATTGGTTTCTTTAGCCAACTCGAAAGGTCCAGATGGCCAACCCGTCTTTGGCGGGGAAATGATCGACGGAAGCCCTTGGCGAGTGTTGAAATGTCGCGTTCCTGGCTCTGAAGGTCAAGTCATTACACAAGTAGATTATATCGGGACTATTGGTCAAAAGCAGACAGAAATTTCAGATAATACCTTTATCAAAGCCAACTTTCCTGGTAACGCCGTTTTTTGGGCAGATAATCAAAGGGTTTATTCCCAGGTGGATTCCCAAAACTTTACTGTTCCTTCGGACACCACGATCCAAATCGATGGTAAGTCCATTGCCCTTAAAGCCGGGGACAGTGTTCAGGCTGTGATTGCCAAAATTAATGATGCCCCTGTAGCTGTAAAAGCTAGCTTAGATCCCGTCACAAATGGCTTAGTCCTTGAAACCACACAACCTCACCAACTGTTTTTGCAAGACGGACCTGGGGGAAATACTCTTCAAGCCTTAGGTGTGATTACCAATAGTATGGGGCAAAAGCCTCCTCTGAATTACAACCCTGATGCCAAGGTCTTTGGGGGCTCGTTGTTTGATGCCGTGATACGCCTTAGAGACAATATGTTGAAAGGAAATAATCAATTTTTAGGAGGTCAAGGTTTGGCTAGTCTCCATGCTAGTTTGGGTAACCTTCAAACAACACTTGCCGAGTTAGGGGCTCGTGATGAGCGTTTAACACAAACAGAAAAAACTTTAAAAGACGAGATTCCGAAAGTTGTCGAGATGAACTCCAATTTGGTCGATCTCGATGTCACCGACGGCATTACGAAGTTGAAAATGTTGGAATTGACGCATGATGCGACGTTACGCGCCGCAGGTAGTATTTATCCTCGCACTTTAATGGACTTCCTCAGATGAGCAGACTTATACAAAGTAAAGCCTATGGTTCGGTCGTAGTTGACGACCTGCAAATACTCGAATTCCCAGAAGGCCTTCTGGGGTTCGAAGACTATAAAAATTTCGCCCTCCTAGATGCCCACAAAAAACCTTTTTTTTGGCTTCAATCCTTGGATGATACCCAAGTTGCCTTTATCTTGATAAAACCTTCCATTTTTCGAGATGAATACAATCCTGGAATATCGTTGGAAGATTTAAGTTCAATTGGTGTGGAAAACTTGGAAGATTGTTTGGTTTTTGCTATTGTGACGATTCCAGAATCAGGTCCTATGACGGCCAATTTGCAAGGACCTTTGTATATCAATAGAAAAAATCGTCAAGGCAAACAGTGTGTAAGTCCTTTGGACGAATACCGCACCAAACATGATATCCTTGAAGAAATGGCTGCGCGGAGGGAGTGAAATGTTAATTCTAACGCGCAAAAAAGACGATTGCATCATGATTGGTGACGATATTGAACTTTGGATTGTCGACATCCGGGGAGACACTGTGAAGCTAGGGGTAAAAGCCCCCAAGGATGTGAAAGTCTATCGACATGAAGTTTTTCGGGAAATTCAAAAAGCAAACCGAGAAGCTGTTTCATCGCCTGTTGAACTTCCAGAATTGGGGACTGATCTGATGCAAAAGGGTTCAGAAGACAAGTAATCTCCCGTAATGGCCCAAGCACGTGCTCGACTTCCCCCCGAACAACTTTCCAGGAACGAACACGAGGCACATGGACCGGTGAGAGCTTTGAGGTCTCGAAGCTTACGGAAAGTTTCATGGTTTTTATAGATGTCGGCTAAGGGGGTTTCCCGAACATTTCCACAGTCGAGAGGGAGAAAACCGCTGGGCATCACCTTGCCTCGAAAATCAATAAAGCAAAAGCCATTTCCAGCATTGACAGGACGAGAGGAGAGGCTGACACGTCCATGACCATGGACGGCTCCTCCCTGTTCTTGTTGATAGCGGCGAAAGTGTTGTGCTTCTGTGACTTTGACTGTAATACCAGTTTCTCGGGAAAAATGGTGAATTTGTTCAAACAGATGTTCAAACTGCTCAGTTGTACAACTCTGAAGTGTAGCACCGCGTCCCGTGGGAACGAGAAAAAAGATTTCCCAAAATGACGTTTCCCATTTCTTGACCAATTCGGCCAGGGCTTCAAAACGGTCGGCATTCCACGAACCAAATACGGTGTTGATTTGTAAAGGTACCTCTGCCTCGCGTATCCAGTTCACGGCTTCTAAAACTTTCTGAAAAGTTCCTTCAACTCCTCGAAATTGATCATGTTCTTCGGCTGTTGCCCCGTCTAAACTCAAAGCTAGCTGGTGTACCCCGGCTTCTTTCAACGAGAAGATTCTTTCTTTTGTTAAACGCGGTGTAGCTGCGGGAATGGTGGCTACAATCAAACCTCTTGAACGTCCATGGCGAATGAGATCTTCAAGATCTGGTCGTTGAAGAGGATCTCCACCTGTAAAGACCATTAAAGGTGTGCCCATAGCGGCAACGGAATCAATAAGGTTTTTTCCTTCTTCGAGAGATAATTCTAAAGGAGAGCGCCAATTTTCAGCACTGGCACGACAGTGTTGACAAGCTAGTTCGCAAGACCGGGTAACTTCCCAAATGGTCAGTAAGGGAGCTTCATCAAAATTAACAGATTTCATAAATTTGATTTTACAATTGTCAAGTCTTAGCGTCCAGCATCTTGTCCCGAATTAGCCTCTGGAGTAAGGTAAATTATGACTAAGGAATGGATGATTCATTTCGTTTCCCAGCAGGTTGGCCTTGCTGAGCGTGGGGTTGCCGCAGTACTGAAAATGCTGGAGGAGGGAGCTACGGTCCCTTTTATGGCCAGGTATCGAAAAGAGGTTACGGGCAATTTAGATGAAGTTCAAATTATTCAAATTCGAGATACCTTCGATCAAGTTCAAGAGTTAGAAAAACGTCGACAGTCCATCTTGAATTCGTTGAGCGAGTCAAAGCTGGGGAATCCTGAACTCTATGAAGCCCTACAAAAAGCCTCAACTTTAACCGAATTAGAAGATCTGTATTTGCCGTACCGCCCTAAAAGAAAAACACGGGCCTCCCAAGCCTTAGAAAGAGGACTGGCTCCCCTTGCCGATCTTTTGGAAAAAAATCAGGAACCGACCTCAGATTTTTTAAAAACATTTATAAAGCCTGAGGCAGGAATCCAAACTCTGGAAGAGGCTTTGGCTGGTGGAAGGGATATTTGGGCTGAACGTTTTAGTGAAACGCCTCAAGTTCGTCAAAAATTTCGAGAGGCTTTGGGGCAAACCGAACTAGTCATCAAAGCCACCAAAAAACTTCGTTCTGAGGGAGAATATCGAGATCTAGCCGGAAGAACAGAACGTTGGAAAACTCTTCCTGGTCATCGTTTATTGGCTCTTTTACGAGCACAGGAAGCTGGAGAGCTTTCCTGGAAGCTCGATTTACCAGAATCCCAGGTTAGCCGTATCGCCATGGCGACCTTAGCCTTTTCAAAACCCCTCTGTCCCTCTCTAATCCTCGGAGTGGCCGATTCTTGGTCACGTCTTTTAAGGCCGTCGTTAGAAAATGAGTTGATCAAAGATGCTAAAGCGCGTGCAGACCTTGAAGCAGTAGGAATATTTGCCAAGAATTTGCGAGAAATCCTTTTAGCGGCGCCTTTGGGGCCCAAGCCGGTTCTTGCCTTGGACCCAGGAATTCGAACAGGCTGTAAAGTCGCTGTCTTATCTGCGCAAGGTGAATTGGTTGACCATACCGTGGTTTATCCTCTGGCCGAAATGGGTCGCCAAGAAGAGGCCCGTAAGATTCTCACAACTCTTGTGAAAAAGTTCGAGATCAAGGCGGTTGCGGTAGGCAATGGAACCGCAGGAAGGGAAACTTTCGACTTTTGTCGCGACCTGGGGCTAGAAATTCCTGTCCTTTCGGTCTCAGAAAGCGGTGCTTCGGTATACAGCGCCAGTGAAATTGCCCGCGAAGAATTGCCCTCGTGCGACCTTACAGTCCGTGGTGCAGTATCGATTGGACGTCGGTTGATGGACCCTTTGGCAGAGCTCGTCAAAGTTGATCCTGCGGCCCTGGGGGTAGGGCAATACCAGCATGATCTGGATCAAAAACTTTTAAAACAGCATTTGGAAGATACCGTGGTGAGCTGCGTTAATCGTGTTGGAGTGGATATCAATACGGCTTCAAAAGCACTCCTAACCTATGTCTCGGGCTTAAATGCTCGTTTAGCTGCGGCCGCAGTAGAGTACCGAGCCAAAAATGGCCCTTATCGCTCACGGCAAGAGTTCTTAAAAATCAAAGGTTGGGGACCAAAGGTCTTTGAACAAGCGGCTGGTTTTTTAAGAGTTCGAAATAGTACTCATCCCTTGGACAATAGTGCCGTGCATCCTGAAAGTTACCCCTTGGTCGAACGGATTGCCAGTTCGCTGGGCGTAGGGTTAGGAGAACTGGTAGGAAATTCCAAGCTATCCCAGAGAATTTCCTATTCAAGCTGTGATTGGGAGGTGGATTCGTTGACGTTTGCCGATGTGGTCCAGGAATTAGCGCGACCCGGACAAGATCCCCGCGAGGATTTTGAAGTTGTTGCTTTTGATCCCAACATCAGAACGCTTGAGGATCTCAAGGAAGGCCAGGTTTTGAACGGGATCGTGACCAACGTCACCGCCTTTGGCGCGTTTGTTGATATTGGTGTTCATCAAGATGGTTTAGTTCACATCAGTCAACTTGCCAACACCTTTGTTCGCGACCCCCTGGATATTGTCAAACCCGGTCAGAAAGTGAAAGTTAAAGTGTTGGCGGTCGAACCCCAGCGTAAGCGAATAAGCTTAACGATGAAATGAGCTTTACTGGCAAGCAAGCTAACTAGCAGGAATGTTGACTGGCAGACTTGCTTGCCTGAACGGTTCAGTTACCTTTCCGTGTCCAACTATCTTTCAGTGTGACGGTGCGGTTAAAGACTAAGTTGCCTCGTTCATACGAAGGAGCATCCGGTACAAAATAGGCTTTTCGGATAAATTGGTAGGTTAAACCTGGACGAGCTTCGTGAAGTGAGGGTTCTGCAAAGGCTTTTTCTGTGACCAACGAGGCCGGATTGAGAAAATCTCTCCAAGTCTTGTCTTCAGGTAAGTCGGAAAGATTTTCTACGGTGAACATCTTGTCGTAGAGTCTGGTTTCAATCGAGACGGCGTCTTGAACGCTGACCCATTGAATGGTTCCTTTCACTTTTCGACCGTCGGGGCTTTCCCCCCCCCAACTTTTAGGATCATGGGTACAGCGAAGCTCTTTGACGGAACCATCGGGGTTGGTAATCACTTCGCGACAAGTGATGAAATACGCTCCCTTTAAGCGAACTTCGGTACCAGGTGCGAGACGGAACCAACCTTTTGGTGGTTGTTGAGAAAAGTCTTCGCCATCAATCCAGATTTCCCGTCTAAAAGGAACTTTTCGGGTTTCGGATTGCGGATCTTCTGGATTGTTTTCAATCTCAGCGTATTCGACTTGATTTTCAGGGTAATCTTCAACGATCACTTTAATGGGGGAGGAAACCACCATCACTCGCAAGGCCGTTTTATTCAGCTCTTCTCGAATAAAAAATTCCAACATGCTGAGATCAACACGGCCATCGGTCTTGGTATAGCCAGTGGCTTCGGCAAACTTTCGTAACGAGGAGGGCGTAAAGCCTCGTCGTCTTAAGCCGCTTAAGGTGGGCATACGAGGGTCATCCCAGCCGTCAACAAAACCGGTTTTGACCAATTCCAACAGGTTGCGTTTGGATAACATAGTATACGTGATCGAAAGTTTATTGAATTCTATTTGTTGAGGGTGATGAGCTTCGGGAAATTGGTCCAAGAACCAATCGTAGAGCGGACGATGGTTTTCAAATTCCAGCGTACATAAAGAATGGGTAATCCCTTCAACACTGTCTTCCCAGCCATGAGCCCAATCATACATAGGGTAAACAACCCATTTATCCCCCGTTCTGTGGTGAGGAGCTTTCTTGATGCGGTAAAGAATAGGGTCGCGAAGATTAATATTGGGGCTAGTCATGTCAACTTTGGCTCGAAGAACACAGGCCCCTTCTTCAAACTCTCCCGCTGTCATTTGACGAAAGAGCTTGAGATTTTCTTCTGGTGAGCGGTTTCGCCAAGGACTTTCGATGCCAGGAGACGTGGGGGCACCACGCATTTGAGAGATTTCTTCTGAAGTACACGAGTCGACGTAAGCCAGTCCGCGTTCAATCAGACTAAGAGCGGCATCGTACATTTGCTGAAAATAGTCAGAGGCGTATAGAACCTCAAAAGAATCATGACCAACGAGCCAACGAACGTCCTCGAGAATCGATTGAACATACTCATCTTCTTCTTTAGCAGGGTTGGTATCATCAAACCTTAGGTTGCACCAACCTTTGTACTTAGCTGCCGTTCCAAAGTTGAGGGTGATCGATTTGGCATGGCCAATATGCAGGTAGCCGTTGGGTTCGGGGGGGAAACGAGTGACAACCTGACCTTTAAAACGCCCGCTTTGGTTGTCTTTGTTGATCAAATCGTGGATGAAATTGGGGGTATCGAGAACCCAGGACTGGATTTTGCTCAGGTCCTTCACAGACGGCTCCTTAAATCAGGTGTTACAGAATTGTAGCGTGAGGGCAAGGTGACCGTCCAGTAGGGAGAATCTGAGTTTAACTTAACGGTAAGAGGTTTCGTTGACGCAAAAAATTGACCACTGTATCTACCCAAAGGTTAGTGGTATCCGGTGAGAGAGCCTCGCCAGTCAAAACGTGTTGGTCTTTGTCATGACTAGGTAACAACTCAACAAACTTTCGTTTTGCGGGGGGAATTTGACTCAGATACTGTAAGGCTGTAGGCGCAGAAACAACTTTGTCTTGGGGTGAGATAAATGCCAATACAGGGCTTTCTATTTGTGCTGGTGAGGTATGTCGAACCTTTCGAGCCAAGGTTAACAAAGGAAGGAGTGAATCTGTACGATGGCGGTAATCCCAAATCTCGGCTTGGAGGGCATTTTGCGGGGGAAAAGACATCCACGGTCCCATAAACGTTTTCACTACAGACCGAAGAAAAGGGATTTCCAGCAAAAAGGAACATGTTTGGACAGCGGCAAGAAGCGGTGAAGTTAAGATGAGAGCCTCTGCCTTATGCCCCTTGAGGATTGACCACAAGGCTAAGGTAGCCCCCGCTGAGGTGCCAATCAAGAGGACTTTATTGCCAAGCTGATGGCCGATGGCCAAAGCTTCCTCCAGGTCTTGTTCCCAAGCTGATAATTTGACCCCGCGGTGAGGGTCCTGATACAGTCCATGTCCTGTCAGTCGAGTAAAAAAAACAGGAGCGTGCAGGCGATCGGCCAATAATTCCACAGAAGGGGAAATATCACGTCTTGTTCCGCTGTACCCGTGAACATACACAAGGGCGAGAGGAACCTGGCTGTCCAAATCCTGGTCTTGATACCATCGGATTTTCTTTTCTGTTTCAGGGCGAAGTTTAAACCGTTCTTCACGAGCTTTAAGCCATAAATCGAGTTCTTGTCGCGGGGGCACCTGGAGACGCTTTCGTGGCGGGAGTTGGTCTTTCAAAGCATGACTCCTTCAAGTGCGATGGAATTTTCTAACGAGCTGTATGGGGAACAAAGGGTCCCATAAAAAAAGCCCCGTGAATCACGGGGCTCCTCTACGCCGTTTTTTAGAACTCAAGTTTGGGGTTGAGCCCCGACGCTTTCAATTTACTTAAAGCCTTGACGGCTCGCTTGGTTCGAAGTTCAAGCCTTTTGGCGGCCTTCATTCTACGACGGGTTTTCGTCAATTTGGTCCTCGACCCCATACATCCTCCAATCAATAAGACAAGCCATGCTACTTCATTAGCTCCCATCCTGTCAAGATGTTAAC